>JAIPJC010000056.1 GCA_021734345.1 Kiritimatiellales bacterium | reverse complement strand
GACATCGGCATCCTGCTGCATGACGAAATCAACACCTTCTTCAAGGCCGAAGGCATGGAGGTCAACGTCAAGTATTTCGACCCGAGCTACAGCATCCGCAGCCGCCGCGCCAACGCGAACGATTCGATGTACTGCCTGCGTCTCGGCAACAACGCCGTGCACGCGGCCATGGCCGGCAAGACGAATATGATCGTCGGCATGCACCACGACCGCTTGGTGCATTTGCCCATCGAGTTGATCGGGGCGCGAAAAGTCATCGATCCACAGAATTGGTTCTGGCAGACCATCGTGCAGGCCACGCACCAAGCCGCAAACATGACGAACAGCTAGGCGAATCGCGCATTGAACATTCCGCCATGGAACCGTGTCTGACGACGCAACGAAGCGAGGGGTTTTATTATGATCACCGTACGGAAATCGAACGAACGCGGCCATGCCGACCACGGCTGGTTGAAGACCTTCCATTCCTTCTCGTTTGCCTCCTATTTCGACCCGGCGCACATGAAGTTCCGTTCGCTGCGGGTTATCAACGAGGACTGGATCAAAGGTGGCGAAGGCTTCGGCACGCACCCCCACGACAACATGGAGATCATCACCTACATCATCGAAGGCGAACTGGAACACAAGGACAGCATGGGCAACGGTTCCGTCATCCGCCGCGGCGAACTCCAGCGCATGACCGCCGGCACCGGCGTGACCCATAGCGAGTTCAACCCGACGAACAAGGAAACCCACCTGCTGCAAATCTGGATCATGCCCGAACGCGCCGGTTTGGAGCCCGGATATGAACAACGCGATTTTTCCAACCTGCGGAAGCCGAACGAGCTCACGCTGCTTGCGTCGCAAACCGGCAAGGACGAAAGCCTGATGGTGCATCAGGACGTCGCGCTCTACGGCGGCGAGTTGGAGGAAGGCCGCAAACTGCATTATACCCTTGAGTCCGACCGGCACATCTGGATCCAGATGATCGAGGGATCGATCGACATCAACGGCACCGAACTGAACACCGGCGACGGTGCCGCCATCGACGAAGAAAGCCTACTCGCCATTTCCGCACTTCGGCACAGCGAATTCCTGCTGTTCGATCTGGCTTAGAAGGGTTGTGGATGGGGTCGCCGACCCCGTTCCGCGCAAGACGAGACCTTTCCTCCGAATCCGGGGTCGTCGACCCCAGCTACAACATTATTCACTGCACAACCAGCAACTGGTTGAATAGAGCCTTCTTGTCGGGAGCCTTCGCCCATTCGTCATACTCGGGAATCGCGTCGATCTGGTCCTTGGCGCGCATGGCTCCATAGGCTTGGAGCATCCCGAGGAACCCCTCGAACTCGCCACCTGTTTCGAGCTGCTGCGGCACGACAACCTGCAGCATGCCTGCAAAATAGGCGGCCACGAGCAGATCGGCGTTCTTGGGCTTGCGATAGCCATCCGGCCATACAAACAGGTGGGTGTAGATGTTGAGGGTTTCCATGGTCTGCGCCTTTGCCATCACGCGCTGTGCTGCGGTGCGGCCACCATACCCGTCGGGATCATGCAGCAACGCGGCGCACGAAGCCATCAACAGCGCCTGCTCGTCCGGCCGGGCCTTGGCCATCCCGATAAGCTGGGCAACCATTTGATCGGCCATCGGACGCGCCGCGGCTCCGTCGACCAGGTCGAAGGTGAACTCCAGTTTGATGAAGGTATTGCGGAAACCCGTAGCGTAGGCGGATGTGATTTTCTGCACGCCGTTCGTTGCGCCTTCCAGGTATTGGAAAACGGCGGATGCAAACTGGATGTCACCCTGCCGCGGCACCACGGCGGTGCCGCGCTTTTTCAGGCCGGAAATCTGCTCCTGCTTTTGCCGCAAGGCCAATGCGCCCTCCGCGCTTTGGAGCACCATATCGACGCCCTCCCCCTTGCAACCGTCCGGAATCGAATCCCGGCCGAGCGTGTAGACCGAAACTTCCGCCGCGAAGTTCGTGCTGCTGCGGTAGAAGACGCAGTAGCCCAGCGAGGGATCGTCGTATTTCTCGGCCATCGTGTACGCCAGTCCACCCAGCTCCTGCGGGAAAATCCATCCCAGCGCATCATCCACAAAGGCAGGCCCGGCACCCGCCACTAACGCGATTCCCCAAACCAGCATCAACCCCATCCGCTTCATAGACACCCCCGTATCGTTTCGGACATCGTACAGGCATGGCCCCGCCAAGTACACCCGAACCGCACATAAATTGAATCGCATCGGACCGGTCATCTGCTAGATTCCCGCGCATGGAAAAATTCGACGTAATCGTGGTGGGCGGCGGACCTGCGGGCATGATGGCCGCCGGGCGCGCGGCCGAATGCGGGCGGCGCGTGCTGCTGGTCGAAAAAAACAGGGCCTTTGGCGAAAAGCTCAACCTGACCGGCGGCGGGCGCTGCAACATCACCAATGCCGAGTTCGACACCCGCACCTTCCTCTCCTTCTTCGGCGACGCCCGTAAATTCCTCTTCTCCACCTTCTCCCGCTTTGCCGTGCAGGAAACGTTCGACTTCTTCGAAGGCCGCGGCCTTCCGCTCGTTGTCGAAGAGCGCAAGCGCGCCTTCCCTCAAACCCAGCAGGCGACCGACGTCACGCGCGTGCTGACCGAATACCTGCACGAAAACGGCGTCGAAACCCGCATGGGTGCCACGGTCAAGCACCTGATCGTCGAAGACGGCACCATCACCGGCATCGAAACCAACCAAGGGCCGGTTCTGGCCGAGAGCATCATCCTCGCCACCGGTGGCGCGTCCTACAAGGAAACCGGCTCGACCGGCGACGGGCTGAACTGGCTGCGCGAAATCGGCCACACCGTCCACGCCGCCACACCCGACATCGTCCCCCTACGGGCCAAGGAGCAGTGGGTCAAGGATCTATCCGGCACCACGCTCGAACCGATGAAGATCACCTTCACCGCCACCACCGGCGAACAGCTTTCCAAAGCCGGAAAGATCCTCTTCACGCACTTCGGCATCTCGGGACCGCTGATCCTCAACAGCGCCAACGAAGTCAAGAAACTGCTCAAGCACGGCCCGGTGGCGGCCACCATCGATCTCTTCCCCGGCATGGAACCGCACGTGGTCGACCGCCGCGTGCTGGAAGTCTTCGACGACAATAAAAACAAGATCGTCCGCAACGTCGCCAAGCAGCTCGCCCCCGTCGGCATGGCCCGCGCATTCGACGGCCACCTCCCGGCGGAACTGCTCGACAAGAAGGTCAACGTCGTCACGCAGGACGAACGTAAAACGCTCGTCCAAGTGCTCAAGGGCCTGCCGCTCACCATCACCGGAACCATGGGCTACGACTGGGCCGTCGTCTGCGACGGCGGCATCGACATGGCCGAAATCGACACCCGCACCATGCGCTCGCGGCTCTACCCCAACCTCTACGTCGCCGGCGACCTCCTGCACATCAGCCGCCCCTCCGGCGGCTACTCCCTCCAGCTCTGCTGGACCACCGGCTGGGTCGCCGGCGAAAACGCCTGAACATCGTTGCTTTGGGGAGAGCCGCGCCGGGCTGGATCAACTGTGTTCCAGATATTTAGCTGACGGATTGGGCCGCGTGCTACAGTCCCCCGCCCCAGCGGTATTGCCACGCCATGCCGTAGGTATCGAAGTCGCTGCCGACCCGGGTGGAGACGCCCGTGCTGGCAAACAGCTTGATGGAGTTGGCCTTGTTCACGGGAAACGCCAGCGTCGCACCGGCGCGGGTGTTGTCCTGCCGGTCATGCTTGTCCAAGCCGTTGATGGTGGTGCCGCCGCCGGCGTAGTAGGTTCCATCCACCGCCGCCCAGATGCCGTTCTTGAAGGTGTAGACCAGATGACCCTGCGCGGAGTAAAGGGGATCTTGCCGCTTGTTCTGTCCGCCATAGAAATCGGTGTTGTCGGTAAAGAAGGCCACCGCCCCCGCCACCTCGAGGCTGACCGGCCCGAAGGGTTTCGACATACCCACCTCCGGTTTGATGACCCATCGATTGGAGCCTAGGTTCACGACCCGGCTGGAATCGTACTGCCCCAAGGGAGCCAATACCTGGAGGCTTACCCCGGCGACAAAATCCTGCCGATACTCCTTGAACTCCGGCAACGCCAGCGCCGGTGCCCCCACAAAGTTCATGGAAACGCGGAACGACGGATCGGTGAAGCCGTCGACCTCGCGCTTCACCGGAGCCCCGTTGACTGTGGCCGTTCCAGACAGGAATCCGTACGGCACCACGACATCGAACTTGCCCGACTTCCCCCACAGCCCAAACGAATGCGCATAGCCGGCAAAAAGCAGGTGGAGATCCAACTCGGCATTTTCCAGGCGAACGGACGGATCGGCGGCGAACGAGCCTTCCGAATAGGCATAGCCCCCCAGCAAAAAGTTCATCCCCACCGGTGCGTTCGAATAAAAGCGCGGCTCCATCGACTGCGCCCCGGCATTTGCCGCGGCCAACAGCAGCCCGAATACCGCCATCCATCGCATCATACATGTCCCAGCCATTGGAAATCCTCCCAACAAAAACGAACAGGTCATAGATAAATCTCTATACAGATAACCGGTCGGTAATATAGCCCGGTTCACTAATCGTTGGAACCATATAAAATCCCGATCTCCAATCCTTGCAGGATGATTCCCCACATTCTCTCAACCCGCTTCACATCAGCCGACCCTCCGGAGGCTACTCGCTACAACTCTGCCGGATCGCCGACTGGGTCGCCGGAGAAAACGCACAGGGTGCATTCACTGGCATTTTAGACTGGTGTTTGTCCACATGATTGCAAACCCTCCATCAATCCACGTCAGAGGAGCCTTGCCATGAAATGCTTGATTTATTCAGCTATGCTGTTTGCGGTCGCCATGCAGGCGTGGACGGCTCCTGTAGCCACGGTTACACCCGAAAAAGCCAGCGGACTCGACATCGCCATGGCCGAAGATGGGAAATGGGAACAGGTTGACGTCGCAGGGAAGCATGCCTTCCGAAACCAGACCGGGTCGCCTTATCTCTATTTCAAGATCGACCCCGAACTCCGCAAGCACTTCCATGGCGATGCCTACATGGTTGTCGAATTTCTTAACGATGGCTTCGTGCGGGTTCCTTCCCAATATGACACCGAAACCGATCATTATCATTCCGGCCCAGCCTTCTTTTTATCGGACGACCATCAATGGGAGCGCACGCTGCTGCATTTTGAGAATACCGCTTTTGGTGGCCACGAAAATTTCGGTGCCGATTTCCGGTTCGGGCCAGTTGGGAATCTCACGATCAAGCGCATCGCCCTTTACAGTAAAAAGCCGGACCTCCCCATCCCGACCGAAACAGAACGGTGGGCGGAAGTCCTCAAACATTTTTCCCCCGGCGACAGACCGCACGATATGTATTACACGTTTGGCAACGATTGCGACGAGGCAACGGGAAGCTTTTTCCGGACACTAGGCGTGACCAGCATCGAGAGCTATGTGACATGGGAAACCTGCGAACGCGAAGGGCTGGGCAAGTGGGACTGGTCGCAGTGGGACAAGCAGGTTGATGCCTTGGAAAAAACCGGACTGAAATGGGTTCCCTTCCTGATTCTTGGCCCGGCCTACTCCACGCCCGGATGGTTCCGCGCCGGTGACAACCACTTTCCTTGCCGCTGCCTTGAGCATGGAACCGACAGCAAGATCGAGTCCCTCTGGAACCCCAACCTGCCGCAGTGGATCGACCGCTTCATCGCCGAATTCGCCAAGCGCTACCGCAACCAGAATGTGATTGAATCGGTTTTGCTGGGCATTCAAGGCGACTTTGGCGAAGCCATCTATTCCGTCTCCGGCGGCGGATGGACGTTCAACATTCCCGGCGAATACCACAACCACGCCGGATACTGGTGCAACGATCCCTACGCTCGCGAGGACTACCGGAAATTCATAGCCGAACGATACAATACCATTGCCGCCTTGAATGCGGCCTGGGGCACGCACAACAAGGATTGGACCAATCTCGACTTCCCCGGCTACGACGACAAATTGGACGCCTTCCAGAAACAGGTCGTCGAGGGAGAGCCTTGCAAACGCCGCCAATGGCTTGACTTCATCGACTGGTATCGCGCCTCCATGACCCGTTTCGCCGATGGGTGGATGGCGACGACGCGCAAGTATTTCCCCGACACGCCGATCTACCTCTGCACGGGTGGCGATGCCGAACCGCATCATGGATCCAATTTCGCCGAGCAGTGCCGCGTGGCGGCCAAGCATCGGGCGGGCGTGCGCATCACCAACGAAGGATCCGACTACGCCACGAACTTCGGCCTTACCCGGTGGGTGGCTTCGGCTGGCAAACACTATGGCGCATATTTCGGCTTTGAGCCGGCAGGACCGGAAAACGAAGCGGGGATTGTTGCGCGCATCTACAACGCAACCGCTTCCGGTGCCAATCAATTGCACGACTACAACTCCAACATCATCTCCTCCCCATCGCGCATCAAGGCCCAGCAGAAGAATATCCAATACCTGTTCCATGTCGATTCCCCGGTCGTACCCGTGGCTCTTTGGTATCCCAACGTATCGATGACGCTGGGATGGGAAAGCAAGGAACTCGGCGGCGGAAGATTCTTCGGAAGAGTCCGGCAATTACGCGATCTAACGGACTTCGATTTCGTCGATGAAAGCATGCTGGCAACCGGTGCGCTTGATCGCAACCGCGTTCTCGTCATCCTGCAAGGCAAGGTCATGGAAACCCGCGACGCCCAAAACCTGGCGGCATGGATGAACCGAGGAGGACGCATCATCGTCATGGACGTGCCCTCATTCGAAAGCGTCGAGGGAACCGATGCTCCCGAACGTGAACTCTTCGGCACTTCGCCGCAGGGACGCATCATTGGAAAAGGAGGTATTGTACGTTTAGACGGATGGGAAGCGCTTTCGGTCCAGCTCGGGAAAACACTGGATGGCCTCGGTCTACCCGTCACCGATTTGGCACAAGATGGCGTCTTTACCACCCAGATCGCCAGCGACCGGTTCTTCTTCCTGAACACAAGCACCTCGGAAAAAACATTGGTGATCGCACAGGGGAAAAAGAAGACCATCGCAACCATCCCCGCAGGAGAAATTTCAAAAACAACGTTCTAAACAAGCCATTCCAATCACCAGAACTTTGGGCTGGCGTTTTTTCCAAGGATTGGAAACTCTCCGCCCCTATGCATCTGCCAACCAAAAGACTGCCCGCCGAATGGGAACCGCAGGATGCGGTGCTGCTGGTATGGCCGCACGCCAACACCGATTGGGCCTACTGCCTCGACGAGGCCCAACACGTATTGGGCGAAATCGAAACGGCCATCCGCCGCTTCGAGCGGGTGGTCATGGTTCGCGCCGACGCGTGCGCCATTCCGAGCAACGACATCTGGGCGCGCGACTTCGGGCCGATCACGATCAAGGAGGATGGCCAACCCGTTTTGCTCGACTTCACCTTCAATGGCTGGGGTGGTAAATTCGAGGCGAAACTCGACAACGCGATTACCGGCCTGCTCCACCGCCGCGGCGAATTCGGCGAAACCCCGCTCCGCACCGTCCCACTGATTCTTGAAGGCGGTAGCATCGAGTCCGACGGCGCAGGCACAATCCTAACGACGGAGGAATGCCTGCTCAACCCCAACCGCAACCCGCAGTTCTCCAAAGAACAGATTGAGAAGAAACTGAAAGCAGAGTTTGGCGCGAACACCATCCTGTGGCTGAAGCACGGCCATATGGCGGGCGACGACACCGACGCGCACATCGATACCCTCGCGCGCCTCTGTCCCGACCGCACCATCGTCTATGTGGCGTGCGACGATCCGGCCGACGAACACTATGACGACCTGAAGGCGATGGAGCGCGAGTTGCAAGCCTTCGACGGCTACCGTCTGCTTCCCCTCCCGTGGCCGGGCGCGAAATACGACACCGACGGCGAACGCCTGCCGGCAACCTACGCCAACTATCTCGTCATCAACGGCGCGGTGCTGGTGCCGACCTACAACGACCCCAAGGACTTCCAAGCGTTGGAAGTGATTGAAAAAGCATTTCCCGACCGCGAAATTATCGGTATAGATTGCAGCACATTGATCCGGCAGCATGGCTCGCTCCACTGCGTCACCATGCAGATTCCAAATGGCGTTCTGTAACCGGTTAGGATTCAGGGCGAATCGGATAAAGGGTGCGGCCAGCAATCTTTGAACCGCGAATGCACGCAATTTGTTTGCCGTGGGTTGAAACTAGAGTTTTCTTTCACGATCACGCTCGCTATGATACTTGGCTTGCTTGCGAAAATCCGATTATGCAGGCCGACGGTTCGGGGCCAGCCGGTTCGTATACCGGATTGGGTAGTTGACCTTTTGAACAAGGAATCATGATGGAACGAAAATTTTTAATGGGAAACGAAGCCGTGGCTCTGGGCGCGCTGCACGCGGGTGCCGCCCGCGGGGCGGGTTATCCCGGAACCCCTTCGAGCGAAATTCTCGATGTGTTTAACAAACTGGGCGGCAGTGCCGAATGGTCGCCCAACGAAAAGGTTGCCGCCGAAGTGGCGCTGGGCGTTTCTTTTGCCGGCGTACGCGCGTTTACGACGATGAAGCACGTCGGTCTGAATGTGGCCTCCGACGTACTGTTTACCGCCGCCTACAGCGGCGTGGACGGCGCACTGGTTTTCATCGTGGCCGACGATCCCGGGCTGGCCTCCAGCCAGAATGAACAGGATACGCGCCGCTACGCCGTCGCCGCCGGTGTCCCGCTGCTCGAACCCTCCGACTCGCAGGAAGCCTATGAATTTACCCGCCTTGCATTTGAAGTTTCCGAACGTTGGAAAATTCCGGTGATCCTCAAGCTGACCACGCGCGTCTGCCATTCCGGCACCATCGTCACCCCGCGTCCGGCGGACACCGGGCTGGCGACGGCGCATTTCGAACGCAATATTCCTTACCACGTGATGGTTCCGGGGCACGCCCGCCCGGCGCACCGCCGTCTCCGCCAGAAGCTGGCGGAGATTGCGGAATGGAATGAGACGGAAGGTCCGAATCAAAAAGTCGAAGGATCGGAAGAGCTCGGCATTCTGGTTTCAGGTGTTGCCTATCAGCATGCGCGCGAAGCCGGGCCGGATGCGTCGTTTTTCAAGGCTGGGATGAGTTATCCGCTTCCAATGCGTTCCATGCTCGAGTTCGCTGCGTCAGTGAAGCGCGCCGTGGTGATCGAAGAGAATGATCCCTACATGGCCGATGCCCTGCGCGCCGCCGGAGGAATTATTGAAAGCGCTCCGGAGATGTACCGCTTCGGCGAGCTGGACGTCGGGCGCGTAAAACGGATTCTGGCGCACGACACATCGCCGGAAGCAGTTCCACCACGCGGTAAACCGCCGCAACTTTGCGCGGGGTGTCCGCATACGATCACATTTGAATTGTTGAAAAAACACAACTGTATCGTCGCGGGCGATATTGGCTGCTACACGCTGGCCGCGTTGCTGCCGTTGGCCGCCATGGATACGCAGATTTGCATGGGCGCGAGTCTCGGCGTCGGTATCGGCCTGCGCCATGTGCTGCCGCGCGACGAGGCCAAGCGGGTGGTCAGCGTGATCGGCGACAGTACGTTCGTTCACAGCGGGCTCACCGGGCTGGCCGAGATGACCTATAACGTGCCGCCGACCGGCCACGTTCTGCTGATTCTCGATAACTCGACGACAGCAATGACCGGACAGCAGGAGCATCCCGGCACGGGTCGGTTGTTGGATCAATCGCCAACTAACCGTCTTGATTATGAAAAAGTGGTTCGCGCCATGAATGTTCCAAACGTTGGAACGTTTGATCCGATCAAGCAACCTGCGGAATTTGAGGCGGCACTGGTCGAGGCGCTGGAAAAAGAGGAACTGACGGTTCTCATTGTGCGCCGCCCCTGTATTCTGGCGGTTGCGCGCAAAGGGGTTAAACCCGCATCAACCCAGGGATGATTTGTATGACCGATAAAGTAACCAGTATTAAAATTGCCGGACTCGGCGGCATGGGGGTTTTGACCTCCACGCAGATTCTGGCCGAGGTGTTTTTCCGGCAGGGACTGGATGTGAAAAAAGCGGAAGTGCACGGCATGAGCCAGCGCGGCGGATCGATCTGCAGCGATGTGCGCATCGGTCAGAAAGTGTTCAGTCCGATGATTCCTGCCGGAACCATCGGCTATCTTATTTTGTTCCAGGACGATCAGTTCCCGCTTTATGAAGCGGATTGCTCGCCGCAGACGGTCATCATTCGACCCTCCGCCATTGATGCGGAAAAACTGGAAAATAAAAAAACACTCAACATGGCCATGCTCGGATTATTAAGTCGTCATTTGGATGCGCCAACGGAAGCCTGGCTGGAAGTTATTCACGAAGTGCTGCCTGAAAAACTACATCAAGTAAACGACGCGGCTTTTGAATTAGGGCGGCAATCAGCGGGGGAATAATGGAAACAACTATTCATCCGGAAAGCATTCCGGACTATACGGAACCGGGTGAGTTGCGGATTCTTCAGTTGCAGCGACTGCGAGCCACCGTTCAGCGCTGTTATGATCACGTGGCGCTTTTCCGCCAGCGCATGGATGAGCGGGGGCTGAAACCGGCGGATATTCAGACGCTGGACGATGTCGCCAAACTTCCCTTCACGCAAAAAACCGATCTGCGTGATACGTATCCGTACGGCTTGTTCGCGGTGCCGATGAAAGACGTCGTCCGGTTGCACGCCTCCAGCGGTACGACGGGTAAACCCATTGTGGTTGGCTACACAAAAGACGATCTCGATGTCTGGAGCAGTGTGATGCTGCGCTCGTTCGTCGCGACCGGCATGCACGCCGGGGACGTTCTTCAAAATGCCTACGGCTACGGTCTGTTCACCGGCGGACTCGGCGCACATTATGGCGCAGAGCGGCTCGGTGCCACCGTGATCCCCATCTCCGGCGGCAACACGGAACGGCAGATTCTGGTGATGAAAGATTTCGGCGTTACGGCTCTGTGTTGCACCCCGAGCTACTTCATCCATCTGATCGAACAGGTGAATGCCGGCGGCGTGCGTTTTGAAGACCTCGGTGTGAAAATCGGGATCTTCGGCGCGGAGCCGTGGACCGAAGCCATGCGCCAATATATTCAGCGCGAATCGGGCATCAAGGCCTTCGATATTTACGGACTGTCCGAAATCATCGGCCCGGGGGTTGGCATCGAATGTTCTGAGCAGAACGGACTTCATATTTTTGAAGACCATTTTCTGATGGAAATCGTCAATCCCGAAACGGATGAAGTGCTGCCAGATGGAGGAGAGGGAGAGTTAGTGATCACCACGCTTACCAAGCAGGCGTTCCCGATGATCCGGTATCGTACGCACGATATCACCTCGATTATCCCGGAGCACTGCGCCTGCGGACGCACGATCCGTCGCATCCGCCGTATCCGTTCGCGCTGCGACGACATGATGATCATTCGCGGCGTCAACCTCTTCCCGTCGCAGATCGAAGCCGCTCTATTGTCGGTGGAAGGAACCGTTCCGCACTATCAGATCCTACTGACCCGCAAGGGTGGACTCGATCAGATTGAGGTACGGGTCGAGGTGACCCAAGCCATGTTTAGCGACCGGATTCGCGAAGTGGAATCGATGCAGAAGAAACTGGCACATGCCATTGAGCATGTAACCGGATTGCGCGTGCCGGTTCGTTTGGTTGAGCCGAACGCCATTGCGCGCAGCGAAGGGAAGGCCAAACGAGTAATTGATCAACGTAGTAAAGGAGAGGAAATCCAATGAAACTCAAACAGCTCTCTGTCTTTCTTGAAAATTGTCCAGGCCATCTAAGCCGTGTTTGTGAAGTGTTGGCGGAAGCCGGAATCAATATTGTCACCATGACGCTGGCCGACACCAGCGAGTTTGGCATTCTGCGTCTGATTATTCGCGACTGGTCGCGCGCCAAAGCGGTTATGGAAGCAGCCGGGTTCGCGGTGAATCTCACCGAGGTCATGGCCATTGAGGTGGCCGATGAATCCGGCGGCCTTGAGAAAATTCTGAAGATCGCCGAAGCGGGCGGCCTGAGCGTCGAGTACATGTATGCCTTCGCCTGCAAGGCAAAGAAAAATGCATTGATTGTCATTCGGTTTGAGAATCCCGACCGCGCCTGCGCGGTGATGAAGGAATCTGGGATCGGAGTTTTGTCTGCAACTGAATTTTATACGGAAGCTTAGGAGAATAAGACGACCTCTCATTCGTGGATTGAAGCCGTGCCGATGTATGAGCCGGGTAAACCGATCAAAGAAGTGGCGCGCGAGCTGGGCTTTGCCGGCGTGTCTGAAATCATCAACGTCGCCTCCAACAAGAACGAGCTCGGCCCGTCCCCCAAGGCCATGAAAGCCATGGCCGCCGCCGCGACCGAAATGCACCGCTAACCGGCTGTAGAGAACGACGCAGTTTTACTTGACCCGGAAACCGGTTCCGGTAAAGAGGGCGATCAGTTGGTCTGTCTGTTCGTTGCGCAGTTCAATTTCGTACATGGAGATGGTTTTTCGCCGACTGATTTCGCGTATGTGAGCGATTACGGTATCTCCGAGTTGTGCCGGAGAGATAAAGGCCATCGTGGTCTGCAGTCCGGTGGAGGTGCGTCCATCGCTGTTCGAGGCGATCGCGAAAGCGTAGTCCGCCAGCGTGAAGAGTGCGCCGCCTTGAGCGACTCCCAGTCCGTTGAGATGGATTTCGGCCACGGTCAGCCGGGTGGTCCAATAGCCGTCTTTACAGAAGACACGTTCAATTCCAATGGCATCCGAAAATCGGTCGTTTTTTAGGTGGTCTGCGAGTTCGTTCATGAATGGAATTTCGCACAGCTCGGCAGAAAGTTAAATATCCAAACAGCGGGAAAACAGGAAAGTAGTGGGTTCTTGTTCCAACCATTGGAAAATCAAAACCATCATTTCATGGGATCGACCCGAACCCCATGCAGATTCCAAAAGGGGTTCTGTAACCGGTTATGGTTTAGGGCAAATCAGCTCCATGCCTTTTTCGGTCAGACGGTACTTCTGAGTTGGGCTTTTCGGTGAATTCGGCTCGGTCATCTCAATGTATCCGGCATCCAAGGCCGGAGTCAGATAGAGCAACCGGAAATTTTTACGCGCTTTCAGCCCAAGAGCCTGCTGAAGTGACTCCCGATCCATTTCATTTATAATTACGTCAAGCAACGCTCTGACCTGGGGTGTTACTTGGGGTGCTACTTGGGGTGTTACTTGGTCGATCGCCTCCGCACGCGGATGCACCGGCAGGCGAACCAGATAATAGGTGCGGTCAAAGGACTTCAGACTCTTAAGATCGCCCCCCGTTGAAGAAAGGTATATCGCCTTTGCAATGGTCGATTTCCCAGTCCCGTTCATTGCATACTTGATGTTCAAGCGGTTCTCACGAATCTCTATGGAGCCTTGATTAATATTATTGCAGTTCAGGACATTAATCTTCATTTTTTATCCAAGAAAAAGAGTAGTATTTATCTTTTTACCATCCTTTACTTCTTACGTTAATATCAAAAGATAGGCATTCTCACTGCTGGCTTATGAAAAGCTGCCCCAATCTCTTGGGACGTGCCAATTAGGCTGCCATTGCATGAATTCTTCCGGCTTAAATTTTTCATCAAGTAATGTTATAGAATGAATGTGTTCAGCTTCAAGCGACTCTGTGTGCGGCCTCGATGGGCTTGAAAAATCCCAGCAATGATATCTATCTTTAGGCGGATTTTCTTTAGCCTTAGGGCCGAAATCCATAGGCGCACAGGTACGGGTGACATCTGCCCCGTCTTTCTGGGAAAAAAATCTGACTTGTACTTTATTCAAGCTATGAATTGCATTTGTAAATACCTCATGGTCACGATGTTTCATGTGCGATTCCTTTGTTTGTTAATTTAATTCACGTATTTTTTGTCCGCCAATAATATATAATAGCACGATGCTCACTACACGCGGGAGACTCGATCTACTATTACGCAGCATCACACCGGCTTCTGATAATCACCTGCTTCCAACGCCTTCATTTCCAACCCATCAATCTCCTGCAAGGATTGCCCAGCAATACCCTGCAGGTCGCCGTACATTCCTACTGTTGACTGCATGACTCGTTCAATCTGCTCTTCGCGTTTAGCCCACTGTTTCGTGATGACTTTTCGCTCTTTGTTCAAATCGTCCTGCATGGAGGAAAAGGCTTCGACAATGGCCTCGACGCGTTGTTTGAAGCGCGGGCCGGTCAGATAATGATAGATCATTTCTGACTTGGTTTGTTGCCCGTCCATTGCACTACGGACTCCGGCGACTTCAAGCAGGGTGTTGCGCAAGGCCATTGCCACCGGTATGGCTGATCGTGGATGAGTAACCCACACGCCATCGATCAGATCAAAGGATTCGACATCCTTCGGCAGGGCCTGTGAAATAATGATGGCGACCTCCGCTTTGGCAGCGCGTTGGTCATCGCGAAGTTTGGTTAGCCATCCATCGCTCCAGTTTTTTGTCCGCTTGGATTCCCAAAGAATGGTTCCACAGATTTGCCCGGTCGGAGAAATCACGCGTTGCAATGCATCGCCACCAAATTCACCTTTGGGCACGGGCTCGATTCTATCGAACGGAAATTTGGCCGAAAGGATTGATTCAAGTTCCAGTTCCTGCACTTCACCTTGAAGCTGTTGCGATCCCTGCTCGGCGCGGCGTTTAAGGTCTTCAATCTGTTTCTGCATGGCGCTGATGGTCAGTTCCTTTTCAGCGACCTTGAGATTAAGCGATTGTTCCGCCTCTTTTCGCGCCTGATCACGAGTGGCTCCCAAACCTTCCTGTATCCGTGTTTCAATGGTTAGTTCCATTTCCCGTTTGGCATCGTCCAGCTCACGCTGTTTTTTGATCAGTTCCGCTTGGGCTTTCTGTGCTTCGGCGAGCTTGGCATCCCTGACCTTCAGAACATCCTGCAGGTCTTCCAACTCCTTCGCCTTTTGCTCCAGATCAGTTGCGGCGGCCAGTTTGGCCTTTTTAGACTCTTCCGTAGCAATCTGGGAGCGAGCGGTTTTCAGCTGTTCTTCCACCTGATTGGCGACCTGTTCGTCCAGCTTATTTCGAGCCTCGGAAATTTGCTTCTCCTTCTCCCGAACCGCCTGCTCTTTTGTCGCAATATCGCTGTCTTTCCGAGCGAGCTTTTCTTCAAACTGCTTGCGAGTCGCCTCAATGAGAGGGGCGGCCAATGACTCGTTCAGTTTAATCTCCGTTTTACAATTCGGACAAATAATTGTTGGTTCTGCCATTCCGTATCTCCATTCGTGTTCTTTCGCGGTTAAAATCTAGGCCAGTTCAACACCCTGAGATTATATCGCGCATAAAACGCTGTTATCTTTACCAGCTTTTCAAGTTGTCCGCCAGCGTTGCTTTTAAAATTGCCGAAAGGGACGGTTTCTGCAAAAAGAGACCCCATGAATAACAAACTAAAAGTCGGGTTGGTTCAACAGTCGTGCAGCAGCGACCGCGACGCGAATATTGAGAAGAGTGTCGCGGGCATCCGCCGCTGTGCGGCGCAGGGCGCACAACTGGTTGTCCTGCAGGAGCTGCATGCCAGCCTCTACTTTTGCGACGCCGAAGATCCCGCGCGCTTCAATCTGGCCGAAACTATCCCCGGCCCTTCCACCGAAACCTTCGGAGCCATCGCCAAGGAACTCGGCATCGTGCTGGTGGTTTCGCTTTTCGAAAAACGCGCGGCGGGCGTCTACCACAATACAGCCGTGGTGCTGGAGTCCGACGGAACGATCGCGGGGAAATACCGCAAGATGCATATCCCGGACGATCCGGGCTACTACGAAAAATTCTACTTCACGCCCGGCGATCTCGGCTTTACGCCCATCGAAACCTCCGTCGGGAAACTCGGAGTGCTCGTCTGCTGGGACCAGTGGTATCCCGAAGCCGCGCGGCTGATGGCGATGGCCGGTGCCGACCTGCTGATCTATCCGACCGCCATCGGCTGGGATCCGGCCGACACGCAGGATGAACAAGATCGCCAGCGCGACGCATGGATTACCATCCAGCGTTCGCATGCCATCGCCAATGGCATTCCGGTGATCAGCGTCAACCGCGTCGGCACCGAACCCGGCGGCGCAAAGTTTTGGGGATCGAGCTTTGTGGCGGGCTGCCAAGGCGAGCTGCTGGTACAGGCCGACACCGCGTCGGAAACCGAGCTGTTGGTCGAACTTGATTCCGCCCGCTCCGAAACCGTGCGGCGCATGTGGCCCTATCTGCGCGACCGGCGCATCGATACCTACGAAGGGTTGACGCAACGCCTGTTGGATTGAGTCGCCGATGAACCCGTATGTTGCAACCATTGCCTTGCTCTGCCTGAGCAACGTCTTCATGACCTTTGCGTGGTACGCCCACCTGAAGAACATGCCCAACCGGATCTGGCTGCTGGCCGTGGTGGCCAGCTGGGGCATCGCGTTTTTTGAATACCTGTTGCAGGTGCCCGCCAACCGCATTGGCCATCAGGTCATGAATGTCGGCCAGTTGAAGATTTTGCAGGAGGCGATCACCCTCTCGGTCTTCATCCCCTTCTCGATCTACTACATGAAGGAGAAGCTGACGCTGGATTACCTCTGGGCCGGGCTCTGCATTCTCGCCGCGGTCTTTTTCCTCTTCCGCAAAAAACTATTCGGTGCCTGAAACCGGTGCACCGGCAAGAGAATCAGCCCCCCTGCGACACGGACTCCCGGCCAGCCGCCAGTCGCTGCTTGAAGAAGAACAGCGCACCCGCTCCCACGGCGGTCGCCACGCCCGCAGTCGTTGCTGCCATATACGGCAATCCGAATCCCTCGGGGGCGAACAGCAGGTAGCTGGTGGTGACGGCAGTCATGAATATCGCAGGTACCAGCGTGATCCAGTAGAATTTCCGCTCCTGCGCCAGATAAACGGTGATGGCCCAGAGCACGACCATGGCTAGCGTCTGGTTGGCCCAGGCAAAATAGCGCCAGATGACGGCGAAATCGATCCGCGTCAGTGCATAGCCGACCACAAAAAGCGGAATGCAGACCATCAACCGGTTCTTGATGGGGCCTTGCTTGAAGTTCAGCGAGTCGGCAACGATCAGCCGGGCGCTCCGGAAGGCGGTGTCGCCGGAGGTGATAGGCGCGGCCACCACGCCGAGCAGTGCCAGCGCTCCCCCGACCACGCCCAGCAGGGAGTTCGATATTTCGTTGACCACAAACGCAGCGTTGCCCTTGTTGGCTGCCATGACTTCGTTGAGCGGCCCGACGCCGCCGTAGAAGGCCATGCCGATGGACGCCCAAATCATGGCCACGATCCCTTCGGTGATCATGGCGCCGTAGAACACCTTCCGACCCTGCCTTTCGTTGGTGATGCACCGCGCCATAAGCGGCGACTGGGTGGCGTGGAATCCGGAAATGGCGCCGCAGGCGATGCTGATGAACATCATCGGGAAAATAGGGAATTTTGCCGGCTCGGTGCGCAGGTTGTGCAGGTTGCCGAGGGTCAGTTCCGGTATATGGTAGCCCTTGGCAAACAGCGCAATGGTCAAGCCGACGCCCATGAACAGGAGGGCGAACCCAAACAGGGGGTATATCCGGCCGATGATCTTGTCGATAGGCAGCATGGTGGCGAGGATGTAATAAACGAATACCGTCCAAACCCAGAAATTCATCGTAAAAAAGCCGGGCGTCATGCTGGCCAGGATTTTCGCCGGTCCCATGATGAACACCGCGCCGACGATGACCATCAGCACCACGGTAAATCCGCGCATGAACTGCTGGGCCCGCCAGCCGAGATAGATGCCGACGATTTCCGAGATGCTCAGGCCCCGGTGCTTGACCGACAGCATTCCGGAGAAATAATCATGCACCGCGCCGGCAAAGATGGAGCCCAGCACGATCCAAAGAAACGCCACCGGCCCCCACATGGCGCCGGCCACCGCGCCGAAGATCGGCCCCAGCCCCGCTATGTTCAGGAACTGGATCAGAAAGGTCTTCCATATCGACATCGGAACATAGTCCATGCCATCGGCCATCGACATCGCCGGGGTCTCCCTTGCCGAATCGATCCCGTAAATCCGCTCCACCAGCTTTCCGTAGAAAGCATACCCCAAAAGCAACAACCCGATCGAAATGAAAAACGTAATCATACAGCCTGCCCCAAACCTAGTTCACGATTCGCTGATTGGACTGGATTCGGCTTGAAGAATCGACCCTGAAAACCGCTTTTTTCACCGCGCAGCCTCGCTGCGGCTACTCCAGCCCGCCGACCAGCCGCAGGATCGGCGCGGGCACGGGTGCAACGAATTCGACACGCTTGCCGCTGTAGGGATGGTCGAAGGCCAGGTGCATGGCATGCAGCGCCATGCGGGAGGCGCGGTCGCCCTTTACTCCGTATTTTTTGTCGCCCACCACTGGATGCCCGGCGTCGGCAAAATGGACGCGGATCTGGTTTTTACGGCCGGTCAGCAGGGTGATCGACAACGCACTGTAGGCCGCGGTTTCCTTAAGAACCTCGAAGGCGGTCTCCGACCACTTCCCGGCTTCAATACTTCTCGTGACGTAGACAAACTGAGCCTGGTTCTCGGCGAGATAGCCGGAGATCTTGCCGTGCTTCTGTTCCAGATGCCCATGCACGACGGCAAAATAGCGTTTCTCCGTTGCCGGCCAGTTGTCCTGCAATTTCTGTTTCACGGACTCGCTTTTGGCGAAGACCAGCAGGCCGGACGTATCACGATCAAGCCGGTGCACGGTATACACCCGCAGGCGGGATTTGGAATTCCCCTTGCGGACATAGTCCGTGAGAAACCGCTCGGCGGTATTCTCCTCGTCGCGGTGCGGGCTGTTCGTCAGTAGACCGGCCTCCTTGTCGATCACCACGATGTCGCGGTCTTCGTAGAGGATCTCCAGTTTTTTGGGGCGATGCCGGCGCGGAACGCGGGGAGTATTTTTCATGCGCGGGACAATCGCGCTTCACCGATGGCGAATCAAGCGCGAAACCGCAGGATTCCTGCTGACGGTGGCAAACCGCTTCTGCTAGCTTCTGCGCCATGCATTCCGAATCCAGCACCAACCTGTTCACTTGCCAGCCGGGCTTCGAAGACCTGCTCGGCGAAGAACTCCAGCGCCACGGTTTCTTTCCCTCAGAAACCGGCCGCGGCTGGCTGACCGCCACCGGAGATGAACCGGAAGATTCCTGCTTCGCCCATTTGCGGATGCAGAACACCATCGCTGTGGAATCGACGTCCATCAACGCCATAGCCGCGCAGCTGGTTGATTTTTTCATGGAACGCATCCGTAGCGTTGCACTGCCGGAGGGATGGCCGCTGATATTCCGCTTTGCCGATGGCATGACCGGGCTGGGACAACGCGTCAAGGCGGTTGAAAAGGAGTTCCGCGTGCGCCTAAAGAAACGGATGGCGACGCTGGAGCGCACCGCTGGAGGAGAGCTGCCGCGCGGCGGG
>JAIPJC010000055.1 GCA_021734345.1 Kiritimatiellales bacterium | reverse complement strand
GCGGCCGCGGCCGCGAAGCTGTTTGGAACACCGACGGTCGTGTGCGACTTCGGTACCGCGCTGACCTTCGACGTGCTCGATGGGAAACGTGGTTACATAGGCGGCATCATCTGCCCCGGCCTGCCGCTGATGTTCGACTATCTTGCCGAAAAGACCGCGCTGCTGCCGCACGTCAAACCCGTAAAAACAAAGGCCGTGGTCGGTCGCAACACCACGCAGGCCATGCAGATCGGCGCGCGGTTGGGTTATCGAGGCATGGTTCGCGAAATCCTCCAATCCTTGGCAAAGGATCTCGGCACAAAAAAACTGCCCGTCTGCTGCACTGGCGGCTACGCCGGCTGGATTTTCGACGGATGGGATGTGAAAGCGATCCTCGATCCCAAGCTCACGCTCAAAGGCCTCGGCATCATCGGCGAACTCAACGCGTAGCTTTGTCGGCGAGCGCCTTGGTGGAGAGCAGGCCGCAGGCGGCGTAGATATCCTGGCCGCGCGAGGCGCGGATGGTGGTCAGGATTCCCTTGTTGTTCAGCTCGTCCTTGAACCACTGCAAGGTTACTTCGTCGGTCGCCCTCAACGGGGTTCCTGGGACGGGGTGGAAGCGGATCAGGTTGATGCGGCAGCGGATGCCGGCGAGCATGCGGCTGAGTTCCTTGACGTGCCGGGCGGTGTCGTTGAGGCCGTGGAAAACAATGTACTCGAACGAGACGCGGCGTTGCCCGCTGAAATCCCACTGCCGGATCACGTCGATGACTTCGTCGAGCGGATAGGCGATCTGTACCGGCATCAGCTGCTGGCGTTCGTCGTGGAAAGGGGTGTGCATGCTGATGGCTAGATGCGCTTCGCTTTCGTTGAGGAAACGAACGAGGCCGGGCGTGATGCCGATGGAGGAGACGGTGATGCGGCGCGGACTCATGGCGAATCCCCATTCGGCGGTGAGGATCTCGATGCTCTTGAGCACTTCGTCGAGGTTGTCGAACGGCTCGCCCATGCCCATATAGACAATGTTGGTGACTTCATGCCGTTCAGGAATGCTGCGGATCTGGTTGACGATGTCGCCCGCGCTGAGCTGTCCTTGGAATCCCTGTTTCCCGGTCATGCAGAAGAGGCAGCCCATCTTGCAGCCAACCTGCGATGAGACGCAGACGGTGTGCCGTTCCTTGAAGGGAATCATGGCGGTTTCGATAAAGTTTTCGGTGGCGGTCTCGAAGAGGTACTTCTTGGTTCCATCGCTGCTGGTTTGGACTTTTGCCGGAGCATGGAGCCCAAAGCAATAGTGCTCCTCCAGCAGCTCGCGTGCATTTTTAGAGAGGTTGCTCATGTCGGCAATGGTGTCGACGTCTTTGCAGTAGAGCCAGTCGGCGAGCTGTTTGCCGGTAAATTTAGGCAGGCCGAGGCCGGCGGCCAAGTCGGTCAATTCAGCGAGCGTTTTTCCAAATAGGGCGGGTTTCATGTCGGCAACCTTGGAGTGGGGGCGCAGGTGAATCGAGTCTAAAAATAGATTTCGACGACGATATTTCCGAAGGGGATTCCCTTGGCGATGAGCAGATCGCGCACCTCGACGCACATGGTCGCCTGTCCGCACAGATAGTACTTCCGATCCGCGGGAAGCTCCCGCTGTTCAAGGAAGAGGTTTACATGTCCGTGCGTTGTTCCGTCGACAACCTCGCCCGAGCAAAAGCGATGGTAGTCGGTGTTCAGCGCGGTTTGCCATTCTTTGGAAAAATAGAACTGGTCGGCGCGGCGGACGCCATGCAGCAGGATCTTGTTTCCCGCTAGGCCGGAGCGGAGCATGCTGTAGAAGGGCGCGATGCCGGTGCCGGTGGCGATCCAGACGGCGGGATCGCTTGTGCCGATAAAGCTGCCGCCGGGTTCGGACATCCAGACCGAACCGCCGGGTTTCAGCTTGGCCAGCTTCGGCGTGAGGGCACCGTCCCCTTTGATGTTGTAGAGGATTTGAAGTTCTTCGTCCCGGTTCCCGCTGCAGATGCTGTAGATGCGCGGCGGCAGGCCATCGTCGAGTCCAATCTTTACGGTCTGCCCTGGTTTGAAGTCGTGCCGGCGTTGGACGGCCAGCAGAAAGACGCTGTCGGAAATCTCGTCGTTGCGGAGGATCGGCAGCTTCATGGTTTTTTCTTAAATCGGTTTTTAAGGGTTTCGCTGGCATGGCGGACATACTCGGCCAGCTTTGGGAATTTTTGATTGATCGATGTTTTCAATCTTCCAAACATGGGCACGTGGTCGGCCAGCAGGTAGACGCCGATTAGAAGGGTCAGAAGACCTTGCCCCGGTGTGACGAGCATGATTATGCCGGTCACGATAAGAAACCAACCCAGCACATGTTTGAGCACCAGTTTGGTGTGCCTATTCCAAATCAGCCGTTTCATGGGAACCTTCGGTTCAGTTAATTGTTATCGGTTGATCGTTATCGGTCTGGATCAGGAAGCCTAATAACCAATAACCATTAACGGATAACGGCTGCGGATGCAGCGTTAAAAAAATAAACCACGGAAGGGCTGGTAAGCGCGACTTAAACCTCTTCGTTTCTTTGTCGCACTTCCTCATCGGATCCGCCGAAGGGGGAGCGGCGGAGAGCCGATGATTCCGTGGTTTGGGGTCATAGACGCTCGAGTGCTTCCCAGCGTTCAAACGCGGCCTCGAGTTTTTTCGGGATTTCCTCCGCCCGCGCCGTTGTCGCGGCGATTTCGCTCTTGGGTTGCTGGTAGAACGAGGGATCGGCCATGGTTTGGTTCAGCGTTTCCAGCTCGGCTTCGAGTTGTTCGATCAGCTTCGGCAGGCTGTTAAGTTCGCTGCGTTCCTTGTTGGAGAGCTTTCTTCCGGTTTTCTGTTTTTCCGGGGGTTGAGCCTGCTGACTCCTGCCCAATGCCTCCTGCCTCTGGCTCAGCCAGTCGTCGTAGCCGCCGACATATTCATTCACCTGTCCGGCGCCTTCGAAGACGAGCGTGCTGGTGACGACGTTGTTGAGGAACGAACGATCGTGGCTGACGAGCAGCAGCGTACCGTCGTAGTTCATCAGCAGGTCTTCGAGCAGTTCCAGCGTTTCGGCGTCGAGGTCGTTGGTCGGTTCATCGAGCACCAGCACGTTGGACGCCTTGGTGAAGAGCTTGGCAAGGAGCAGGCGGTTGCGCTCACCGCCCGAAAGCACGGTGACGGACTGGCGCGCGCGGTCGGGGGTGAAGAGGAAGTCCTGCAAATAGCCGAGGACATGCTTTTTGCTTTCGCCAATGGTAATGAACTCTTCGGAGCAGACATTTTCGGCGACGGTTTTTGTTTCGTCCAGTATGGCCCGGTGTTGGTCGAAATACGCCACCTCCAGCTTGGTGCCATGCTCGACCGTGCCCGTCTTCGGTTGCAGCCCGCCCAGCAGGAGTTTGAGCAGCGTCGACTTGCCGCAACCGTTCGGGCCAATGATGCCGATCTTGTCGCCGCGCATGACCGTGCAGTCCAGGTTTTTGACGATGGGCAGTCCGTCATAGTCGTACGACACATCCTTGACGGTGATCACCTTGCGGCCGGAGAGTCCGGCTTCCGTCAGTTTCATATTGACGCTACCGGTCCGTTCGCGCCGCTGGCTGCGGTCACCGCGCATCTTTTCGAGTTCGCGCACGCGTCCTTCGTTGCGGGTACGGCGCGCCTTGATACCTTTGCGGATCCAGACCTCTTCCTGTGCGAGCTTCTTGTCGAACTGCGCCCACTGTTCGGCTTCGCCGTTCAGCAGGGCTTCCTTGCGTTCGAGGTAGGTGTCGTAGTCGCACGCCCACGAGTGCAGCTTGCCGCGGTCCAGTTCGACGATGCGCGTGGCGAGCCTCCGCAGGAAGGTGCGGTCGTGCGTCACGAACAACAGGGTGCCCTTGTAGCGGCGCAGAAAGTTTTCCAGCCATTGGATGGATTCGATGTCGAGGTGGTTGGTCGGCTCGTCGAGTACAAGGATGTCCGGCTCGCATACCAGCGACTGCGCCAGTAGGACACGACGCTTTTGTCCGCCGGAAAGTTCGTTGAACTTCCACTCGTTTTCCAGCCCGACCAGCGAGATGGTTTTATCGACCGACTGGTGCGACGTCCAGTCGTCGTGCGGATCTTCCAATCCTTGGAACACGAGATCCTCCACCGTGCCGGCCAAATCCTGCGGCACGTTCTGCCGCAGGCGGCGGATCTTTATGCCCGGTTGGCGGATGATCTCGCCGTCGTCCGGTTCGATGAAACCGCTGACGATCTTCAGCAGGGTCGACTTGCCCTCGCCATTGCGGCCGACCAGGCAGATGCGTTCGCCGCGCTCGATCTGGAGCGTGGCGTCGTCGAGCAGTTGCGGCCCGCCAAACGCCTTGTGTAGATTCTGTAAACTCAATAATGCCATGGTGTGTTCCGGTGGTTGGAAGCGCGCATTGTCCAGATTTCACCGGGGTTGGAAAGATTAATTGTCGGGAGATCGACCGCTAGGCTAGATCGGTTCTCGCCGAGCGTAGCATGGTAAAGGCCGCGGCGCGGGCGGTGTTGGAGATGCCGGTGGCGGGGATGAGGCCGATAACCGTTGGTATCATGGCGATTTGGAGCGTGCCGTTGATGGCAACGATGCCGAAGAGCGGCCAGAAGTTTCCTTCCGTCATGCTCCAACTTTCCCGTACTGCCGCGGTCGGCGATTGCTCATTGTCCAGCATCAGCAGGCTGACAAAGGACAGTTTAACGTAAACGTACATGCCCAGCGGTAGAATCAAGAAAATCAACAGGACCTTCACGAAGGCTATGACGAGGTGGGTTAATGCAACCACAACCATCCGTTTGGGCGCATAGCGGATGTGCTGGTTCTTGACGGCCATCAACGAGGTCGCGAGGAGCAGGATGGTGAAGACGAGCGCAAATGGGGCGATATAGAGCGAGAAGATCACCATCTTTTTCGCATACGCCATTAGATCTTCATTCAGTTCCGTTACCATTACTTCCAGCCGGTCCATATCTCCCTGGTTGTAGGTCTCCACGATCTCGGTTACGCGTTGATTCAGGGACTGCGAATCGGGTGTCACGAACTGCTTCGGAATCCATTCAAACGCCATCAGGAATCCGGCAATAAGGCAGATGGGAATCCACCATTTGGCAAAGGCCTTCCATGCCTTGGAATAGCAAGCCTTGATCGATAGCGGTTTGACGTCGGTGGCCACTACACTTCGATTCCCGTGAAGGCCCGCAACGCCCAGCCGATGAGGAAGCTGATGGCGGAAACCCCAAGGCTGAGCCCGGCCATTTCGAGGAACCGTTTCCGGAAAGGCACTTCCTGCGCCACGGAGATGTAATAGTTGAACGCGGCGATAATCAGGATGCCGGTACCCAGCGCGACCGATAGGCAGACATAGAAGTTGTCGAAGATCAGGTAGGGGAGGATCAGCAGGATAACGGTCGTGACGTACGTGCTTCCGGTATAGATCGATGCTTTGAGGGGGTTCTGGCCGTGTGGTTCCGATTTGGTGGAAAGATACTCGGACGTCGCCATCGACAGCGCCGCTGCCAGCCCGGTAATACTGCCCGTCAGGGCGATCAGCTTCGTGTTTTGCAAGGCCAGCGTCAGGCCGGCCAGGGCACCCGTCAGTTCCACCAGCGCGTCGTTAAGTCCAAGCACGATGGAGCCGATGTAGCGGAGCCGTTCTTCGTCAAGCATGCCGATCAGTTCCTCTTCGTGAAGCTGCTCATCTTCGATGATCGACCGGGACATGCCGACTTCGTCGAGCACCTTGCCATAGTTGACCTGGGCGCTGGCTTCGCCCTTTTCCATCAGCTTGATGGCGAAGGTGAATCCAAACAGTTTTCCGATCAAGGCATAGGTCAAGATGGAGATTTTGCGTGGAGCGATGTCGCGCCCGGTGTGCACCTTCCATTCGTGGTAGTGGCGCAGTTCGTCCTTGGCGATGTTTTCGAGGATGGCGCGGTTGGCATCGTTTTTCACCATGCGGGCGAGGCGGAGGTAGATGTGGTGTTCGGTGATTTCGTTCTGCTGGTAGGTCAGCACTGTTTGTTCATGGCGCTGCAGTTTTGTTTTCATGCCTCGCTTCTATAGAAATCCGGCGAAGGATTCAATGCGCCGCTCGGTATATGTTGGATAGGCGTGTCCGCACATTCCTTCGCAGATCCGGGTGGAGATCCGGGCAATCATCGCCGTTTTCCGCTGGAAGTAGCGCTCGGTCGACCCAAACTTGCGTGCGAAGAACCGTAGCGGCGGATTGTGGGGGTAGGCATGGATCGCTGCGAGATAGAGCGTTCCCGCCGTTCCGGCATCGATGGCGCGGACATGGATCAACACTTCGTACTTCCCGAAGTAGCGTTTTCCGGAGGCGTGATAAACCAGGTCGACCGTGGAGTCTGACGTTTGCCTGCGGTAGAGTTCCTTGATGTCCGTGCGCTGGTTTTTTTCGTTGATGTAGTGGTACGCCCCGTTGCCGGTTCCAATGATGGGGAATTCGTTTTTTCCTCCCTTGGAAACCGAGCGTCCGTATTCATCTTGGATCATCCAGATCAAGTCCGGTTGGCGCAGCAGGTCGGCCACGGCCTCGAAACGAACCGGCAGCACACCGCATGTTTCCGCGCGGATGCACTTTTTGGCCAGCAGGGCGACCATGGCGGGATCATCCAGCAATGCAACCGTATCGAGCGCAAATACCTTGCCCGATAACAGAACCAGCAGGAATGCCGCAAACCATTGAAGATGCCTTTTCATGAGAGAGGGCATTAGAGGTCAACCGCCTATCGGCATTCAATGCATAAATACAGGTTTATGCCACCGGTTCCGTCACCAGCGAAACCTTCTGGATGCTGATGGCGTCGACGGGGCAGGCCGCGACGCAGGCGCCGCAACGGATGCAGTCTTCCTGGTTGATCCAGATCAGGTTGACCTCGTCCGCCGTCTTGGCGATCTCCCATCCGACGATGCGGCCTTCGTCGTCGTGCTTGAGTTCCTTCACCTTCAGGATGCAATCGGGGCGCGGCTTGGCCTTTACGCACCAGTCGCAGTAGATGCACTTGTCGGAGTCGATCTCGTATTTGTAGTGGCACTGGTAGCACCGCTGTGTTTCGTCGATCGAAGTTTCTTTGTCGAAGCCTAGTTCCACTTCGGAACGCAGGTCGCGTTTTTCCAGTCCGAGCGTCGGCATGGCTTGGAGCGGCACGGCATCCATTTCGCGGATGCGGCCGGAGTCGGTCACGTCCTCGATCTTGGCGAAGTCTTTCAGACGCACCTTGCCCGTCAAGAACTGGTCGACGGCGCGTACGCATTCCTTGGCGTGGCCGATGGCTTGGATCAGCGAGCTTGCACCCGTGGCATAGTCGCCCGCCGCGAAGATCTTGTCCTTGGCGGTGGCATAGGCGGAACCGCTCTTGAGCCAGCCGTCTTCCTCGGCCAGTTCGGCCTTGAGGGCGTCGTCGATCCATGCCGTATCCGGAAACTGGCCGGTGGCCAGCAGGACGGTGTCGACCGGAATCTCGAATTCGCTGCCCTTGATTTCAACCGGGCGGCGGCGGCCGCTGGCATCGGGTTCGCCCAGCTCGGTGCGGATAAACCGCATGGCTTTCATTTTGCCGTTTTCGCCGATGTAGGCCTTCGGCGTCACCATGGTTTCGAGCGGAATATGTTCGTGTTCGAGTTCTTCGATTTCGCCGG
Organism: Kiritimatiellales bacterium; assembly: GCA_021734345.1. Classification (GTDB taxonomy): domain Bacteria; phylum Verrucomicrobiota; class Kiritimatiellia; order Kiritimatiellales; family Pontiellaceae; genus Pontiella. Next base: position 11,847 of record JAIPJC010000055.1, on the reverse strand, counting down.
GCGTGACGAGCATTTCGTCGACCGAGCGGCGGTACCAAACATTCACGTTGCCCTTCGGCATGCGCAGGATCGAACCCGGTACGGTTTTATCCGCGAGTTCTTCCTCCACCTGCACGGTCGTTGCACCGAGGCGGCGGGCGGTGCGCGCGCAGTCCATGGCCGTAAAGCCGCCGCCGATGACGACAACCTTTTCGCCAATCTCGGTGGTGCCGTTGTCGTTGACGTCCAGCAGGAAGTCGAGGCCGTGGCGGATGCCTTCAAGTTCCTTGCCCGGCAGATCAAGCAGGTTCGGACGAAGCGTTCCCGCGGCCATCACGACGGCGTCGTTCTGTTCGGCCAGTTGGGAAAGGGTGATGGTTTTTCCAACCTCGGTGTTGCAGACGATCTCCACGCCCAACGCAGTAATCTGTTCGACTTCCTTCGCAATAATGTCGCGTGGCAGGCGGAAGACCGGAATGCCCTGGTTCATCATGCCGCCGGGGGTGCTGTGTTTTTCGTAGACGGTGACGGCGTGGCCGAGCAACGCGAGCTGGCGCGCGGCGGCGAGTCCGGCCGGGCCGGCACCAATGACGGCGACGCGCTTGCCGGATGCCGCAAACCACTTGTCCATCACAACGAGATCCTGTTGCTTGAAATCGGCGGCCGAGCGCTTTGAAAAGCAGATCGCCACCGGTTCGCCGAGGCCGTCCCAGCCGTGGCGGCATTCCGATTCGCACGGGCGCGCGCAGACGCGGCCAAGCACGGCGGGGAATACGTTGTCGCGCAGGTTGATGTTGTAGGCGTCCGCGTGACGGCCTTCATAGATGGCCGAAAGGTAGCCGGGAATATCGGTCGAAGCCGGGCAGGCTTTCTGGCAGGGAATGTTTTTGCCAAGCCAATCGAAATCCTTCGGGGCATCGGCCTTGCCGTTGAGTTTGGACAGCGCGCAGGAGGCGAGGGGGGCGTCGACGGCAGGACGCTTTTCGTTCCATCCGCCCAGCGTGTAGTCCTGCGGCGCGAGGTGCGCGTCCGAAGGTTTATCCTGCCGTTTCGACGCGGCGATGATGTCCTGCATCAACGGGTTGGTGCTGCCGCTGGAAATGGCGCGTCCGGCAAAGACCGCGGCAGAGAAGACATCGCCGCGGGCGGCGTTGCGCTTGTGATGGGCGAGGGCGATCAATTCGAAAACGCGGGTGTCCTCCGGCACGCCTTGGCGGCAGAGCAGTTCTACCGCCTCGTTGCATTGGCCGGCGTTGATGAGTTCTTCGGCTTCGTTCAATAGCTGTTTCATGAGGTGTTCCTTTTTACCAACGAATGAATAAAATCTACGAATCAGGGTCTTGGATTTTTATGCCCCGGAGCGTTAGTTGCGACTTTCCGAAATTTATTAATACTCCAAAGGGGATGGAGAGCTGTTTCATTCCGCTTCTCAGTCGGGCCATGTCGGTTGCCGTGGTGTCGGCAAATGCGGTTGCCGAGACAAGAACTGTTTCATCGAGGAGAATGGAATCCATCGGCCGTGGCTCAAATGATACCCCGTTGAATTGCGGAGAGGCGTCCGGGATACGGGGGTTTAGCTCTTGATGGGAAAATTCCGATCGAAGAATTTTTTTTGATGTTTCTTCGCCGTAGCCGAGGCCATGCATTCCCAGAATATTTTGGGCAGCGATGTGGACTCTGTCGGCCAGATCTTTCCGCTGCACCTCGAAATCATTCCAGTATCCGACGCAAAAAATTTCTCCTTTAACCGGAGAGTAGGGCACTCTCTTGTAGCAGAGTCGCTCCATTCCAAAATTGATTAGGATGCCAAGGCTCTTTTCCCATCGTTTAAGGTAGTTGATGATTTGGGCGTAGTGTTGGGAAGAAAAGTCGGTTCTGATGTGCTTGATTTCCAGAATGATTTGGTTATCCACCAAGATATCCAGCTCAAATTGATCCACTGGATCGCCCCGGTGCGTTACTTGTTCCCGTAGGTGGCTCTCGGCGGTTACACCTTTCTTGTATAGTGCGTCCAGCATTGCGCGGTGATAATCCCATTCGTTCCAACCCGGGCCGATCTCGTTATGGACATCGAAAGCCGCGCCGATGACTAGATGGGATAGCTCGGGGCATAGAAGGTTTGGATTATGCGTTCCGGTGTTCGGCATTTCAGATGCTCATTCGTAGATTTTATTCATTCGCTGGTAATCAGTTTCTGGAAAAGCTCGATGCCGATGCGCGCGCAGAAGTCCACGAACAGCTCGCTGTCGTTGCTGCGGTTTGCAAGGTAGGTGTCGAGGATTTTTTTAACGGCCGGCACGATCTCGTCGTTCGTTGCCTCACAGAGGTACTCGGCAATCTTGCCGGCTTCGCTCAGCTTGCCGCCGACGAAGATGCTGTAGCCTTCCACGCTGCCGCCTTCGGCGTTGCGGGTGCGGGTGCCGCGCAGGCCGATGTCGGCGATCCACGCATGCGCGCAGTTGTTCGGGCAACCGGTAATATTGATGCGCAGCGTGCCGATCGATTTCCAGTAGTGCTCGTCGTGGGCCAGTGCGGCGTAGAGGCGGTGGTACGCGTCCGGCGAGTCGGAGACCGCCATCTTGCACATGGTCGTTCCGACGCATGCGACGATATCCGGAAAATGCTCGTGGCCGGCTGTACGGAACCCCGCGTGGTGGAGCGCAGCAAGCAGGGCAACGACATTTTCGTTCGGAACATCATGCAGTTCGATATTCTGGCGGTTGGTGAACATGATGATGCCGCCGCCAAGCTCGTCGGCCAGCTGCGAGATGGTGCGCGACTGCGCCGTCTTAAGTTCCGAGCGCGGGATCATGACACGGACAATGCTCCTGTCCGCGGTCTTCTGCGGAATCACTTCCTCGCCGTTGATCGACATCCGTCCAATATTTGGGGTTGGATCCTTGGCATATTCGATCTGTTCCAAACCTTGGACTCCCTTTTCCTTCATGATGTCGATCAGCACGTCGCCGAACTTCTTGGCACCCATTTGATCAACGACCACCTTGAGGCGGGAGTGTGCGCGGCGGCGGCGGTCGCCGTGGCGGCGGAAGGCTTCGATGGCGGCGCGGGTGACGTCGATGACGAGTTCTTCGGGAACCCAATCGAAAATCAGTTTGGCCAGATAGGGGCGGGCACCAAGGCCGCCGCCGGCGTGGTATTTCCAACCGACAACGCCGTCGCGCTCGACCGGAACCCAGCCTTGGCAGTTCATCAACGTCTGCGCCAACGCATCGTTGCTCGAAGCCACGCTGATCTTGTGCTTGCGCGGCAGGTTGCGCTGGTTTTGGATTTCGTCGTCGTCGGCCATCAGGCGGATCAGCTTGAGCGAGTCGCCGATTTGGTTCGGCCCGGCCCCGGCGAGCGAGTCACCGATAATGTTGCGCGGAACGTCGCCGCAGCCGTTCTTGGTGGTGATGCCGACTTCGGCCATGCCTTCGATGATCTTGTAGATGTCTTCTTTGCGGATCCAATGGTACTGGAGCGTCTGGCGGGTGGTGATGCACAGCTCGCCCTGGGCGTATTGTTCGCCGAGGTCGACCGCGCGGTTAAACTGCCTGGTGGTCATGCGCCCGCCGGGGGTTACGACGCGGATCATGAAAAAGCTGGGCTGGAGCTGGTGGTATACGCCGCTCCACTTGAACATCGCCAGCTCGTTGGGCGTGATGTCCTCGAACGGGCGCTTGGCGATCTCGCGGAAATCGAAGTCCGGATTGATCTCCAGCTTGTCTTTTTCCACTTGCGTTAAGTCGGGTTGTGCTTTCATGATTTGACCTCAAGTTTAGATTCGTTTTGAAATTGATGCCGCGGATATTAGCTGGAATGATTATCGGTTCAATCATTAATTTAAATAACTGTACATGATATACGCGATTTAAATACCCACATAGGTATAAGTAAATGCAAACCAACCAACTAACCTGCGGCTACTCGACCTGCCCCAACGATACGTTTATCTTTTGCCATCTGACCCGGGAGCCGGATATCGATGTGCATCTGTACGATGTCGAAACCCTTAACCGCTTCGCGTTCGATAAAACCTTCGACGTCACCAAGCTCTCGTTCCATGCGTGGTTGCTGTTGCAGGATGAATATGAACTACTGAATGTTGGCGCCGCGCTGGGGCGCGGCTGCGGACCGCTCGTCATTGCCCCTAGTGCCTACAGTCTAATGCCTAACGCCTCCATCGCCGTACCCGGCGAGTTTACGACCGCCCATCTGCTGTTGCGCCTCTGGAATCCGGAGCTAAAAAACCGCATCTTCATGCCGTTCGACCAAATCATGGACGCCGTCGCCTCCGGCGAGGCCGACGCCGGGGTCATCATCCACGAAGGCCGCTTTGTTTTCAAAGAACGCGGATTCCAGTGTCTGGAAGATCTGGGCGACTGGTGGGAGGGCCGCACCGGCCTGCCGATCCCCCTCGGTTGCATCGCCGCCAAAAAGAGCCTCGGGCCGGAGCGCATTGCGGCGTTCGAGCAACGGTTGAAAGGTTCGATTCAGGCTGCGTTCGACAATCCCGCCTCCACCGCCGAATACGTCAAGGCGCATGCCCAGGAACTGGATGGCGACGTGATCCGCCAGCACATCAAGACCTACGTCAACCATTTCACCCTCGATCTCGGCGACGAAGGCCGCACGGCGATCAAAAAGCTACAGGACATGGCGAAGACCGCGGGGATTTTCAAATGATCGGAATTTTATTTGCAACGCAGATGGAGGCGAAGCCGTTTCTTGACCGGGGCGAACCGGAGGGAACCATGACGGTCATTTCCGGCATGGGCATGGACGCCGCGCGGAAGGCGACGGAAGAGCTGATTACGCAGCATGGCTGCACGGCCATCATTAACGCCGGCGTGTGCGGTGCGCTAAACAACCGGATAGAACGCGGCGGGGTCTATCGGGTTTCCATGGTGAGTACGGAGCATCTCAAGGCGGCGGTGAATGTTGGTTTGGGCGTTGGGCTGAAAAAACTGGTCACGGTCGACGAACCCGTATTCGAACCGGAACGCCGGAAAGAACTCGCCAAACATGGCGAGCTGGTCGACATGGAAGGCTATGCCGTCGCCCGCGTCTGCGAGGAACACGGCATTCCCTGCACCTTGATCAAAGGCGTGACCGACTTTGGCGATGGCAATGGAAAGGCAGACATACAACGGCACATCGCCTCCGTTTCCGAAACCGTGGCCGAAGCGGTGTATCAGATTTTAAATACGCCCCGCCCAAGCCAAACGGAGCTGGAAGCTCCGTCTACGTTGATGCAAAAGCTCCACTCCTTCACGAAGGTGGAACATACGATCTTCAGCCTGCCGTCGTTGTTTGCCGGGGCGTGGCTCGGGGCAGGGGGGCAATGTCCTTCCATCAAAACCCTGTTGCTGATTGCGCTGGTCGGACTGGGGGCGCGCACCTTTGGCATGGCGGTCAACCGCATCCTCGACAAGAATATCGACGCCAAGAATCCGCGCACGAAAAACCGCGAACTGCCCTCGGGCAAGCTATCGATGGCGCAGGGCTATGGCGTGGTGCTGGCGGGTGTCGTCCTCTACTTTGTTGGCTGCGCCTTGCTGGGTTCGACGGTGCTGAAGTTGTCGTTGGTTCCCTTGGTTCCGTTGGCGCTCTATTCATTGCTCAAACGCTTCACGCCGCTCTGCCACTATGGCATCGGGGTTTGTTTGGCGCTGGCTCCGCTCGGCGCGTTCGTGGCGGTAACGAACAGTATCGATTTTTCTCCGGCGGTACTGTTGCTGGCGCTCTTTACCTTTGGATGGATGAGCGGGTTCGACATCATCTATGCGATGCTGGATATCGATTTCGACCGCGCCCACGGCATTCGCAGCATTCCGGCGGCACTCGGGGCCTCGCGGGGCCAGCTGGTGGCGTCCGTCACGCATCTGCTTGCGTTTGCGGCGCTGGTATTGCTATGGACCGCCACCGGCGGCGTATTATCATCCCTCGCGCTGCTGGTCTCGGCCGGTGCTTTTGGCGCGGCCTACTTGCCAACCATTCCCGTGCAGGTTAGGTTCTTCCCGATCTCCGCCATCGCGGGCATCGCCGGGGCGTTGGTGGTATTACTGGGTTGAATAGGCAGAATAATTTTTCGGCAAAATAATTTCCGTACGGGACTGGATTAATAATCATTCTGCCTAGAAATTATTCTGCCTATATAAACAGAGGTTGAGTATGAATTTGATTGTAGCAATGACGGGCGCTTCGGGCGCGTTGGCGACGAAGCTGCTACTGGAAAAGTCGCAGTGGCCGGTGACGCTGGTGGCGAGCAAGATGGGACGCGTCGTCTACGAGCAGGAGGTCGGCCCGTTCGCCGATCTCGAAGCGCTGGCTGCCGAAATCTGGAAAGACGCCGACCTGACGGCAACGATCGCTTCGGGTTCGGTGCCAACGGTTGGAATGGTGATCCTGCCATGCTCGGCCAACACGCTCGGCAAGGTGGCGTGCGGCATCGCCGATTCACTTGTTACGCGTGCGGCGCACTGCCAACTGAAGGAAGGCCGCAAGGTCGTGCTCTGCGTGCGCGAATCGCCGTGGACCGCGATCAATGCGCAGAACGCCGCGACGGTTGCCTTGGCCGGTGGAACCATCATGCCGATTTCGCCGCCGTACTACATGGCGAAGGGGCGCGATCCCAACGATGTTTCGATCGCTGAAATGCTCGGCTACTACGTCGACCACGTTCTCTCTCTGTTCGGCCAATCCGCTCCCAGGACATGGGAGGATATCCGATGAACACCGCCGAACGCGATACGCTCATTTCGGCGGAGGAAAACCGCGCCATGTTCGATCGCATTGCGAAGAACTACGACGCGGCCAACCGCGCCATCTCGATGGGGATGGACAAGGGATGGCGGCGCAAGACCGTCGAGTTGCTGAAGCCGTTCCGCGGCGGGCGCTACCTCGACATCGGCACCGGCACGGGCGATCTGGTTTTCGAGATTCTCCGTCAATCGCCCAATGTGCTGGTCGATGGCATCGATCCGGCTGAACAGATGCTGGCCATTGCAAAGGACAAGGCCGGGAAGCGCCGCGTCGGCGATGCCGTCTCCTTCTTTCCGGCCGATGCGCTGGATCTGCCGATGGAGAGCGGAACCTACGACGGCATTGTTTCCGGGTTTTGCTTCCGCAACATCGAGCGGCGGCAATCGGCGTTGGCGGAGATGCTGCGGGTATTGAAGCCCGGCGGTCTGCTGGTGATCCTCGAGGCGACCTATCCCGCCAACCCGTTGGTCCGGCTGGGCTACAGGCTCTATACGCCGCTGGTTCCCATCATTGGAAAAATCCTCGGCGGCGGGGCGGCCTACAAATACCTCGTCGACTCGATCGAGGATTTCCCGAAGCCGGAAACCGTGACGGACATGTTCAGCGCCGCAGGCTTTTCGGGCGTGCAGTTCAAGCCGCTGACCTTCGGTACCGTGTGCATATTTTCCGGAAAGAAGTAGGCGACGATGATGAACGAATTTATTTTTGCAGGGGCGCCGTACAGCAACTCGGCACCGCTGGTGGAAAAGCTGGTGGAGACCGATCCGCGCGTGCGGGTGATCAACGACCATCCCTCCAGGCTGGTGGCGGATCTGAACGCGGGCCGGGCGGACGTTGCGCTGATTCCCGTGGCGCATCTATTCAGCCATCCCGAGCTGGTGATGCTCGAAGGCTTGGGCGTGGCGGCCGATGGCCCCGTGCAGAGCGTGCTGCTCAAATGCAATGTGCCGCTGGATCAAATCAAAACCGTGGGGCGCGATCCGGCATCGGCCACCTCCAACGCGCTGGCAGGAATCCTGTTGAAAAAACACTTTGGCTGCACGGTCGAGTTCCATGACTTCCAAGCCTTTGAAAAGCCCAATGCGGCAGTGGTGATTGGCGACCGTGCTCTCTGTTCCGAGCCCGCTGCGGCGGGCGACATCGATCTCGCCGAAGCATGGAAGGCGATGACCGGATTGCCGTTTGTGTTTGCCGTCTGGGCCGTGCGCAAGGATTTCCCTGACATCGAAGCCGTCACCGGAATTGCGCACAAGGCCTACGAGTCCGCGTCCCATTCCCTGGGAAAAATCGCCGCGCGCTATGCCAACCAGCTCGGCGGTTCCGAAACCTTCTGGCTCGACTACCTCGCCAACTCCATCCACTACGAACTTGGCACGCGTGACCTGGAAGGACTGGAGGCGTTTAGGGTTTCACTAAGCACCTCTGCTTAATCATTGTCGTCTTTAAACCGGAAGAAGTTGATGTCGGTCAACTTGTCGCCGAAGCGGTCGATGGCTTTGGCGGCGTATTCCAGGCTGGAGGCATTGCTCTCGAACTCCTTGCGCATAAACTCGGTGAGTTCGCGTTGGCTGGCGAGCAGGCTGATTTGCCGGGCGCGGCCGGTGCAAACGGCGGAAAGCGCCCCGGCGCTGTCGCCGATATCCTTGCGGATTTGCTGGTTGGTGTTGTTGAGCTCATGCGGCGACGCCCGTCCTTTGTCGCTGAGCCGTGTAATGCGATTGACCATGAGGTTGTGGGCGTCCGACCACCTGCACAGTTCCTGGTCTGGATGGTTCTCGACCGTGACTTTCTTGAAGGGGTTTTCGTACCATTGTCCGATGATCTCGAAAATCGAGTCGACGAGCTGCTCGTTTGCGCGATAGAGCTTGCCGTATTTTTTGTTGTAGAGCTTCCAGTCGACGGTTTGCCATTGCGTACCGGTGAGCCTGTAGCAAAACCGGCGGGTTTTGTTTTCGAATTTGGTGCCTTCCTTCATTTTGCTTTTACGTGAAAACTTCACGTAGCTGGCAATTCCGATGACTTGCTGGTCGAGATTCAGCACGGGGCTGCCGCTATTGCCCGCAACGAAATCCGCAGAGACTTCGATCACATCGCCACCAACTCCGGAAGTCTTGCCGTACAGCTCTGTGGCCACTGCGCCGCCATCGCTGTTGCCGAAGACGCCAATGGGAATTCCCATCTCGATGGACTCGCTGAGGGCAAACCCTGATTCAGTCGCAAGTTCCAGCCGGACGATATCGCGCGTGGTGGAGAGTTCCACCTTGATTGGCCTAAGCTGTTCGCCGGTGGCGGTTTTGAAGGAGATCTGGTCGGCACCGAGAATGACGTGCTGGTTGGTAATGATGTAGTATTTATCGTCCATCTTTGCGAGGAAACCGCTACCTGAACCCAGCTCGTGTTCGATGATGACGAGCTTGTCTGCAATGTCGTTGAAGGAGTAGCCAAACTGCGCTTTGATCACTTTTTCTTCGGCGCGTTTCTTTTCGAGCACCGCTTCCTTCTCGCGTTCCGCTTTGGCGTCATCGTCGGAGTCTTTGGCGAATACGGTGCTGGAGGCTATTATCAATAGCGCCAGTATTTGGAGCAAAGTCCGGTTCGGAATTTTAATATCGGCCTTTATGGTGCGTCCTCCGATGGATTGTCTTCAAAGTATTCAATCGTGCGCAGGGTAGTGGTCTCGTAGAGCTTGGTTTGTTCCGACCCGGCGATCTTGTACCGGATTGAAATGCGCTGCGTCCAGTTGCCGTGTTCATCGGTCTTCAGGAACTCGTTGACGATGAGCCGTTTGGTGCCGTCCTCGTGGTACAGGATGCTTTCGCGGTCGACAAAGAGGCTGTCGTTCCATCGGTAGTTGTAGGTATAGGTTGGCCGGTTCCGTTCGTCGAAACGCGCATATTCGGTTTCCTTGTTGTCCTCGGGCCGGCGTCTGTATTTGGAGGATCGGATGGTTTTCTTGTCCTTGTCTACCTTCCTGTAGTGCATCAGACGTTTTTCCGGGGAGTAGGTATAGACGGAGGTATCGCCATTGCCAAGGTTGCGCATGGCGATCTGGTGTGTCGGGAGATTGAGCACCACCTCCCAGTCGTTGGTTTCCTTCTTTGCGAAATCCTCCGAATGCCAAGAGACATGGCAGCCGCTCTCATCATAGGCGTTGGTCATGGCATAGCTTATTTCGCCATCTGTGCCCCAGCGGGTCAGGCTCAGCTCGTTGCCGGCCCTGTCATAGATCCGCTCTTCTTTTTTGTGATTGTCGGCGAGGTTGATGCAATCGTCCGTCAGGACTCGTTTGACGGAGCCGAGGAAATCGCTTGAGATCCGATCGGGAACCCGGATGTCGAGGTGAGTTTGCTGCGCAGTCGCGGACTGGCACAGTATGGCCAGCAAGGCGATGGCAGGCAGTTGCCTTGGCATGGTTTGCTTCGAATACACATAGTCTTTGTACATGTTACGGCCTTGGCAGAGAAGGAAAAACATTTGCCGATTATTGGTCTGCCAGGCTTTCGCGCTACGACACAACCATGTACTGAACGACGTCGTCCGGATGCATGGGCACCACGCTGATGTTCCTCGATTCGGAACCGTTTTCGATCAGGACCTTAACCGGTTCTCCGGAGGGTGTTTTGGCGTAGCGGGCGCAGATGGCGGCGGCGGTTTTGAGTTGTTCTTCGCTGATATTGGACGGGGCGATGACGGTCGGGCCGGGCACGTCGGGGCAGGTGATGCGCAGGTCGTCGGGATGCGCCTTGGCTTCGAGCAGGTCGTTGTCGGCCTGGTCGGATCCGACGATAATCTTCACGTCGTCGGACAATCGCATGTGGCGACCAACCTTGAGCAGCCAGACGTTGGTGCGGTCGTGGTCGAGCCCTTCGTGGTCGAGCAGATCCTTGAGCTTGTTGCCGAATCGCTTTTCGGTGAGGAGGCAGCCACCGGCGGGGGCGGGATAGTCCTTGAGGCCGAAGGTTGCAGCGAGCTCCATCTGCGGCGTACGGTTGCGGCCGGAGAAGGCGGGGAGTTTCGCGACATCGACCCAGCCTTCGCGGATCGGCTTGGTGGGCGGGAGCAGGGCGGCGCAGAGCGGGCGCACGAGCAGGTCTTCGTATTTCGAGCAGCGCGCCACCACGCCGAGGCTCTGCTTGTTCTGCGACATGGGCCGCTGCGCAAGCACCTCGCCGGTGGCGATGAAATCGAAGCCCCATTCCTCCATCAGTTCCCCGGCGCGCATGATCATGTGCGTGTGGCAGTCGATGCACGGGTTCATCGCCTTGCCCAGGCCGTGCGCCGGGTTCTGCACCTGCTCGAGAATGTCCTCGGTAAAGTCGACGATATGGTGCTTCACGCCGAGCGCTTTGGCGGCGGCCTCGCCCTTGGCGGTGCCGAAGAACGGGCTGCGGAAGGTGATGGCTTCGACGTGGATGCCCTGTTCCAGCAGCACGCGGATCGCGAGCTGGCTGTCGAGCCCGCCGGAGAGCAGGCTGAGTGCCTTGTATTGTTTTTGCATGGTCAAACCTCGTTGATCAGCCACGGACGAACACGGAACTACACGGATCATGGAAATACAGTTCGGGGTTTGTCTATGGCTTCATTTTAATGAATCGAAGGCGGATGAAACCGCAACGAGGCGGGGCGGTAAAGCCCAAACCGTGACGGTTTTGGTAGGCTTTGTGAACCTGAATCGTTAGCGACCGTGGGATATTTTCACCCAGTAGGTGAAAATGTGGGGCTACCGTGGCACGGGCATCCTGCCCGTGACCATGGGCTGGAAGCCCATGCCACACAGGAGGCCAATCAGGATTCACTAACGATTCAGGTTTGTGAACGTTCAAGCCTCACTTGAGCCCCGAAGTTTCGGGGCGATAGAGTGCAGGCGGTGGTTTTTTGGGGGGGAGTTATGCAGTCTGGAATTGCATAGCAGATGTAGGGTCAGTCCTCGGATATAAGTAAAGCCCTGACGGTACTTAAATCCGAGGACTGATAATCATAAGAGGTTCTTTGAAATAGGCTTTGGTCGAGCGCAGACTGCCCTTGGGTTAATCACTAACAAAAGGAGCAGTTATGCAAGCGACCAAAGCAGATGGACTATACGCAGGTGCCGACCTGCATGGA
>JAIPJC010000054.1 GCA_021734345.1 Kiritimatiellales bacterium | reverse complement strand
AGACCATTAAACGGATCTCGATTTTACATTGCGGTGACAATTTGCACGTTTCGCTGATGTACGTTACTTTCATCCAATCCATGGGGGTGTTGAATGATGAAACGAACGATATTGATTGCGGCATTGCTTGTCGCGAATCTATGCACGGCCAACGAGCTGCAACAGCAGTATGAAAAGGCCTACTATCTCGAAACGGCCAAAGGGCAACCCAAACAAGCTGCGATCCTCTATAGGGAAATTTCGGATCTCGATCCAACGGACGAAAACCGGGCGGTGATCAAGCAAAGCCTGATGCGGCTGTTGGGAATCGCCACTGCGTACAAAAGTGACGACACCATTCAGGAGTGCCACGAAAAATTGCTTGGGAAAACGGGAAGCACCATCCAGGAACTGGTGGATGCCACCAAGCCGGGCGGTACCATCCACATTCCACCTGGCCGCTACGAAGGAACCATTTCCATCGACAAGCCGCTAATACTGAAAGGAGCAGACCGGGATACCTGCATCCTCGAAGCAACCGCCGACCATCCGCTAATCTTTGCCGGGCCCAAAAGCGACGTCACCATCGAATCGCTTACACTCAAGAGCCAACTGAAGACAAGTGAACGCACCGATCCCCCAGGCTGCACGCTGGTAGCACAGGACTCCTTGGTCAGGGCGACCAACTGCGTTTTCTCCGCATTGGGAGATGCCAAGCGTTCACCCAGCGCAATGCTGTCCACGGGATTTTCGCAAGTCGATCTACAGGGTTGCCGGTTCGAGGGCTATGAATACGCCATCGAATATGCCAACGGCGCGAAGGGCTCCGTGAGGGATTGCAGCGTCCTCAATCCGGGGCATTGCGGGATCACGGTCGGCAATGGCTGCGAAGTGGAGATCGTTGGTAACATCGTGGCGGGCTCCCGCTACCACGGCGTACGCTGCACCGGCGGAAACCTCATCGTGAAAGACAACGTCATCATCGACAACCGCAACCGCGGCATCTACCTCGGGAACAAGTCCGCCCGCGGCGAAGTCTCCAACAACGTCATCGTCCGCAACGGCGCGGGCATCAGCGCATTCGGAAGCACCGATGTGGAGATCGCCAATAACATCATCCTCCGCAATGAAGCCGCTGGAATTGATACGCGCGGCAGCTGTGAAATCAAAGTGGAGAACAACATTCTTGCGGGGAACAAATCCGGCTTCGTCGTCTACGAAGGCGGCAACAACCGCTTCAAGATCGGCAAGAACACCTTCTGGGAAAACGGACAGGCCAGCAACGACTTCAAGCTGCCCGGCTCGACCATCGAGGAACATCCGCAATTCAAGGATCCAGACCAGGGAAACTTTGCCGTCGGAAACAGCAATGTGGCCTCGGCCAAGCAAGGCCTACTGGATCCCGCACCGCTTGCCGCACTGTGGGGAAAATACAAGGAGATCGTGAAATGAAGAAACATGTCATAACATGGTTGTTGATCATATCCGCCCCCGTATTTGCTGGAGAGCTGGCGCAGCTTTACGAAAAGGCCTACTTCCTTGAAACCGCCAAAGGGCAACCCGATGCCGCGCTGGAAATCTACCGGCAGATCGCCGCGTCCAAGGCCACCGATGAAACCCGGGGAACGATCCTCAAAAGCATGGAACGGATGCAGGTTCTTTACCGTGGCCAGTCCCAGGGATCGTTGCAAGAAAAGGTGAATGGCTTCAATATGGAAGCTGGAAAGATCAACGAGGTGCTAGGCACCTTCGGGGAACCGGAGGGCTATTTCTTCGGACAGAAAGAACTGAAGAAAAACAACCTGCCGGACTACTACGCCATGACCTATCCCGACGGTTTTTCTATCTGGATGCATGGCGATAAAATCGAGGAATTCCGCTTCGAGGACAAACCCCTCTATACCATCGGCGGGATCACCACTGGAATCCCGCTAGGCCAGGTCATGGACATTATGGGAAAACCCAAACGAACCGTCGCAGGCCGGGAATGCACCTTCGAGGAAAATGTCCTATACCGAAATAGTAATGGCTGGCCAGACGGCCATGCCTACTATAGCGCAAAAGGATTGCGCCTGTTTTTCATGCACGACAAACTCATCGCGCTCTATGTGACCGACAACACCATCCTCGCCAAGAAATAACCCATGAACGTCCGGTTGCCCAGACTTCTTTATGCAGGGCTACTTGCCCTCGTGGCGGGGCTGTTCGTTGTCACATTCCTGCTGAACCGAAACCAATATGAGGCATCCATCTCGTCCGTGGAATCCTCGTTCAACGCGGCCTTGGATCAGCAGGCGAAAATCCTGCGGGACGAGATTGCGCAGCAAGAGGAAAATTGGTTCGCGCACCACCAGACCACAACAGAATTGGATGCAGATCTGTTTATTGTCATGCGGAATTCCGTGGTTCCCAGCTGCATCGCCGGCTTGCTGGCGACTGTCCCAGCGCAAGAGGCCGACAAGGCTTTCAAACAGGGCATTGCAACGTTGCCGAACCCTGATGCCCTGCCCTTCTTTGAGCAAGCCGCAAAGCGCGTGGTTGAAACCCCGGACGATCTCTACCGTAAGATCAGCGCCTACTTCAATATGCTGGAACTGGATAACAAGGTGCAGACCGTCTGCTGCATTCTCACCTTGCTCGACCTTTCCAATGTTTCGCTCCCTGAATCGCAAACGGCGTTCTTCAACACCCTGCTCGAAGAACAAGTTCCAGACCTTGGAATCATCAAGGCGCGGACTTCCAGTCTTTGGAAAACCGCAAGGCGCATCGACCAGAAGCTGAAGCGGCAAAAGGGCGCGTACCGGGCAGTGATCGATGGACAAACGCTTTCGGTGAACGAAAATGGCCTCGCCCTGCTCTACTCGCCGGACATCCAAGCCACGCCGCCCATCCTCGTCACGAACGCTGTCCCCGAGGGTTTGCACGAAGAGATTGTTCCCGGATGGATGGCATACATCCCCGGCGCGGTAATCGCGGAATCCAAACAGAAAATCCGCAAGCAATACCGAACCGGAAATGCCATTCTCGCCCTGATGATCGTGCTGGGCGGACTTCTGGGCGGCGGAATCGCGATCACATCGAAGCGGCAGCGCGAACTTAATGCAATGAAAACAGAGTTCATCGCCACGGTATCGCACGAGCTGCGCACCCCGCTGTCGCTCATCCGCCTGCACGCCGAATCCCTTTGCCATGAACGCATCCCACCGGAAAAGATTGGCCAATACCATCGAACCATCCTTACCGAAACCGAACGTCTTTCCGGCATCGTCAACAACGTGCTCGACTTCTCGCGCATGGAGCGGAACAAGCTGCAGATCCATCTGGAATCCACCGATCTCTCCGTCCTCTGCGAGCACATCCTTGATTCGTTCCACTTCCGGCTGGAGCAGGACGGTTTTGCATTGGAGCGGCAGATCGCACCCGGCATTGTCACCCATGCAGATCCGCTGGCATTTTCGCAGATCGTGTTCAACCTCCTGGATAACGCGATCAAATATTCGGACGAAGAGAAAAGAATCCGGATCGAACTGGAACGTTCCGCCGGACAGATTATACTGCGGATTTCCGATTGGGGAATCGGCATACCCGACAAGTTGAAAAAGAGGATATTCGACGACTTTGTGCGATCCGACGACAGCAAGGTGACCGCGCGGCGCGGTAGTGGAATCGGGCTCAGCGTCGCCCGCCGTCTGGCCGGGGAAATGGGCGGAGCAATCGAAGTGGCGGATAACCAGCCGAAGGGATCGGTCTTTACCGCAACCGTGAAAGGAAATGATGAAGCTGCTGGTGGTTGACGACGAAAAGGCGATGGCCAACGCCATCCGCGACAACTTCGAATACGAGGGTTATTCCGTCGACTGCGCCTATGGTGGGCAGCAGGCGCTTGATCGCTTGCTAAAGGGAAAGTACAACCTCGTCGTTCTCGACGTCATGATGCCGGACATCGACGGCTTCATGGTTTTGTCCACGCTGCGCGAAAGCAACGACAACACCCCGGTTATCTTCCTCACGGCCCGCTCGACCGAGGCCGACAAGCTACGGGGACTCGGCCTCGGCGCGGATGATTATGTCGTCAAGCCCTTCAGCATCCTCGAACTCGTCGCCCGCGTGAAAGCCGTGCTTAATCGCACCACGCCCGGCTCCCATATCGAAACATTGCAAATTGGCGACGTATTGGCCGACTTCTCCAAACTGACCATTGGGCCACCGCGGGAAGAATCCGGATTGGGGCGCTATGAAGCCGACATCCTCCGACTGCTCGCATCCGAACCCGGACGCGTCTTTTCCCGCGATGAAATCCTCGACCGGATATGGGGCATGGAGGCCTTTCCCTCTAATCGCACCATCGACAACTACATCGTAAAACTACGCCAGAAAATCGAACGCGATCCGAAGGCACCGCGGCACCTGCTCTCCATCTACGGGAAAGGCTACAAGCTGGTCTGCAATCCCGATTGAAGCGTCTGCTTGAGAAAGAGCGATCCGGCGATGACAATTAACCGATTGGGCTCGGCGCCAGCCCAGGCGCGGGCGGCTTCCCATGCACTGGAAACGGTTTCCGGCTGGGCCGCGACTCCAGCAACCTTGGCCTGGGAAGCGGAATATTCGGCGGTGGTACCGCGATCGGCATCAATGGGAATGGTCCACGCCTTGGACACGAGTGGTTTGATTGCACGCATGAATTCGACCGAGTCCTTGTCGGCCAGGAATCCGAGAATGAACCCGACTTGATGGTCTGGATAGGTTTCCTTCAACGTCTTGACCAAGGCGCGGGCGGCAGATGGGTTATGGGCACCGTCGAGGATAACCAATGGATCGGTTTCCAACGTCTGGAAACGCCCGCGCCATTCTACGGACTCCATCCCTTTTTTGAATTCCGGCTCGAAGTCGAGCATGTCGGCGAGCACTTCCAATGTTGCGACAGCGATAGCGCAGTTTTCGCGCTGGCATTCGCCAAGTAGCGGAAGGTTGATCGGCGGAAGGTTGCGGGAATGGGTTTCGATTTTTAGTTTTTGGGGCGCACCGATCTTCATTACGGAAGCAGCCTCGGCACTGCCAATGACTGGAACACCAGACTTGCAAAGTTCGGCCATTACGGCCTCGGACTGCGGCGCGGATACAACGGGCCGGCCGGGCTTGATGATGCCGGCTTTTTCGGCTGCGATTTGTTCGATGCTGTTGCCAAGGTAGTTGGTGTGGTCGATATCGATGCGCGTGATGACGGAAACGAGCGGAATGACCACGTTGGTGGCATCCCAGCTGCCGCCCATCCCGGTTTCGACGATGGCGATATCGATGGCTTCGTCGGCAAAATACTTGAACGCGATGGCGGTGGAGATTTCGAAAAATGTGGCCGGGCGCTGTCCGCTTTGTTCGGCGACTTGATCGGCGGTTTCTTCCAACAGTTGGATGTAGCTCTCCAGCGTCTTTTCGGGAATTTCGATCCCGTTGATCCGAAACCGCTCGGAGAAGTTGATGAGGTGTGGCGAGGTGTAGAGGCCGGTCTTGAATCCGGAGGCGCGCAGGACGGACTCGAGCATGGCGCAAACCGAGCCCTTTCCGTTCGTTCCGGCCACGTGGACTACCGCGAGCTGTTGGTGTGGATTCCCCAACGCCGCGAGCAGGTCGGTGATGATATCCAGTCCCGGCTTGATTCCCTGCGTGGTTCGCTTGAACAGGGCTTTGATGGCTTCGCCCATACGCGCTATCCGCAGAGGTAGTCGAGTAGCAGGATCATGCGGCCGCGGAGGTCCTTGCGAGGGACGACCATGTCGATGAGGCCGTGCTTTTGCAGGAACTCGGCGCGCTGGAAGCCTTCGGGCAGATCCTGCTGGGTGGTCTCCTTGATGACACGCGGGCCGGCAAAGCCGATGAGCGCTTCAGGTTCGGCGACGATAACATCGCCAAGGGTGGCGAAACTGGCCATGACCCCGGCCATGGTTGGATGCGTGAGGATCGGGATGTACGGAAGTCCAGCTGCGGCATGGCGGGCCAGCGCCGCGCTCGTTTTGGCCATTTGCATCAGGCTGAGCAAACCTTCGTACATGCGCGCACCGCCGGAAGCGCAGGAGATGAGCACCGGCTTTTTTTCCGCCGTGCTACGTTCGATGAGATGGGTGATGCGTTCCCCTACAACGCTACCCATGCTGGCACCGAGAAAGGAAAAGTCCATTACACCCAGGCCGATGTCGCGCCCGCCAAGCTTGCAACCACCGACGGTGACGGCATCGTCCCATCCGGATTTCTTCTGGTTGGCTTCCAGCTTATCGATATAGGACTGCATGCCGGTGAAGCCGAGGCTGTCGATCGATTTGATGTTTCCAGCCCACTCCACGAAGGTTCCGGCGTCGGAGAGCAAATCAAGGCGCGCTTGGCGCGACAGGGTGAAGTGGTGGTTGCACTTGGTGCAGACCTCGAGATTGGCCGAGACCTGTTCCTTGTAGACGATTTCACCGCAGGAGGGGCACTTCATCCAAAGCCCATCGGGCACTTCGCGTTTTTTTACGGTGATGGTGGAATAGTTCTTCTTGTTTCCAAATAGCGCCATAATCAAATCCTTTCGTCGTTAGCCGCGTGCCGCCGTGATTACGTGTACGGACACCGCCCCACCCTTTTTCAGGGCCTTTGCACAGGTATTCACCGTTGCACCTGTCGTCATTACATCGTCGACCAGTAAAATGCGTCGACCGGCCAGCCGCTTCCTTCCTTCATGTTGAAAAGCGTCGTTCACGTTACTAAGCCGTTCTTTGGCTGTCAAATTTGTTTGCGAGATGGTTGGACGGGTTCGTTTAAGCATTCCGGGCATGGCCGGGCAGCCGATCCGGCGCGCCAGTTCGCTCGCCAAAACGGCGGATTGGTTGAAGCCCCGCTCGCGGCGACGGACGTGGTGCAGCGGCACCGGCACGACCATATCGAATGTGCGCCCCGGATATTCGGCCTTGATGCAGGTGTGGAGCAAGTCCGCCATATCAGGCGCAAGCCAAATGCCGTGTCCATACTTAAGCTGGCGCAGCGCCTCGCCCACCACCCCGTCGTAGCGGGCGGCCGATCGGGCGGCGTCGAAGGAGGGTGTAGCCGCTGAGCAGGCGTAGCAGACAAAGTCGTGGTCGATGGCTCCGGCAACCGGGTCGCCGCAAAGTTTGCAAAACGGAGCCTCCACGCGGCTGGTATCCGACCAGCAGTCCCAGCAGATGTACCGGAAGGTTTCGGGCGACGACGCCCCGCAGCCAATACACTGCCGCGGATACAGCATATCCAACAACCGTTTCATGACGGCTCAATCCACTAGTCGGACAGGATGGGATCCAAGTGGATTTTATCCGGTGTAATGATCGGAATATCCACATCCTTTGCCCAATACTTCTTGCCCTTGATCAGCATCGACCGATTCAGATAACCATTCAGCTGGGCTTCGTTTCCCCGCACCAGACAGATGGGTTCCTCCATATCGCCGACAATCAGCACCAACTTGTAGAAACCGGGATTGGCGCGGCGGAGCACGCCGGGAATCTCGTCGGGGAGGCCTTGTTCCCGGCTCTTGTCCAACACGAGCAACAGCGGCTTCAACTCATCTTCATTCGGAGGTGGAGCAACCGCAACAGGTCCGGGCGCAGCCACCGGTTCAGCCGCGACGGCGACGGGTTCGGGTTCCGGTGCCGCGGCAGGTTCGGGTTGCGGAGGAACAATCCGCTCCACAAATTCATCGCTGATCCAGACCAAGCTGCCGGAGGGCGGCGCAATCTTGAGCCATTCATTGAACTCTCCGCGCAGCGCCAGCGCGTCGCCTTTGTTCACCACGGCGACCACGTTGTAGTTCGGGCTCGGCCCCGAACGGACATTCAGCTTGTCGGCTTGCACAACACCGTTTTGTATGTACTTGGCGGCAACCCAGAAATTGAGGCTGTCGGGGGCCTGGACAGCCACCCATCCATTGGTTGCGCCGAGCAGCTCCATTTCTTCGCCCCGCATGGCGCGATCCAGCAGTTCGGAGTTGACGTCGGGCTTTGCGCGCAGACTTACGCGATCGCCAATCACCTTGACCTTCGGAACCTCGTTGGTTTGGGCGCAGACCGACATGCCAGTCGCGGCAAGAACAATAAACAGATGAAGCTTCATGGCTTTCCTCCAGTTAGAGCGCAAATAGAATCCGCGCGTTTTTCGCGGTCAGATTCGCAATGGAATCTACCGAACAACCCCTCAGTTCGGCAAGCTGTTTGGCCACATGAACCACGAACGCCGGTTCGTTGCGGTTTCCCCGCATGGGCACCGGCGCGAGATAGGGCGAGTCGGTCTCGATCAACAGGCGGTCGTCCGGGACATACCTGGCCACCTCGCGCAGCGGACCGGCATTGGCAAACGTGACGATCCCGCTGAAGCTGATCATCAGTCCCAGATCAAGCACCTGCCTGGCAAAGGCGGTGTCGCGCGTAAAGCAGTGCAGTACGCCAAGCCGGGCCGGATCGCTTTTCCAGTCCTTGGAAAAATCGCGAAGGAGGGCCAGCGTATCCTCATCGGCATCGCGGGTATGCACCACCACCGGTTTTCCAAACTCGCCGGCCAGCGCCAGATTTTCCGCAAACAGCTTTCTTTGCGCCGCAGCGGTTTCTGCCGAATAGAAATAGTCCAATCCCGTTTCCCCTACGGCCTTCACCAGCGGATCGGCCACAAACGTTCGGAGTTCGGCAAAATCCGGTGCTCCGGTCGCTTCGTCACGCTCATAGCCCGCACAGCCGAAGATCCGTCCCGGATGCTCCTGCGCCAACTTCAGCGAGAGCGCATTGGCCGCGGACGAGCCGCCGATGGCCACCATTTCCAGAACCTTGGCCTCCTTGGCGTGCTCCAGCAGTTCCGGCAACGTTCCGTCCTTCGCAAAACGGTCGAAATGAACATGCGTATCGATCAACATAATGCCGCGAAGTAAACCGAAACCATGGGCGGCCGGGCGAGGTTTTTAGGCAGAATAATTCGGCTCCGTTTCCCGTCGCGCAGACAGCCAAGATTTAACGAATAATGCCTTGCAGTAGTGCAGTCCAATCGGCATATTTCGCGCCTTTAGTGGGTTAAAGGTGAATAATTTAACGAGGAAGAGCAATGGCTAGGCAAGTCCCTTTGAAGAATGTCCGCAACATCGGAATCATGGCGCACATCGACGCCGGCAAGACAACCGTATCAGAACGCATCCTGTACTACACGGGCCGTTCGCATAAAATCGGCGAAGTACACGACGGTGCGGCCACGATGGACTGGATGATTCAGGAACAGGAACGCGGCATCACCATCACTTCGGCGGCCACCACCTGCATGTGGAAAGACCACATGATTTCCCTGATCGACACCCCCGGCCACGTGGACTTCACGATGGAAGTGGAGCGCTCGCTCCGCGTACTCGACGGCGCGATCGCCCTCTTCTGCGCGGTCGGCGGCGTTCAACCGCAGTCCGAAACCGTTTGGCACCAGTCCGAACGCTACGAAGTTCCGAAAATCGCTTTCGTAAACAAGATGGACCGCATCGGTGCGGACTTCTTCGATGTCGTCGACGGCATCACCAACCAGCTTGGTGCCAATGCCGTTCCGGTTGTCATTCCGATCGGCGCATCCGAAACTTTCACAGGCGTGGTCGATCTGATCACCATGAAAGCCCTGATCTTCAACGAGGACTCCAAGGGAGCGGAATGGGATGAAGTCGAAATCCCGGCCGACCTGATCGAAAGCGCCAAGGAGTGGCGCAACAACCTGGTTGAGAAATGCGCCGAGCAGGACGAAGCCATGATGGAAAAATATTTCGCGGAAGGCGATCTTACAGAGACGGAACTTTGGACCATCCTTCGGAAAGCCACATGCTCCCGCCAGGTAGTTCCGGTATACTGCGGCTCCGCTTTCAAGAACAAGGGCGTTCAACAGGTACTCGACGGCGTGATCAAACTCCTGCCGGCTCCGAACGAAATTCCGCCGATCATCTGCACGAAGAATCCGGCGAACCAGCGCAAAGTCGATGACAACGAAGTTTTTTCCGCTTTGGCGTTCAAGATCATGTCCGACAAGCACATGGGCAAGCTGACCTACATCCGCCTCTATTCGGGCACGATGGAAGCCGGCACGACCATCTGGAACAGCACCCAGCAGAAGAAGCAGCGCATCGGCCGACTGCTTCGCATGCACGCCAACCGCCAGGAAGCCATCGATATGGCTGTAGCTGGCGACATCGTTGCCGTAGCGGGACTCACGGAAACAAAGACCGGCGACACCCTCTGCACACAGGATAACGAAATCCACCTCGAAGCCATGGAATTCCCGGCACCGGTAATCAGTATTTCGATCAAACCGGAATCCAAGGCCGACAACGAAAAGCTCGGTGAAGCCCTGCACCGTCTGGCCGATGAAGATCCGACCTTCACCGTGTCCTTCGACCAGGAAACCAGCGAAACCATCATCTCCGGCATGGGCGAGCTCCATCTCGAAATCATCGTTGACCGCCTACGCCGTGAATTTGGCGTGGTGGCCGAGGTCGGACGCCCCGAAGTGGCCTACCGCGAAACCGCGACCACCGCTTCGAACGGCTCCTACAAGCACTCCAAGCAGTCCGGTGGACGCGGCCAGTACGGCCATGTTGTACTGTCCCTCGAACCGCGCAATCCCGGCGAAGGCTTCGAGTTCGTCAACGCGGTCGTGGGCGGCCGGATTCCCCAGGAATACATCCCCTCTTGCGAAAAGGGCGTTATTCAGGCCCTGACAGCCGGTCCGTTCGCCGGATACCCGGTAGTCGACATGAAGGTTACCCTGACCGACGGCTCCTACCACGATGTCGACTCGTCGGACTTCGCCTTCCAGATTGCCGCTCGCCAAGGCTTCAAGGAGCTCTTCCTGAAGGGCAATCCCGAATTGTTGGAACCCGTCATGTCCATCGAAGTCACCACTCCGGATGAATTCATGGGTGCGGTGAACGGAACCATCTGCCAACGTCGTGGCCGTATCGAGGCCATGGACGAGCGCGGCGGAATGAAGATCGTCAAGGGCATGGTTCCGCTGAGCGAAATGTTCGGCTACTCCAACACGATCCGCTCCCTCACACAGGGTCGCGCATCCTTCTCCATGACCTTCGAGCACTACGAAGCGGTTCCGTTCTCGATTGCCGAAGACGTGGTCAAGAAACGCCGCGAAGCCGGCAAGGTTCGGTAGTCGTTTCCCAAACATTGGGAACGAAAAAAGGCCATCCACGCGGATGGCCTTTTTTCGTTCCCGGGTTTTATGAATTATTTTTTTGCGGAGGCAATGACCTTGCTGATGTAGTCAACGTACGCCTCGGCACCGCCCGGGCGATACCCGGTTTTATCAACCGGCTCCCCATTGGGATCGAGCAGGATTACGGTCGGGAAGCTATCGATGCCGAACTTTTCCATGAGAGGCTGGCTCTTGGCCTGGACCTCCTTGCTATTGGCAGCCTGCTGGGGCCAGTCGACCAACAGGAGAACAAGGTGGTCCTTGGCATAATCCTTGAACGCCTGCTGGGAGAACACTTCCTTGTCGAGCTTGATGCACCAACCGCACCAGTCGGAGCCACTGAAGTCGATCAGTACATACTTACCTTCAACTTTGGCCTTGGCCACCGCCTTTTCGAAATCGGTCAACCACCCCCCATGTTCAATCTGGCCCGCATCTATCGCTGGTTCTTTCGCCGGAACCGTAGATGCCTGCTTCCCTTCCTTGCAACCGCCTATGAACACCACCGCTCCCGCCAATATGATCAACCACTTTTTCATCATGTCCTCCCGAAATGTTAAACTAGAAAATCGAACGCAACATACTTGTTCTGTTAGGACAGCATAAATATCCATCTGTTCATTGCGGATGAAAAAAGCCGCCCCGAAGGGCGGCTTGGCCGAACCATCCCGAAGGACGGTTAGTTTACGTTGATGGCGTTGAGGTCGGCAAAGGCCTGCTTGACGCGCGCGACCATGCTTTCCTGGGCTTTGCGCAACCAAACGCGCGGATCGTAGAATTTCTTGTTCGGCTTGTCTTCTCCATCCGGGTTTCCGAGCTGGCCCTGGAGATAACCCTCGTTGGCCTTGTAGAATTTCAGGACGCCTTCCCACGTGGCCCATTGCGTATCGGTGTCGATGTTCATCTTGATGACCCCGTAGGAGATGGACTCGGCGATTTCGGCCGGCGAGGAACCGGATCCGCCGTGGAACACGAAGTTCAGCGGAAGGGCATCTGCGGTTTTGAACTTTTCGGCCACATAGGCTTGCGAGTCGCGCAGGATGGTCGGGGTCAATTTGACGTTGCCCGGCTTGTACACGCCATGCACGTTTCCGAAGGAGGCGGCAATGGTGAAGTTCGGGCTAATCGCCTTCAATTTTTCGTAGGCGTACGCCACGTCTTTCGGCTGCGTGTAGAGCATCGAATGATCCATGCCGGAATTGTCGACGCCGTCTTCTTCTCCGCCCGTGCAGCCGAGTTCGATTTCGAGCGTCATGCCGATCTTGCTCATGCGCTGGAGATATTTGCAGGAGATTTCGATGTTTTCTTCGAGAGATTCTTCAGACAAGTCCAACATGTGCGAACTGAACAGCGGACGACCTTTGGCTTTGAACCACTTTTCACCTTCATCCAGCAGTGCGTCGATCCAAGGCAGCAGCTTCTTGGCGGCGTGGTCCGTATGGAGAATGACTGGAACGCCATAGGCTTCGGCCATCATGTGAACGTGCTGGGCACCGGAGATCGCGCCTAAAACGGCTCCGTTCGTCTTGCAACCCTTGCCTGCGGTAAAAGCGGCACCGCCATTGGAGAACTGGATGATGACGGGGGCGTTGACAGTGGCCGCGGCTTCGAGAACCCCGTTGATGGAATCGCTTCCAACTACGTTTACTGCGGGCAATGCAAACTTGTTTTGCTTGGCGATCTGAAAAACCTTTTGTATGTCATCGCCATAGAGAACACCGGGTTTGACTGCATCGAGAATCTTTTTCGACATGATATCTACCTTCCTGGTTAGTGGGTTGCTACTGCGTTTCGAGCCAATGATTTTGGCAAAATTCGCGGGAACTATATCAAGCACCCTTCCCTAGTCAACTCCGCGCGGGGGTTTATTACTGCGGAGGAAAGTCAAAATGGGTCTCGAACAATGCGACGAGTTTTTTGCAGTACTCCTCCTCGCCGGGTCCGGAGACCTGTATCTTCAACTTGGCCCCGGGTTCAAGCCCCAGCATGATAAGTTCCAAGGCGGACGTTAGATCGCATGTGCCGGATTCGGCTGTAACAAGGATTTTTCCTGAATAGGAGAGCCCCTCTTTAACCAGAATAGCAGAAGGCCGGCAGTGGATGCCGGCCTCGTTTTGCACCACGGCTTTCGCTTCGAACATGTTTATTCGGCAGCCGGGTTGCCTGCCTCTTTATTGGCTACTTCGTCCTGCTGCGCGTCCATCGAAACGTCTTTCTGCTTCTGGTTCGCCTTCATGATCATCTCTTCGTAGACCACCTTGTCATTAATGGCGTAGATGTATGGTTTGGCAATGATTCCATGCTCCTCGCGGTTGGCATCGCACTTTTCGACGGCAACTTTCGCCGCTTCCTTGAGGGTGGCCTTGCCAAAATCGTAACCGAAGGCATAGTCGCCGCTTGGGTCGATGGCTATGACAAACACCTTGTTGTTGGGCTGCTGGTAGTAGTCGAGCAGCTTGGCCTGCGCGTGCGGCGGAATCTTCGGAACGTATACGACGTTGCTGGCACACCCAGCCATCAAGGCCACCACTGCGGAAACGGATAAAAATCTAGCAAACACCTTCATAACACCTCCAGTTGTAATGTTCGGATGGCACTCTAAGTTTTAAAGTCCTTTTAGTCAACCTAACAGCTCACTGAAATAGAGATAAGGAAAACGGGCGTCCGAGAAAACATTCGGCACCCGCCCCCTGCGCCGCCACGATGACACCTTTTGCCACCTCCAGCCGCACCCTGTCCTGTTCCAGAACAAATCCGGGGGTCGCGCCAAACTTCCAATCATGGGAACGCTGCTTTTCAACCCGCGGCCAGAGCGCCGTTTCGTCGACGATCTCTTCCAATGCATGGGAACCCGCCGCACCGCCATACAAAGCTTGGAAACGATCCTTCAGTGAAGACGCTACCGCTTCGTCGTCAAGCCCCAGATTGGCCACGGTTGCCGGAATAGAGCGGATGGCGTGGGTTTCGATCTGGCCGAACATCGGACCAAGATAACGGTTCAATCGCTCGAGATCCGTGCGGAGCAGCAAGGTTCCGTGGTGCAGCGCCCGGCCTTTGCGGAAGCAAAACGCATTGCCCGAAAATTTGAGTCCATCCACGCTCAGATTGCTTTTACCGGTTTTTTCCGCATGGATTCCCATCGTTTCCAGTGCCTGAAAAACCATTTCGTAGGCCTGCTCTTCGCGATAGTGCGTCCGGTCGACGATCACGCAGTAGTTCAGGTTGCCGGCATCGTGGTAGACCGTGCCGCCGCCCGAAATCCGCCGCGCCAGCGGAACCCCCTCCGCCTCCATCAAGTCCAGCCGGCATTCGCGCCACGGGTTCTGGTTCTTGCCCATCACGACCGCACAGTCGCTTTGCCATAGGAAAAGAACCGGGCCGCGATCCGCGATGTGTTCCATCAGGTATTCCTCGATCGCGAGGTTGCGGTACACATCGGTCGCACTGGATTGGAGAATCAACATCTAGCGACTAGGAAGGGCTGCGGACTTGTAGATTTGGTTGAGAATCAGCGTGCTGATGCCTTGGAGCGCACCGAGGTGCGGGAGGATCTCGAAATGGACGGCCGGATGGTTGGCCTTTTCTTCCGCGATCATGCGAGGAATGTCGTTGACCACATGCATTCCGGCCGAAAGAAAATAGGGGAAAGCCAGGATATCCGTAACCCCCTCGTCCACCAGATCGGCAACGGCTGAATCTAACTGCGGGCTGGAGATTTCAAGAAAGGCGCAAACCACCCGGTCGAACGCCGGACCGGAGTTTTCGCGTATGCGGTCGGCCAAGCGACAGACCTCGTCGTTCGATTCCTTGCGGCGGCTTCCGTGGGCGATGATCAACAATGCTCTCATGGTCTACTTCCCGTTTGGTTAAAAGGTTACAACTTAGCTCAGGTTACCGATAATAGACACCATGGGCAGAAACAAGGCAATCACAATTGTTCCCACCACCACCGCCAACAGCACGATCAGCAGCGGTTCGATAATGGAACTGAGCGCCGCGACGGTGTTGTCGACCTCGTCTTCGTAGAGATCGGCCACCTTGATCAGCATGGCTGGCAACTCGCCGGTTTCCTCGCCGACCTCGACCATTCCGCCAAAGATAGGCGGGAAAATGCGGTTGGCCTCCACCGGCGCGGCCATGGACTCCCCCTCCTTGATATTGTCGTGGATGTCCTGGATCGCCTGCGAGATGACTTCGTTGTCCAGCGTTTCCTTCACAATGGCAAGCGCCTGCAGGATCGGCACACCGGATTCCAGCAAGGTGCCCAGAGTGCGGGCAAAGCGCGCGAGAATCCCCATGCGCGCAAGGTTTCCAAATAACGGAACCGCCAGCTTGAACCAATCCAGCGCCATGCGTCCAAACCGAAAGCGCCGCAGCAACGCCACAACGGCAACCACTCCGGCAATCGCGGCCAGAATAATGGGCCAACTGGTTTGGATGCGCGCGCTGACGCCCATCACAAACAGCGTAAGCGGCGGCAGCGCCCGGCCGTCGAGCATGTCGGCAAAGATTTGTTCAAAGCGCGGAATGATGGCGACCATCAAAAAGCCCATGATGGCACTGGAGACGAGCAGCACGACGATGGGATAGGTCATGGCGCTCGCGATCTTGTTCCTCACCTTCTGGGCCTTTTCCATGTAGGCGGCCAACCGCTCCAACACCACATCAAGCAGACCGCCCGCCTCGCCGGCCTTGACCATGTTGATGTAGAGCTTGTTGAAGATGCGCGGATGCTGTGCGAGCGCATCGGCAAAGGTGCTGCCGCTCTCGATCGATGCGGAGATTTCGGCGATCGCCCGTTTGAGCGCAGGATTCTTTTCCTGCCGTTTCAACACGTTCAGTCCGCGCAGCAAAGGAAGCCCAGCATGGATAAGCGTCGACAACTGGCGGGTCACGACCATCAGCTGCTTGGGGCGCACCACGGAGAGGAAGGCCGGCAGGGCGATCTCCATGTCGAGGCCCACTTTCTTTTTTTCAGGCCGCCCTTTCGGAGGAATCACCAAGGTGGTTCCGATCACTTCCGTTGGGAACAGTCCTTTTCCGCGCAACTGCGAAAGGGCCGTCGCATGGTCGGGCGCCTGGATCGTTCCGCGCTTCTCTTCGCCCTGGATGTTGTGT
This sequence comes from Kiritimatiellales bacterium, assembly GCA_021734345.1. Lineage (GTDB taxonomy): Bacteria > Verrucomicrobiota > Kiritimatiellia > Kiritimatiellales > Pontiellaceae > Pontiella. Next base: position 3,244 of record JAIPJC010000054.1, on the reverse strand, counting down.
GCGATATAACTGAATTTAGCCATGCACTGGTTCCTTACGTGTACTGGACAACCTCTTCGACCGTCGTATATCCATCGAGGATGCAGCGCAGGCCGTCCTCGCGCAAAGTGCGCATGCCCAGTTCCATCGCATGGTTGCGCAGCGCAAGCGTAGGCTTCCGGTCGATGATCCCCGCCCGCAGGCGGTCGCACATGCGCATGTATTCGAAAATGGCGCGGCGGCCGCGGTAGCCGCTATGATTGCACGTTGCGCAGCCTGCCCCCCGGTAGAACGGCTGGTTGCCCACTTGGCCATGGGACAGGTTGAGCTGGCCGAGCAGGGCGGCATCGGGCGCATAGGCGGTTTTGCAGGCCGGGCAGATCGTACGGACCAACCGCTGGCCCATCACGGCCTCGAGCGTGGAGGCGATCAGGAATGGCTCCACATCCATGTCGATCAGGCGGGTGATCGCGCCGGCCGCGTCGTTGGTGTGCAGCGTACTGAAAACCAGATGGCCGGTGAGCGCGGCTTGGATGGCAATCTGCGCGGTTTCCAAATCGCGGATTTCACCGACCATGATGACATCCGGATCCTGGCGCAGGAATGCGCGCAACGCGGCGGCAAAGGTGAGGCCGATATTTTCGCGTATCGGCAGCTGGATGATGCCCTCGACGTCGTATTCCACCGGATCTTCGGCGGTCAGGATTTTGGTTTCGCTCCGGTTGATCCGCTGGAGCGCGGCGTAGAGCGTGGTCGTTTTCCCCGAACCGGTCGGCCCCGTGACGATGATGATGCCGTTGGGATTTTGGATGTCGGCCAGGAAGTCTTGCCGGATGTCGTCCGGGAAACCGATGTTGTCGAGGTCGAGCTGGACGTTGGAGCGGTCGAGCACGCGCAGCACGACGCTCTCGCCAAACTGCGTTGGCAGCGTCGAAACGCGGAAATCGATGGAACGCCCGCCCACGGCAAGTTGGATGCGTCCGTCCTGCGGCAACCGCGACTCGGCAATATCCAGCCCGGCGAGCACCTTGACGCGCGAGGTGATCGGCAGGGCGAGCCGCAGGGGTGGCGGCGACATTTCGAGGAGCGCCCCGTCGACGCGGTAGCGGATCTTGAACTCGTTTGCGAACGGTTCGAAATGGATGTCGGATGCCCGGTCTTTCACGGCTTGGTAGAGCACAAGGTTGACGAACCGGATGACCGGCGTCGCATTGGCGGCATGCTCCAGATCGGCGATGTCGCCCTTGTGCTCGTCGATCAGCTCCGCGGTATTTTCAAGCTCGACTTCAAGCGCAACGAGCAACTCGTTGATGGATCCGCTCTCTTCCCCGTAGAGTTGGAAGATGGCCGTTTCGATCTGCGCCTCCGCCGCCACGACATAGTCGACCGGCCGGGAGAGCGCAAAGGCGATATCGTCCACCGCGGCAGGACTCGGAATGTCGGAAACAGCGAAGACGACGGTGTTGCGGTCGATCCGAACCGGCGCGGCCTGATGCATCCGGGCAATGCTGGCCGGGACGATCTTCTTGAGTTCGGACAAAACGGGCATGGCAGCCAAATCGACCACCTGCGAACCGAGCAGGTGCGCCACCGTCCCAAGGTACTGGGACTCGTCGACAAAGCCCAATTCGACCGCCACGGCGTGCACCGGCGTTCCCTGCGCCAGGTGTTCGTCGTGGATGGCGTCCGCCTGCTCGACCGAAAGCAGTCCGGTCGCGACCAGTTCTTCAAGCACTGGATGCCTTGCGCCCATTAGTTTTCGTCCCCCATGGTTACGCGCAGGATCTCGTTGAGCGTGGTAATGCCGCCAGCGACTTTGCGCAAACCGTCCTCGCGCAGGGTGCGCATGCCGAGCGCGCGCGCCTTGGCGCGCAGCGCGGCGGCGGAGAGGCCGGAATAGATCAGTTGTTGGATCTCGTCATTGACTTCCATCAGTTCGAAGATACCTTTGCGGCCCAGATATCCGGTCTGGCTGCACGCGGCGCAACCTTCGCCCTTATGGAGTTTGGACACGGCCCCGAGCATGCGGATGTCGGCCTCGGTCGGGATGTATGCGGTTTTGCAGTGGGGGCAGATGGTGCGTACCAGCCGCTGCGCCATGATCCCCCGGACGGACGAGGATACGAGAAAGGGCTTCACCCCGATATCGACCAGGCGGGTGACGGCGCTGGGGGCGTCGTTGGTGTGCAGGGTGCTCAGCACCAGGTGGCCGGTCAGCGCAGAGTTGATGGCGATTTCGGCGGTTTCCCGGTCGCGGATTTCGCCGATCATGATCACGTTCGGCGCTTGGCGCAGGATGGAGCGCAGCGCGGCGGCAAACGTGAGTCCGATGCCCGCGCGCACCTGCACTTGGTTGATGCCGTTGAGCTGGTACTCCACCGGATCCTCGACGGTAATGATTTTCCGGTCGGCGCGGTTAAGGTGGTTGAGACAGGCATAGAGCGTGGTGGTTTTCCCCGATCCGGTCGGCCCGGTAACCAGCAGGATGCCGTCGGGCAACTTGATCATCCGTTCAAAGGCCTGCTGGTCGTCGGCGAAAAATCCAAGGCTTGGCAGTCCGAGCGAAAGGCTTTCCTTGTCGAGGATGCGCATGACGATGCTCTCGCCATGGTTGGTCGGGATGGAGGAAACGCGCAGGTCGAGGTTGCGCCCCATCGCGCGGATTTCGATGCGGCCATCCTGCGGCAGCCGCTTTTCGGAAATCTTCATCTTCGACATGATCTTGATGCGGCTGATGACCGACGGATGCAGGCGGCGCGGCGGCCCTTCGACCTCGCGCAGGACGCCGTCGATGCGGTAGCGAACCCGGAACGTCCGGCCGAGCGGTTCGAGATGGATATCCGAAGCGCGCTGGCGAAAGCCTTCAAGGATAAGCAGATTGACGAGGCGGATGATCGGTTCGTCGCTTTCCGACGCCTCTTCAATGGAACCGGAATCTTCGCCGGTTCCTTCATCCATTTGCGTGAACATGGATTGGACGATTTGCCCGGATGGGGGATACAGGCGGTCAAGGGCAGAATCGATCTCCGCCGGCAGGGCAACGAGCGCCTCGACCGGGTGCTTGAGGATATAGCGCAGCGTATCGAGCGCTTCGAGATCGAGCGGGTCGCCGATGGCCACGACGAGGGCGTCGCCGGATCGGCGGATCGGAACGATGCGGTAGCGCAACGCCACTTCGGCGGGAATCAACGAGGCGGCCGAAGCCGGGAGCCCGGTACCGGATAGCGAAATGGTGTCCATCCCAACGTGGCTGGCGAGCGCACCG
>JAIPJC010000053.1 GCA_021734345.1 Kiritimatiellales bacterium | reverse complement strand
GACCGAGGAGCACGGACTGACCACCTGGCCCGAGACACCGTTCAACTGGCCGAAAGGCGAGCGATACCGCCGCAACTCGTTCAACCACCCGATGCAGAGCGGATTTGCGGCGACCTTCCATGAAAGCCTGGGCGGCATACGGCCCGATCCCGAACATCCCGGCTTCAAGCACATCCTGCTTCAACCCTGTTTCCTTCAGGGATTGGATTGGGTGAAAGCGGAACACCGCTCGCCATACGGAGTGATTTCCAGTCATTGGACCCGCACCGGAAATTCCATTGCCTGGAATATCGACGTTCCGGCCAACAGCTCGGCAACCGTCAATCTGCCGCAGTGCAATCCGTCGGAAATCACCCTTAACGGCGAACCCGTAAAAACAAGCAGGTTTGAACTTCAGGCAGGGGCATGGTATATTTGCGTCGGAGGGACGCGATGAGGCGGTGCAACGTATGAAACACAGGAGATCCATGACCACTGGGCAACGAATAAAACGATATATTCTGGGTGCGTTTGCGCTTGCGGCGATGGGTTCCGTCGTCCAGGCCGCAACCATTGCGTATCGCTTGGGAAGCGACGCCGCCGGCCTGATCGACTACAAGAACAATCCCGACAGCTTTCCCGTGTGCAAGAGCGGAACGACCTATATGCACTACGACGGAACGCCACCACTCGCCAGCGGGCATCTTTTCGATACCGAAAAGGCGTTGATCGAGGTCGGCATGTACACTGTAGGCGGGCAGTACACGGGGACGGACGTGGTAAACCGGATTCGGACGTATGAAGGCAAGGGATGGGATGTATCCGGCGTTTTCCTGTATCGCGAAGATTGGCTGAACGGCGCTCCGATCGGCGAGTACCCGGTGGATTGGCGCATCCTCTCGTCCAACGAAATCGCCACGATCCAGACCGCCATCGCAACCGCCAATCCGCCCTTGCTGTGCAAGGATACCGTCCAGTTGTTCCAGCTGCTTGGCAGCGGCACGGCACCCGGCGAAACGGTCGGCCACGCGGCGAATTTCCCGATCATGGATGCAGCAGTGAAAGAGCATCTGAAGCTGTTCGATGGAGTGGGGCTGGAGTGCCATATTGGCGACGATGTGGATGGCTTCACCCAAAACAACGTGCTTCGGCAAAACGTGCTCTCCGCCATGGCCGGCATCGTCAAATGGACGGGCGACAATGGCAAGCAGGCGCTGGTGTTCATGGGGGGCGGACCACCGAGTTATGAAAACCTTCCAAACTCGCAGCGGACCTACCACTACCTGTGGTCGGAAATCCTCGCGGCCGGTACCCCCAGCTACCGGTCGGACCACATCATCTATTTCCGCCAAGGCGCCCGGGCCGGAAACCATGTTCCCGAGAGCGCCATCGACACGCTGACCCATCAGCAAAAATGGGTGATCCAGGCGCTGGCTACCAATGGCACCTCATTGTTTGTCGGCGACGTGGCGGATCAAAGCATGGTCCAAGACACTGCGGCCACGGTTCCCTTTGCCATCGGCAAGGTCGAAACACCCGCCAGCGGACTCGCCACCCGTGCCTTCTCATCGAACCCGGCACTCGTTTCCAATGCAAACCTCTATATCACAGGAAGCAGTGAAGATCGGATTTTGCATGTCACGCCCAATCCGCTCCAGACGGGCGCTGCGACCATCTCGCTGGTTGTCGACGATGGAGCCACGGCCATCACCAACGCTTTCCTGCTCACGGTGACGCCATACAACGCCGTCGCCCAGTCCGCGCTGCGGTGGCACTGGAACGTGAACGGCGATTCCGAGGGTTGGACGGCCACGCATATGGTGCAGGTCGCCGTGACCAACGGCGTGCTGTCGGGCGTGGTGGACAACGACCCCTATGTTTCTTCGCCGGACAATCTTGGGCTGGATCTGGGCGGAGTCTCCAACGTGTACATCCGGGCGCGCAACGGGTCGGTGCTAACCGGTGGAGCGGTCTATTTCCAGACGACCAGCTCTCCAGGATTCGTGGGGAACTTAGTCGGGTTCACCGCCATCGCGAACGATCCGGATTTCACGACCTACGTTGTGAACATGTCGACTCATTCAAACTGGACCGGCACTCTGAAGCGGTTGCGTGTGGATCTTCCGAACGGGGACAGTCCGGGTAGCGTAGTGGCATTCGACTGGGTAGCGATCGGCCAATCGGGATTGCGCCCCAACGTGGTTTTTGTGATGGCCGACGATCTGGGCTGGAACGACACCTCCATCAACGGCAGCACGTTCTACCACACCCCTTCGCTGGAACGGCTGGCGCAGCGCGGCGTCCGGCTGACGCAGGCCTACACGGCCAATCCGCTCTGCTCGCCGACGCGCGCGAGCATACTGACCGGTCGCTATCCCGGTCGCCTGCGCTTCACCACTCCGGCAGGCCATTTGGAGCAGGTCATCCTCGATCCGATCGTGCCAGCCACTGCCGCGAGCACCGCGAAGCTGCGCGAACCGCAGTCCTGCACGCGGTTGGACAACGCCTATGTCACCTATGCGGAAACGATGAAGACGGTAGGCTATGCGACGGCCTTCATGGGCAAATGGCACTTGGGGCGCGATCCCTACATTCCGGAAAACCAAGGCTTCGACACGGTGGTGGGCGGGCGCTACCACTCCGGACCGCCCGGAGGATATTTCGCACCGTTCAGCGCGGACAGCAATCTTCCCGCAGCCCCGGCCGGCACCCACGTCAACGATGTGCTGGCCGCTTCGGCGGAGGATTTCATCGATGCCGAACGCAACAAACCGTTCCTGCTCAACCTCTGGTTCTACGACGTGCATGCCCCGTTCGAGTGCAAGCAGGATCTGCGCAGCAAATACGTGGGGCAGGCGAGTGCCGATGGGCGGCAGAAGAACCCGACCATGGGCGCGATGGTGGAGTCGATGGATACGGGGCTGGGGCAGGTGCTCGACCGGATCGACGCGTTGGGATTGGCGGACAACACCGTCATCGTCTTCTTCTCCGACAACGGCGGCAACATGTACAACTTCACCGACGGCGCGCTGCCGACGCACAACTGGCCGCTGCGCCACGGCAAGGCCTCGATGTACGAAGGCGGCACCCGCGTGCCGTGCGTCGTGGTTTGGCCGGGGCACACCGCGGCTGGCTCCACGAGCGACGGCTTCCTGCAGAGTCCCGATTTCTATCCCACCATCCTGTCGATGGGTGGGTTGGAAGCCGAACCCGGCACCGCGCTGGACGCCTTCGATCAGACGGCGTTGCTGCAAGGCGGGGCGTCCTCCCGTACCAACCTGTTTTGCCATTTCCCGCACAGCACTCCGGCGACGGGAACCTTCGCGGGTTGCTGGGTGCGGCAGGACGACTGGAAACTGATCCGCTATTTTCATGATGGACCGGCCAATGCCCACCGCTACGAACTCTACAATCTGGTATCCGATCCGCACGAGGAAACCGATGTCGCCGAATCGAATCCCGCCATCGTCGCGCAGCTCGATGCGCTCATCAGCGACCATCTGGCCGAAACCGCCGCGCTGGTTCCTGTTCCCAATGCCGCCTACGCCCCGAAGGACTATGGCTGGCTGCCCAATGTGCAGGCCCGCTTGTCCGATGGCTCGACAGGAAAGATGATGGTGACCGCCAATGGGTTTGTGCCGCGGATCGAATCGAAAACCGGACTGGCCCGGTTGGGAACGCCCGCCAGGGCCGCGGTGCGGATGCAGTCGCGCAGCTTCGGCGACGGTAAACTATTTTGGAAATTGCAGGGACAGACGGCCTTCAGCCCAGGCCAATCCGTTCCGTTCCCGGTCGTGCATGACGACACGGTTCATACCTACGAAATACCCTTCAGTCCCGGCGCGCCGGTGGAGCAAATCGCCATCCAGCCGAGTTCGGATGTTTCGGCCACCGAAATCGAATCGATCGAACTGCGCGATGCCGCCGGTAAATCGCTGAAGGCGTGGGGTTGGCTTGATAGCGATGGCGACGGAACCAGCGATGCCGCCGAGACGGCCGTTGGCCGCAATCCTGCCAATGTCTCCGACATGGCCTTCCATTTCGAAACCGATGGCGATTTCGAGGGATGGACAGATAGTCCGAAAAACATCGATGGACTGGTGGTGTCAAACGGTGTCGTAAAGGGAACGGCGCTCACGGGCGATCCCTTCTTTGCAAACTATGCTGTCGGCTTCCCATCCCTGGACGTACCGAGCGTGACCGTGCGGTTGCGCGCGGGCGCCAATGCCGGAGTGCAGTTTTATTGGGCGCCTGTGGGCGGCGCGTTTTCAGCGTCGACCCATCTTGACCGAAGCTACACGGGTAGCGGCAACTGGCAGGTGCTGGAGTATGTGCTGGCGGGCAATGCGCAGTGGGATGCAAAGACCATCGATAAAATAAGGATCGATCCGATCGGTTCCGCGACTTGGTTTGAAATCGACTGGATCCGCGCCGCGAACGGCGATGCCGACAACGACGGCTTCCCCGACTGGGCGGAGAACATTGTCGGCACCGGGCGCTTGGATCCGGCCGACGACTCCTTCCAGATTTCCAGCGGCGAGGTTCCTGTGCAAGTGAACGGCAAGGCGGGACGCCTCTATTCCCTGCAACGGACGGACAGCCTGCTGCCGACAGGTTGGAGCACGGTCGAAACCGCCGGGCCGCTGGCATCCGACCAAACCATCGTATTCACCAACGGTACGCCATCGACGAATGGTTTCTATCGCGTGCTGGTGGAATTGCCATGAGAAAAGATTATGAAAAACATAGCTGCTAAACTTTATGTCGCATGGTTGGTGTGGACGGCGTCGTTGGTGTCTGCCCAAGTTCGGTTCGATGCGCCTTCCTTTGATTGGACGAGCGACGGCAACGCGCTGGGATGGAGCATTGCCGGGACGGCATCTTCGCTGAAGATCGAGGGCGGCATGCTTTTTTTCGGAATCAATGCCGGGCTCAATCGCTTGCAGTCGCCGGACAACCTTGGGTTGCCTGCGGGCGACTATGGCCATGTCGAATTCCAGCTCCGCAACAAGTCGGGTGCCAGTCAGGCCACGTTCTACTTCATCACCAACGAAGACCCGGTGTGGAATGCCGCCAAGTCGATGGCCATTCCCATCGTGACAAACGATTATTTCAACCGTCGCTATGCGCTTGAGCTGCCGGCGTTGCCGGGACAAACACTAAAGGCTTTCCGCATCGAGATCGTTGCCAACGCAGGGGAAGAGGGCATCGTTTTTTGCGATAGCTTCGACGTCAACCAAGGCACCGGGAACCATACATGGAATTGGAATAAAAATGGCGATGCGCTCGGTTGGACGTTGGGCGGAACCGCAACGGGGCTGGCGGTGTCGGACGGTGTACTTTCCTTTACCTCGACGGGAAACGATCCGACGCTGACCTCTCCGAATGCTCTGGCGTTCGACGCGAATGCGGTTAACACGTTGCTTCTGCGTTTTAAAAACACCTCATCCCGGAACGGTGCCGCCGTCTATTGGAGCCGTAGCGATGCTACGGGGTTCTCGGAACAACGCGTTAAGACGTTCCCCATTCTGACCAACGATACCGCATTTACGACCTATGCCGTCGACCTTTCCGGCGTGGCGGCCTGGACTGGAACGATCACCCGCTTGCGGCTCGATCTGCCCAATGGGGAAAGCACAGGCTCAATGAGCGAGGTTGACTGGGTCGACCTTCAATATTCCGGCGTGCTGCCACGTCCGGATGCCGATAGTTCGCGCTACTTCCTGACGCTGAACGGAAATTTCATGACTGGCACGTTTCCCGACTTCCGCTTCCAGGAGCTGCTCGACCAAATGGATGCCGGCAAGATCTATACAAAGATTGGCACGGGAGGAATCATCAATCCAACATCGATACCAAGCATGGCGCGCGGACTGCCGCGCTTCCAGCGGTTCGGTCTGTTCTTCGCGCCCATCTTCACCATCCCGCTGCTAGGCAGCCAGCGCGATCTGCTCGAAGCAACGGACCTGCGCGAATTCCAGTGGCGGCTCAACGGACTGACCTGGTCGAGCTATGAAAACGTGGAGGACTGGGGCGGCGACCGCAACTACAAGCGGGTGTCCTATTCGCGTCTGGCCCCGATCCAGAAGGCCTATGAAGAAGAGCGGGCGCGGGCTTGGGCGCAGGATATGCTCGCCGTGTTGCAAGGCTACGAGGAGCGCGTGCCGATGTTCAACCTGCTGGTGGAGTCGGAACTTCCCTCGGGCGGCGAGACGGACGATGGCCAGCTGGGCGACTACAGCCCCTATGCCATCACCGAATTCCGCGACTGGCTTCGGCATTCGGGCATCTACGACGACACGGCCGGAAAGTATGCAGGCGAAGGTGCACCGGAAGCCATCGTGGGCACCTATCTCAACTTGGGTGGCACACCGCGCAGTCCGTTCTACGACGACCCGACTCCGGCGGATGCCAATGGAACCGGCCAATCCTTCAACGCACGCTTCGGCACTTCGTTCACGACTTGGGCGTTGCGGTACTGGGACCTCGATGCCTTTCCTGCTCCGATCACCGATACCAACTTTGTGGTCAATCCATCCAGTGGCACTGGCTTTGTTGCGGGGGGCTTCGACGCTCCGCGTGTCCGCAACGCCGCCAACGCCTTCTGGCAGGCGTGGTCGTGGGACACCTTCGACCAAGGCAGTGCCTATGCCTATCCATCCGGCAATCCCGGCCAACCCGCCTTTGGCTTTCGCCAGCATCTGGTGCGCAACTATGGTCGCGACATGTTCGACATCATGGTGGAGGAGGGGCTGCCGGCCGACCTCATTTTCCTCCACCAGATTCCAGGTGAATACATCAATGCCAGCCGCCAGCGGTCCGGCGCCACGCCGATTTGGACCGGGTATCTCGAGAAAAACGGGATGCTCGGGCTGACGCGCTTCGGCACCGTGCCCGACATCACAAGAATGCGGCAATACGTGGATCTGACCGGCAAGCGGAACCGTGGCTGGGGCTTTTTCGAGTGGCATCCCAAGCCCGCGAACAGCACGACCCGCGATACGCCGGCCTACATCGAAGATTCGTACAACGTCACGTTCAAGGAACTCGGCAAACTGGTGCCCAACCGGATGCGCGTCGTCACGCCCGGCTGGTGGGATTTCTCCGGGGCGGGATTCAATTGGGATACGTTCCCCACGTACGGATCCGGCATGGTGGAAGCCATCAAGGCCTACTCCGCACAGTATTCCGACGTGCCCTTCTGGCACCAGGGGCCGGATGTGCCCGACTACCTGCCGCCGCCGGTCGAAACCTTTTTCGCCTTGGCGGGGGCTGACGCAACCGAGCAGATCGTCTTCATCGGGGAAGGAATCTGGCGCGAATACCGCAACACGTGGAACCAGTGGAGCGGGTTCGACCATTTCGAGATGCAGCAACGATTGGATGGTGCCGAGTGGAGCACCGCGCAGGAGGTCGCTGCGCCCGGCGAAGTGCTCTTTTCCAATCGTCTGTCCGGGGTGGTTTACGAATACCGGGCGCGGGTAGTTTCGACGACCGGCAAGTACGGTGCCTGGTCCGATCCGTTCAACTGGGCAACCGCCGATTTCGATGGCGACGGCATCCTCGACAACGAGGAAGGCCTTGGCGATGCCGATGGCGACGGCATTCCCAACCTGATGGATCTGGATTCCGATAACGACGGTACGTCGGATGCCGCCGAACATGCGGTTGGGCGCGACCCCTACGATGGGAAATCCTTCTTCGGATTTTCAACGGACGGCGATGCCGAGGGATGGAGTTTCAACAACGCCACCAATACCGCCATCACGAACGGGTGGTTGTCCGGAACCGCAACCACCACCGATCCGCAACTGTCCAGAACCGGGCTCCAGTTCCCCGGCGAAAGAACGGCCAAGGTGCTGGTCAGGATGCAGGCCGGGATCAACGGCAGTGTTCAGGTCTATTGGGGCAACTCTGAAAACGATAACTTTGTCGGCACCCGGGTACTGACTGCATCCTACAATGGCAATGGCGCTCCGCAGGTGCTGACGGTGGATTTTTCTTCCAATACAAACTGGATCGGCAAGACCATCACGCGCCTGCGGATCGATCCGGTGAACGGCACCTCTGCAAGTGGGAAGACATTTGCCATCGACTGGATTGCGCTGACCGACGGCGACTTCGATGCGGACGGCATTGCGGATGCGGCGGATGGGTTTGATAATTCCGACACCGACAGCCTTCCGAATTTCATCGATGCGGATTCCGATGGCGACGGCTTTCCCGACTGGGCCGAGCATGTCGCCGGAACCGATCCGACCAACCCTGCGGAAAACGCCTTCCGGGTTTCCAGCGGAGGGGTTCCGGTGCAAGTGGACGGCAAGGCGGGACGCCTCTATTCCCTGCAACGGACGGACAACCTGTTGCCCACAAGCTGGGGCACGGTCGAAACGGTCGGGCCGCTTGCGTCCAACCAAACTATTGCATTCACCAACGGTACACCTTCGACAAATGGGTTCTACCGCGTACTGGTTGATCTCCCCTGAAAGGATTCCCCATGACTGGAGCAAGAAATCCATTGCTGTTTCTGTTTTTGCTGACGTGGCTGGTCGGCGGTTGTTCGGAATCCGACCGTCCGCAACCGGAGCAGGTCGTCGTCGTGCAACCGGAAGAACCGGCCGTTGCGGTGCCGGAACCTCCGGTCAAGGAACCGGAAAAACCGGTGGTGCAGACCGTGGCGCCTGCCCGCACCGGGCCGCTGGTGTGCGAGCCGTGGTTGGCGGTGGACGGGTTGGGCCGGGACATGGCCGGAGCAAAAGAGTGCGGTCCGCCGCGCATGGGAAAGTTTGTCGGCATCTTCTATTTCCTCTGGCTCGGAGGGCACGAGCAGCAGGGGCCGTACAACATCACCGATATCCTGAAGCAGCCGGAGGACAAGCGGGAGTGGGGGCCGAAAAATATTTTCCACTGGTGGGGCGAGCCGCGCTTCGGCTACTACCTGATGGACGACGAGTGGGTGATCGCCAAGCATGCGCAGATGCTGGCCGACGCCGGGGTGGATGTGGTCGTCTGCGATGTGACCAACGGGTTCACGTATGAAAAAAATGTCCTGACGCTCTGCAAGGTCTATCGCGGGATTCGCGACCGGGGCGGTCGTACTCCGCAGATCGCCTTTCTGGCGAACAGCAAGGCCAAGGAAGTCACCGAAAAGCTCTATCGCGATTTCTATCAAAAGAACCTCTATCCGGAGCTCTGGTTCCGGTGGAAGGGGAAGCCGTTGATGATGACCAATCCGGAAGGGCTGTCGCAGGAGATTCTGGACTTCTTCGCCATTCGCCGGTCGTGGGCGTGGAGCGATCCGAAGGGTTGGTTCGGCGATGGCCAGGACAAGTGGCCGTGGATCGACAAGACGCCGCAGGCCTATGGCTGGCACGAGGATTCGGAAATACCGGAATACGTTTCCGTCGCGACCGCATCGCATCCGGTCAACAGTACCGGACGCAGCCACAAGGACGGGAAGCAACCGCCACCCGGCCAGCAGAATCCCACCATTGGAACCTACTTCCAGGAGCAATGGGATTATGCGTTCAATGTCGATCCGGAATTCATCTTCATCACCGGCTGGAACGAGTGGGTGGCGCAGCGTTTCGTCTACGACGGAAAAAAACCGAGGCAGTTTGCCGACGGCACGGTCAACCCCGGCGACACTTGGTTCATCGACCAGTTTTCCATGGAATACAGCCGCGACATCGAACCCATGCGCGGCGGCTACGAAGACAACTACTACTACCAGATGGTTTCCAACATCCGGAAGTTCAAGGGCGTTCGTCCAATCCCGGAAACGTCAACGCTTTGGAACAACATTGCGGTGGACGGCGATCTTGCCGACTGGCGCGGCGTGGAGCCGGAATACCACGACGATCTTGGCGATACGTGCCACCGCGATCATCCGGGCTACGCTTCGGCCGGGACGTATACCAACGACTGGGGCCGCAACGACATCGTGTCGTGCAAGGTGGCGCGCGGCGCAAGCAACGTCTACTTCTGCGTCGAGACCGCCGAACCGCTGACCGCTCCCGGAAAGGCCGATCCAAGTTGGATGAACCTGCTGCTTACGATCCGCGGCAAGGATCTGGAAGGTTGGGAGGGATTCCAATACCGCATTGTACCGGTCAATCCCTCCAACGGCATGGCCGACGTGCGGGTGTTCCAAAAAGGCCGCTGGAACAAGGTCATGGAGATTCCGTGCGCCATGGGAACAAACGGATTGGAATTGGCACTGCCGCTCGGGGAGAGCGGCTCAAAACTCCAAACCCTGGAACTCGACTTCAAGTGGATCGACCACATGCCCGAACCGCTCGACATCCTCGACTTCCAAGACCACGGCGACACCGCACCCAACAACCGGTTCCGCTATGCATTCAAACACAAAACGGAGAACAATAAATGATTAAAGGCCTCATTATTGGATTGTTGACTGCTGTGCTGGCTGCCGGGGCATTTGCGAAACCGAACATCATTGTGATCTATACGGATGACCACGGCTACGCGGACCTGAGCTGCCAAGGCGTGTTCGACGACGTGAAGACGCCGAATATCGATGCATTGGCCAAGGCCGGTGTGCGCATGACCGATGGCCATTCCTCTGCGCCGCAGTGCGGTCCGTCGCGCGCCGGGTTGATCAGCGGGCAATACCAGAATAAATTCGGCATGGAAGCGAACGGCGACTTCGAGAAAAAGGAAGGTGTGCTGGAAGCGTTCAGGGCCTGCCATACCTTGCCGGAGCGGTTGAAGAAAGCGGGCTACGTCACCGGCATGGCCGGGAAGTCGCATCTGGGATCGGATGACAGCGCCGAGCTGGTGAAGCTGGGCTTCGACAAGGTGTTCTTCAAGCACAGCAATGCGGAAGGCAGCTGGAACATGGATCTGGAGGGCAAAGATATTTCGCCGCAAGTGCAAAAGGGCGGCGGCTACCATCTGGAATTGATCTCGACGTTCGCCTGCTCCTTCATCGAGCGCTTCAAGGACAAGCCCTTCTTTTTCTATCTTGCCTACCGCGCGCCGCACGTGCCGCTGGATGCGCCGCAGAAATACCTCGACCGCTTTCCCGGCGAAATGCCGGAACGCCGCCGGCAGGCGCTCGCCATGCTTTCCGCCGTAGACGACGGGGTGGGGCGGATTGTTGAAACGCTCCGCAAAAACAAGCTGGAGGAAGATACGCTGATCTTCCTCATTGGCGACAACGGCGCGCCGCTCAAGATCCACAAGATCGACGCTCCCGGCGGCGGGCCGGGCTGGGACGGTTCGCTCAACGATCCGATGAACGGTGAGAAGGGGATGCTGACGGAAGGCGGCATCCGCGTGCCCTTCGTGGTCTGCTGGAAAGGCACCATTCCCGGCGGGCAGGTCTATGCGCAGCCGGTGATCTCGCTCGACGTCGCCGCGACGGCCAACGCATTGGCAGGACTCCCGGACGATCCGGTGCTCGATGGTGTGAATCTCGTGCCCTACCTGACCGGCAAGACGCAGGGTGCGCCGCACGAAACACTCTACTGGCGCTGGCTCGGCCAGTCGACCATCCGCAAGGGCCAATGGAAATACCTGCGCAGCGACGACCGCGAATACCTCTTCGACATGGAGAACGATTTCGAAGAGAAGCACAATGTGCTTTCTACCCATCCCGAGATCGCCGCGACGCTTCATGCCGAGATGGAGAAGTGGGCCGACACCCTTTCGCCGCCGGGCATCTGGTCGCAGAAGTCGGAAGGCATGAGCAAGGCCGCCACCGAATACTACGACTGGTATCTGGACGGCAAGCGCGACGCGCCCACGCCAACCATCGACAAGAAGGCGGAAAGAAGAAAGCCTGCCAAGGCGGGGCCGTCCGAAGAACAGATCTTCAGCCAGCGCGACAAGAACAAGGACGGCAAGGTGACCTGGGAGGAATTCCTTGCTGGGCGCACGGACAAGATTCCCGCGCTCGAAGCCAATTTCAAGCACCGCGACACGAATGGTGACGGGGTGTGGGAAAAAGCGGAGATTCAGCAATGAAGTGGAAATCAATCGGGGTGGCGGGCTACCTTTTAGTCGTGGTTGCGGTGCAAGGTGCGCCGATGAACGTGGTGTTTATTTTGGCGGACGACCTGGGTTGGGCGGATACGACGCTGTACGGGAAGACCAGCCTGTACGAGACGCCGAACCTGGAGCGGTTGGCGAAACGGGGCATGGTTTTTACGCATGCCTATTCCGCCAGCCCGTTGTGTTCGCCGACCCGCGCGAGCATCCTCACGGGACAAACACCGGCGCGCACCGGAATCACCGCACCGAATTGCCACCTGCCCAAGGTTGAGTTGAAAGCTTCCGTGAATGCCAAGGCTCCGGCGGGGAACAAGTCGCTGCAGTGCGAATCGGCAACGCGGCTCGATACCGCGCTTCCAACTCTTGGAAAATTGGTGAAAGCGAAAGGATACGCCACTGCCCATTTCGGCAAGTGGCATCTGGGGCCGGAGCCGTACAGTCCGTTGGAGCATGGGTTCGACATTGACATTCCACACTGGCCGGGACCGGGTCCGGCGGGGAGTTATGTTGCGCCGTGGAAGTTCAAGGATTTCAAGGAGAACCATCTCAAGGAACACATCGAGGATCGCATGGCGGAGGAGGCGGTCAAGTGGATGCAAAAAACCGGGAAGGGCGGAAAGCCGTTCTTCATGAACTACTGGATGTTTTCCGTCCATGCGCCGTTCGACGCCAAGCAGGAACTGATCGACGAATACCGCAAGAAGATAAATCCCAGCGATCCGCAGCGCTCGCCGACCTATGCGGCGATGATCCATTCGATGGACGATGCGGTAGGTTCGTTGCTGGATGCCATCGATGCCGCCGGTATCGCCGGCAACACGGCGATCATCTTCACGTCCGACAATGGCGGCAACATGTACAACGAGATCGACGACACCACGCCGACTAGCAACTTTCCGTTGCGTGGCGGCAAGGCGACCATGTTCGAAGGCGGCATCCGTGTGCCGTGCGTCGTGGTTTGGCCGGGCATCACGAAGCCGGGAAGCCAATGCGACGATATCATCCAGTCGACCGACTTCTATCCGACCATCCTCGACCTGCTCAAGATTCCAATGCCCAAGGACCATGTGGTGGATGGCATCGACATGACCCCCGCGCTACGCGGCGGAAAGGTGGAGCGCAAGGAGGGGATCATCACCTTTTTTCCACATGCGCCCGCGGTGCCGGACTGGTTGCCGCCCGCCGTCGCGATCCATGTTGGCGATTGGAAGTTGATCCGGCTTTTCTACCAGGGAGAAAATAGAAATCACGGCTACCTGCTCTACAACCTTGCGGAGGACCTTGGCGAGCAGCACGACTTGTCCGGCCAATATCCCGAACGCGTCGCCACGATGGACCGGATGATCGAGGACTATCTCCATCAAGCGAACGCAGTGGTTCCTCAACCCAATCCAGCTTTCGATCCGGCGCAATACCATCCCGAAAAAATCGGTGTGCAAGCAGGCAAGCACAAGGCTTCCGATAAGACGGCAGAGTCCAATGCGGTCGACGGCTGGATAGCGAGCGGAACCTGTTCGATAAAACCGGGCGACGGGGTGCTGGCGATCGATAGCACCGGAGAAGACCCGTTTGTCGTCGTACAGAAATTGAAGTCGCTTGCCGGCGGGCCTTTCACGCTGCGGCTGAAAATGAAGTCGAGCGCCGCCGGCGAAGCCATGGTCTACTACGGCAAACCGGCCGTGTTGGCGCGGACGGTCGGATTTCCTGCGGAAAGCGATGGAATTTGGCATGAATACCGGGTGGAACTGCCAACCCAAACGCTGAACGGCCTACGTATCGATCCCGCCAGGGGAGTCGGACACATCGAGATCGATTGGATCCGTTTGGAAGACGCATCCAAAACAACCTTGAAGGTTTGGGAGTTTTGATCCATCCTCAATAACTCGTTGTGTAGGGCAGAAGTGTTGAAAGGTGGGGATAGAGGTGGGAGAGAAGAAAAAACTGTTTTTTTCCAGGCATGCCAAATCGAGCGCGATGGTGGTGAGTTTGGCGATTCACGCGCTGTTGATCGTGGTGGCGCTGTCTTTTGTGGCGGTGACCGTCATCAAGAAGGAAGACCAGCGGTTCGAGGCCAAGCAGATCAATCGCCCGAAGATGGCGATGAAGAAGCTTCAGGTTCCCGTCAAAATGAAGCCGAAGCGGCCGAAGCCGAAACTTCGCAAGCGGATCACCGTAAAAACCCGGACCGATCGCAATACGCCCGATATCAAGATGCCGGACATTTCGGGAATCAAGGGAGGAATGGGTTCGGTCGGCGACGGCGGGATAGGCGGGGCGGCCGGAATCGGCTTTACCATGCCGGAAATCAACATATTCGGGGTGAAAGGCAGGGGGGAGAAAATCTTCATCATCCTGGATTCGACACCGTTCATGATGCTCGACGAGATAGGGGGCATTCCGGCCTACACGATCATCAAGGAGGAACTGGTGAAGATCCTCGGTAGGCTGAGTCCCACCGTGCTGTTCAATATCGCGGTCTACGACCGGGGTCATTCATTTGTTTTATTCCCGCAGATGGTGTCGGCCACCTCAGCCAACGTCGCCAAGGTGGATGCATGGCTCAAGCCGCTGAACGCGGTTAGAACCAAGATGGGCGACAAGGATTATGGTGTCAAGACGCTGGGTTCCGGCAGCCAGCAGATCACGGAGAATTTCGCCATGGATCCGTTGCAGAATGTGCGCCAGTGGAACCAACCGGCATGCCTGGCCATGAAAGAGCGGGCGGATGCGGTATTTCTCCTGACGGAGGGCTGGGGCGAGCTCTTCCACAATGTAGCGGAACGCAAGCCGTGGAGCCCGGAGAAACTGCAGCGGTGGCAGGAAATACGGGATCGGGCACAGCGGAAACTGGACGAAGAGAATGCAGATCGCCGCAGCAAAGGCCAGCCACCCCGAGTGATTCCGGGACCCTATGCGTTGGTCGAAGCCTACTTCCCCGGCACTGAAAATCCTCCCCAGCCGGAACGCCATTGGTACACGCCTAGGGAGGTCGTCGACGTGCTGGAAGGAACCCGCAAGAAGTGGCGCCCCAAAAACCCGCTCACCAGTGGACTCGACAAGAAAAAAAACGACCCGTTCTCGATCAATGTGATCCACTTCGTCCGCGCCGACACCGGTGCCAATGCAAACGATGAAGCCCGGTTGCGCCAACTGACCAGCCTATGCGGCGGCGACTACCGTACGATCGCAGGGATGGATGCCATAAAGAGCTCCGTTTCCAGCGAATAGTCGACGCATGGGATCGACTGGACACGCCTTCAGAACGCCGCTGTAAAAACAATTCAGGCGTGATTTTTTGAACAAGCCGGTTTCCGAATAATAAGGATATGAAATGGACATAAACGATTTTAAAAATCCCGGCGTCGAATGGCGCGGAAAACCGTTCTGGAGTTGGAACGGGAAGTTGGAAAAGGATGAACTGCTGCGCCAGATCCAGGTGCTCAAGGAGATGGGCATGGGGGGCTTCTTCATGCACTCGCGCACCGGACTTGAAACGGAATACCTTGGCGACGAGTGGTTTGAACTGATCAACACCTGCGCCGACGAGGCGGAAAAACTCGGTCTTGAAGCGTGGCTTTACGACGAAGATCGTTGGCCGAGCGGCCTTGCGGGCGGCATCGTTTCGCAGCATCCCGAATTCCGCCAGAAGGCCATCCTGCTGGAGATTGATCCGGTCGCGTCACGCGAAAACACCATCGCCGAATTTACCTGCGATCTCGACGGCGTGGTTTGCACGAATGTGGAGCAGACTTTCCAGTCTGCTCAACCGGGCACGGGAGGGCAGACTGGAAAGTCCGCCCCACGAACCCGCCTGCGCTTTTCCATTATCGAGCAGGGCAAAAGCGGGTTCTACAACGGCTTCACCTATGTCGACACGATGAACCGCGATGCGACCGAGGCGTTTTTGAAATGCACCCACGAAAAATACGCCGCAAAATGCGGGGATCGTCTTGGCAGGTCCATCAAGGGTATCTTCACCGACGAACCGCACCGCGGCGCGCTGCTCGACGGATTTTCCATGTATATGGAAAACGGCGAATACACCGTTCCGTACACGCAGAAACTATTCGATGAATTCCAATCCCGTTTCGGCTACGACCTGAAAGCCAAGTTGCCGGAACTCTTCCTGCAAGTGGACGGCAAGCGTATTTCACAGGTGAAGTGGCACTACGTCGAACTGCTCCAGCAACTATTCCTCGAAAACTTCGCCATACCCTGCAAGGCGTGGTGCGAAAAGCATAACCTGGTCTTGAGTGGACACATTCTGCACGAGGACAACCTTACGGCCCAGACCGCCATGTCCGGCTCGATGATGCGCTACTACGAGCACATGACATCCCCCGGCGTCGACGTGCTTGGCGAGCACAACAAGAACTACTGGATCGTTAAGCAGCTCGCCTCTGCGGCGCGCCAGACCGGCCAGAAGCAACTGCTGTCCGAGCTCTACGGTTGCACCGGCTGGCAAATGCCGTTCGCCGGGCACAAGGCCGTCGGCGATTGGCAGGCGCTGCTGGGCATCAACCTGCGCTGCCACCATCTTTCGTGGTACACCATGCGCGGCGAATCCAAACGCGACTACCCCGCCAGCATCTTCCACCAGTCCGCGTGGTACCAGGAGTACAAGCACATCGAAGACTACTTCGCCCGCTTCGGCCTTATGATGACGCAGGGCGAACCCGTCTGCGACCTGCTCGTCGTCAACCCTGTCGAAACCTTCTGGGCGCAAGTACACCTCGGTTGGTCAAAGGGGCTCGGCCTGCGGGACGAACACCTCAAAAAACTCGAGGCCCAATACCAGTCCCTTTTCACCTGGCTGCTCGAAAGCCAGATCGACTTCGACTATGGCGACGAAGAGATGATGTCCCGCCTTGCGTCCGTCGAAGGTGGTACGCTGCGCGTTGGACAGGCGAAATACAAAACAGTGCTCATCAGCGGCATGGAAACCATTCGCTCTTCCACGCTGAATTTGTTGGATCGGTTTGTTGAAGCGGGCGGCAAGGTAATTGTGGCAGGTGAAGCCCCGACGCATCTTGATGCCGTAGCGTATTCAGGCTTCAAGTTTCAGGTTTCAAGTTTCACGAAAGAGGCTGTCCTCGCGTGTGTTCCTGTACCGTTGGCCACCGTCGACGCTCCGGATATTTTCGGGCAGCTTCGCAAAACCGAGCATGGGCTAATCTTCGCCACGCTCAACGTTGCTCGCGAAGAGCGACGCGAAAACGCCACGGTCCGCATTAAAACCGACCTGCCGGTCGAGGAATGGAATTGCGAAACCGGCGAACGAATTCCCATTGCGGCCGAATCTTCCGACGGATGGAAAACCTTCACGACCGATTTCCCAATGGGGGGACAGAAGCTCTTCGTTGCCTCCTCTGCGGGGATGGGCAGACAGGAATGTCTGCCCCACATGTGGAGCGGACTTTCCAGTCTGCTCACTCCGGTGGAGGGGCCGTTTGACTATGCGCTTTCAGAGTCCAACGTCTGCGTGCTGGATTCGGCGGAATACAAACTGGGCGACGGCGAATGGCAGGACGAATCCGACGTCCTCAAAATCGATCAGCAGGTTCGTGATCAATACGGAATCCTGCGGCGTGGCGGAGAGATGTGCCAGCCGTGGTTCACCGCCAAGCATCCGATCAAGGAGCTCTGCCCGGTCGAGCTGCGATTCTCCTTCGAAATAGAAGCGATGCCGGGGACGCTCGATCTGGTGATCGAAGAGCCGGAAAACTTTACCGTCGAAATCAACGGACGGGCGCTCAATCTTGCAGGAAAGTCCGGCGACTGGATCGACATCGTTTTCCATCGCCTACGCATCCCGCACGACGTGTTGAAGCCGGGGCGCAACGACATCGTTCTCAAAACGCTCTACAAAGAGAACAGCAATCTGGAGGCGGTATATCTGCTTGGCAACTTCGGCGTGCGGCTCGACGGTGTCGTTCGGAAGCTTGTGCCAATGCCAGGGAAAGTGGAGACCGGTGACTTGTGCCCGCAGGGCTTGCCGTTCTACTCGGGGGCCATCACCTATCGCATTCCGCTTCCTTCCGGCGCACAGCGCCTGCGCTTGCCGCTCATCGGCGGAGCCTGTGCCAAGGTCAATGGGCAGGTGCTCGGCTGGGATCCGTTCGAGGCCGATGTTTCGACCAGCCCAAGCCCAGTCGATGTGGAGATTGTTCTGACCCGCCGCAATACGTTCGGTCCGTTGCATGATGCGATTCCGGGTCGGCAATGGATCGGTCCCGGAAATTTTGTGACGGAAGGCGCCGAATATTCGGACGAATGCATCATGGTCGCGTCCGGCCTTCTTAATAATCCGGTCGTTTATTGCGCTTGATTCCGGCAGTCGCTGGGAGAACGCCCCGTCTTTTCCTTGAAGAGGCGGGAGAAATAATAGTTGGAAGAAAACCCTGTTTTTTCGGCAATGTCCTGAACGGGCATGTTTGTGGTGCCCAAGAGGGTTTCCGCGTTGCGGATGCGTAGTTGAAGCAGGTACTGGTTGGGCGCAAGCCCGGTGTGCTGCTTGAAGATGCGCCGCAACGAGGAATAGCTGGTACCAAGATTCCGCGCCAGTATTTCAAAATCAAGGGACTCTCCTGCGTGTTCCAGAATGTGGCAGCAAGCTTCCCTGACCAGCTTCTCGCTGGTTGGGGAGAGCGAGGACTTCCCCTGCGATCGGGCATGCACCCGCGCGAGTATTTCGGTGGTCTTGGCCGCGATGATATGGCGATAGCCAAACGGTTCGTTCTGCATCATGTCGCAAACATCCATGAATAGTTCCACCAGCGGTTGATGTAGTCCAATGTTGAACAGCGGGGTTTCAGGGGTGAAAAAGGGAGCGCGCATCAGGGAGTGGGCATAATCTCCATTGAAACCGACCCAAAACTCATGCCAGCCGGTTTCCGGATCGGGCCGGTAGTAATGCCGGATGCCCGGGAAAAGAAGGAACACCGAACCCGCGTTGACGGGGCAGGCTGGACTTTCGCCCGCTCTGAACATCCCTTTCCCGTGTGTAATGTAGACGATCTGGTATTCCTGCAGCACCCGCCCGTTTTCCCAGTCCAGCCCATACTGGGCAGGGTGCTCGCCCGGCGGATAGGCACTGCCGGGGGCAATATCGGTGTAGCCGCCGTCCGTCACATGCAACCCCCAGTCGAGCGATGCCTGGCTGGTGGGCAGGTAGCGGGAATAGGCTTTGGGTAGTATCGGCATGGTGGTAGGCAGGGTCGTACCGGGGATGATCAAAAAATGCAATAATATAGTCAGGCCGTGTATTTACCTTGCTTGATTTTCCCGCTACCTTGTTATCCATCTGTTCATAGGAGGTTTGATTATGGTTGCACTCGGGGTGTTTCTTCACGCAGTAGGCGGCATGGCGGCCGGCAGTTTCTATGCGCCGTGCAAAAAAGTTAAATCGTGGGCATGGGAAATCTACTGGCTGACGCTCGGTGTTTTCGCATGGATCATTGTTCCGTTGATCATGGCTTCTATTTTTGCGCCGCAGTTTATCGAGGTGCTGAGAACTGCTCCCAAGGATGCGCTGGGGCTGTCGTTCATGTTCGGTGTGCTGTGGGGCATCGGGGCGATCACCTTCGGATTGAGCGTGCGCTACCTCGGCATGTCGCTTGGGTTTGCCATCTCGCTGGGTTTCTGTGCGGCGTTCGGAACGCTGATTCCCCCGTTGTTCAATGGAACGTTCGGGGCGATCCTCCAGTCGACGGCGGGCTGGGTTACGCTAGGGGGGATTGGCCTTTGCCTAGTGGGGATCGCGGCGTGCGGCAAGGCCGGCGCGGAGAAGGAAAAAGCATTGTCGAAAGGTCCGGGCCCGGTCGGGGAATTCAACTTTCCCAAAGGCGTACTGGTGGCCGTTTTCGCCGGCGTGATGAGTTCCTGCATGTCGTTCGCCTTCAAGGCCGGTGCGCCGGTGCAGCATCTCGCCGCGGAAATGGGCGTGATACCCGTACGCACCAACATTCCGCTGTTGGTCGTTATTGTCTGGGGCGGGTTTTTGACGAATGCG
>JAIPJC010000052.1 GCA_021734345.1 Kiritimatiellales bacterium | reverse complement strand
TGTTTCCATGCAGGTCGGCACCTGCGTATAGTCCATCTGCTTTGGTCGCTTGCATAACTGCTCCTTTTGTTAGTGGTTAACCCAAGGGCAGTCTGCGCTCGACCAAAGCCTATTTCAAAGAACCTCTTATGATTATCAGCCAATGAATTTTAGAATCAAGAGTTTTGTACAGATAACCCGATAGGGGCGGAAATGTCGTTTTCTCAGTTAAAAATGTACGGATGTGCTCACTGACACCTTTTTTAAAACAGAAGAGCGAAAGAATATGGACACAACCATGGACTGCAAAGAGGCTATCTTGTAACAGACTGATGGATAGATAGATGTCTATTCTAAAACTCTCTTTGCACGCACTCTGTGCAAAGAAGGGACTATTCTACCTCTTCGCCCCCACTTCGCTCAAATGCTATGCCAGGCAACCAATCATCCGGCCGCTCTTCCAAGCTTGGGAGCTCCTCACTCAACAGTTGATTAATGCGGTCAAAGACCGTTTTCCATCTCTTAGTTGTTACTAATTTGTATTTTCTGTAGCGCGTTCCTGCTTCAGGATTGGAGACCTCAATTAACCCTTTTTCCACCCACCCCTTTAAAAATCGGGAGGCCTCATAACTTCGAGATAGATTAAGGACTTTTCTTACATCCGAGTTACAAATCTCTTCATGCGAGTTCAGATAATCTTTTATTAGTTCCCACTCCGACAAGCGTGCCTCGTTAAATAAACTTACCCTAACCCATTCCTTGGTGTCCCGGGATTCTTCATATTTTGGAGGGTACAGTCCTTGATGCTCAAGAGTTTGAAACATCATTCTTACACCCTCTCCAGCATCCAAGTTTGGTGCTATTGGAAAATCACGAAGATGATTTACAATTAAAACGTTTCTAGGATTCGATCCGATTGTAGATATATTCTCGGACGATACGCGCTTCGGGAAAACCCCCGGACTTTGTACTTCAATGCGGTTCGTAAAAATTCTTATGTGGATATCTTCATTCAATCGATAGTCACGATGTAAAACTGCATTCGTTATTGCCTCTTGAATTACACGCCGTGGATAATGCTGGAAAAATTCAAACCCTTGTACTGAAACCTGAGCGTTACTCTTTATTTCATTCATTACTCCATCAGTGGCTTGCCGGATTTGTTGGAGTAATGGTCCATCTATTGTCATTGGCTTCCCAATTAGGTTGGTGTCTTCCTGATATTCAACCTCGTGACCTCGATAATGAAATATTCGAATCGCACATTTTCTGTGCAACAGACTTCCCGGAAATTCCGCGAAGAGCAATACCGCTGCCATGGATGGCTTCCACTCACTCCCATCTTGTACAGAAAGTCCAATATGTTTAAGGACATCGGGAAAAGGTCGCGATAGCTGTCGCTGTTCAGCATATTGTCGCCACCAGTCCGTTTCTAAAAGTTCAAAAGGGACATCAGCAGGAGCGTCAACGGCTGATTGGACGCCTCGCTGAAGGCTTAGATTTGTAATTTCATTAGCTGTTAATTGCCGATTTTGGCTTCCAAACCGCGCATATGTTCCTCCTCCTTTTATAGAATGAACCAACCCACTTTTCGGTATGAAACAGACACGAATCTCACCTTTTTCACCCGTTCGGAGCACACAGGCAAAAGACCTCCACAACACCTCCAAATGATTACTCTTATCTAGGGAAGGAAGGACATCAGCCGATAGCTCTCGCTTAAAATCATCTAGAACGCTGGGATTTTCACCAACGCCATACAATCGATTTTTTCCGGATGCCTTTGCAGCATCCTCAATTCCAAATACGATTATGCCGCCTTCAGTATTGGCCATTGCCACAGCTGTCTTAATAAAAGACTTAACCTTATGACATCCGACTCGTTTAAAATCTAAACCGACATCTTCTTCCCATGTCAAAATGCCATCAATAATCGTGTGCTCTTTTTCTGTCAT
Organism: Kiritimatiellales bacterium; assembly: GCA_021734345.1. GTDB lineage: Bacteria > Verrucomicrobiota > Kiritimatiellia > Kiritimatiellales > Pontiellaceae > Pontiella. Next base: position 18,313 of record JAIPJC010000052.1, on the reverse strand, counting down.
ATAACCTTCTAGCTTACCGCAATGTTCACCAACCTTCCCGGCACCACGATGACCTTTCTCACCGTTTTACCTTCGAGCCAGGTTTGGATCTTTTCGGAGGCCATGGCGATGGCTTCGATCTCGGTTTGCGATGCCGAAGCCGGGACTTTGATCTGGTCGCGGACTTTGCCGTTTACCTGGACGGCCATGTCGAGCTCATCACGCTTGAGGGCGGCTTCGTTCACGACGGGCCAGTCGGCATTCATGACGCCGGGAGCGTGGCCGAGTTCGACCCATAGCTCTTCGGCGATGTGCGGCGCGAAGGGCGAGATGAGCAGGACGACGTTTACGATGGCGTCGCGGAAGACGATCTTGGCGGAGTCGGAGCTGTCGGCGGAAATCTTCAGCGCGTCGATGGCGTTCATCAGTTCCATGATGGCGGCGATGGCGGTGTTGAAGGTAAACGCGCCGTCGAGCCCGCGGGTGATCTGCTGGATGGTTTCGTTGGTCTTGCGGTAGAGGTCGCGTTCGGGAGCTTCCATCGTCTCTACGTCGGGAGGGCAGACAGGAATGTCTGCCCCACACAGAATGGCGTGGTTTTCGGCGACGCGGCGCCAGATGCGCTTGAGGAAGCGCGATGCGCCTTCGACGCCGGTATCCTGCCACTCGGCTTCCTTCTCGGGTGGGCCGATGAAGAGCGTGTAGAGGCGGACGGTGTCGGCTCCGTATTGCTTCAGCAGTTCCTCGGGGCTGACGACGTTGCCTTTGGACTTCGACATCTTGTACAGGTTGCCGTCGGGGCCCTTCTTGCAGATCATGCCCTGCGTGAACAGGTGCTTGAACGGTTCGTCGAAACCGATGAGGCCGAGATCCTTGATGGCCTTGGTGAAGAAGCGGGCGTAGAGCAGATGCAGAATGGCGTGCTCGATGCCGCCGATATACTGGTCGACCGGCATCCACTTGTTGCAGATTTCGGTATTGATCGCCTGCGATGCGTCGCGGGCGCTGAGGTAGCGCAGGAAATACCAAGACGAATCGACGAAGGTGTCCATGGTATCGGACTCGCGGGTGGCCGCGCCGCCGCACTGCGGGCAGGCGCAGTTCATGAACGTCGCGCTGCCTTTGAGCGGCGACTCGCCTTCGGCTTTGAATTCCACGTCGGTCGGCAGCAGGATCGGGAGGTTTTCCTCCTTTTCGGGCACGACGCCGCAGGACGGGCAATAGACCATCGGGATCGGCGCGCCCCAGTAGCGCTGGCGCGAGATCAGCCAGTCGCGCAGGCGGAAGTTGATCTTGCCCGTACCGAACCCTTTTTCTTCGGCCAACGCGGTCATCTGCTTGATCGCTTCGCGGTTGTCGACGCCGGAAAAGTCGCCGGAGTCGACGCAGGTGCCATCTTCGGTATAGGCATCCTTCATCTCTGCGAGAACCAACGAGCCTTCCGGATTCTGGATGGAGAGCTTGATGGGCAGGTTGTATTTCCTGGCGAAAGCAAAGTCGCGGGTGTCGTGCGCCGGAACGGCCATGACGGCGCCGGTGCCATACATCAGCACATAGTTGCCGACCCACAGTTCAATCTGTTCGCCGTTGTACGGATTAACGAGGTAGCGCCCGGTAAAGCGGCCTTCCTTTTCGACTTCATCGGCTTCGCGGTCGAGGTTGGTGAGCTTGGAGCTTTCCTTGATGAATTCGAGGACTTCGGCCTCCTGCGGCATGCCTTTGACGAGGTTTTTCAGCTCGGGATGTTCGGGGGCAAGCGCCATGTAGGTGCAGCCATAGATGGTGTCGACACGGGTGGTGTAGCAGGCGATCTTGTCAACGTTGTCCCCTGCCCCGTCTGCGCGCGGCACGATCGGGAAATCGATTTCGGCGCCTTCGGAGCGGCCGATCCAGTTTTTCTGCATGGTCTTCACGCGGGTCGGCCAGCCGTCGAGCGTATCGAGGTCGTCGAGCAGGCGCTGGGCATAGTCGGTGATCTTGAAGAACCATTGGTCCATCGCCTTCTGGTCGACTTCCGAGTCGCAGCGTTCGCAGCAGCCGTCGACGACCTGCTCGTTGGCGAGCACGGTGGCGCACGACGGGCACCAGTTGACGTTGGAGTTTTTCTTGTAGGCCAGCCCCTTTTTATAGAACTGGAGGAAGAGCCATTGCGTCCACTTGTAGTATTCCGGCAGGCAGGAGGTGACCTCCTTTTCCCAGTCGTACATGCAGCCCCACGCGCGCAGCTGCTCCTTCATGGCGGCAATGTTCGCCAGCGTATATTCGGCCGGCGGCGTACCGGTCTTGATGGCGGCGTTTTCGGCGGGCAGGCCGAACGAATCCCAGCCCATCGGCGTGAGCACATCGAAGCCCTGCATCTTCTTGTAGCGCGCGACGGCGTCGCCGATGATGTAGTTTCGGCCGTGGCCGACATGCAGCTTGCCGGACGGGTACGGGAACATCATCAGGCAGTAGTACGGATTCTTCGCCGCGGCGAGGTCGGTCTTGAAGTCGCCGTTCTCGTCCCAGAAGTTCTGCCATTTCGTTTCAATGTCGCCAAAGGGGTAGTTCTCTTGCATCGCCGTGCTCCGTTAAAAAATGAATGACCGCGAAGGCGCAAAGAAACAAAGGATTATGCCGGCCTAGCGTCTTCGTGTCTTTGCGGTCAATACGCACCAAAGGCAGGAAATATATAGATTGGCCGAGGCTTTTCCACTTCCAAACCTTGGAAAATTCAGGGCTAGTTTCTCTTTTTGGTGCTGCCGCTGCGGCTGCTGGACGAACCGTTTTTGCTGGTGCCACTTCTTTTCTGCCCATCGGCCTGCTGCTGGTTCTGCTGTCCCTGCCCCTGCTGTTGCCTGCCGAGCTGCTGCATGAACTGCTGCCGCTGCTCGGGCGACAGGCTCTGCATGAACGCCCCCACGCGACCCGCCACGGCCTGCGGCGAAAAGGCGCCGGGCGGTGGCGGTTGTCCGGGTTGACGCGGTCCGACTGCCTGGGCTGCGGGGGCCTTGACTGCGGCGGCGGGCGTGGCATCCATGACGACACCCTGCCCATATCCACCCTGGGCGTTATCCTTGACCTTTTTCGCGGGCGTATAGTCGACGAGATAGGTTTCGGTTTCGCCGGTGATGATATGCTCCAGCGTCACGCCCTCGAACGTCACGTCCTTGATCTGCCAGTCGTGGAGAAAGTCGGCGATGGGTTTGCGCGGATCGCGCTCGTCGACCACTTGGGCCAGCGCGGCGTCCTCGTCGCCCTGCCAAATCCGCAGGTTGGCCTCCGGCTTGGATTTGAGCGAAAACACCGCGCTGCGCCCGCTGCCGACATAAACGCCCTTGACGAGCAGATCGGGGAATGCGTTTTCGCCGGTGGCAAGACGCTCCGGCACAAACAGGTGCTTGGCCACCACCTCTTCCATGGTTGGAATGTATTCGTTGAGCACGAGGGATTCGGGCATCCGTGCTCCCGTCGAGGCATCCGGCCCATGGCCATCCGCCTTGAAGGGGGTGCGCATGGCGGAAACCATGCCCAGCGCTCCGGCCACGCAAAGGATTCCAAGGGCTGGCACCATGTATTTGGTCATATCGATTTTCATTCCCCCTCCTCCAGGTCGCGGCAATTGATTTGGATCGTAAGCCTGAAGAACATGCCCGGATCCTTGGCTTTATCCGCCACCGGCTTCTTCGGTTTCCCGGTGTTTTTATCGAGCCGCTTCGTATCCACCTTCCGCGGCTTCGGGGCGGCGATCGTCATGCCGTCCACCAGGATCAAGGGCCGATGGGTTTCCAGTCGGTAGAGGAACTTGAGGATTTCCGGATAGCGCCCCTGCCCCTTGATGGCCAGATTCATCTGGTTGGCCGAATCGCCGACGGACGAGCGCCCGGGCGACACTTCCAGATCCAGATCGGGGCCGAGCTCGTTGAGCAGCTTGATCATCATCGTCTGGGTCATGATCGGGTTTTCGATGGGCGGGAACAACAGGTCGTCCGCGCTGTGCAGGGCGGTGCGCAGCTGTTCGTTTTCGAGCTGGATGGCGTCCGCGTCGTCCAGCAGTCCGGTAAAATCCGACAGCAGGGAGGATTCGTCCGACAGCATTTCCAGCTGCTCCTGCCTGTAGGCGGCCGCCGCCTTCGTGGCGGGATAGACCACCACGCCGAGCAGCAGCACCGCGCCGCCGGCGATCAGGTAGAGGCGCTCCCTCGCCGACATTTTAAGCATCATTTTTTTCATCGGGATTCCTCAGGGTTACGGAAATGGTGAATTCGTGGTAGTCGTCGACCTCTTTTTCAATCTCCGACGTACTGATGGCTTCGACCATGGGAATGGCCATGATGAGTTCGGGCAGCTTGTCCGGCTCCTTGGAAAAACCGCGGATGCGGAAGCCCTCGCCGTACTTGTAGCCAATCGAACGCAGATAGGTATCCGACGGCAGCGCTTCGCTCAGTTCCCGGAGCAGCTTCATCGTGCTGACGTGCGAGCGGCAGATTTCGTCCAGCCGGTAGAGCTGGCGCCTAAGATCGCGGTTTTTATCCTTCATGCGCTGGATGGGTGCGGCGCGGCGCTTGACCTTCGCCAACTCTTCGGCCACCTGCCTGCGCTGAAGCGCAGGCGCCCCGGTCTTGAACGCCATGCTGGCCACCAGCTCGACGGCGAGCAGTGCGCACAACGATGCAACCACAATGGTGCGCTTGCTGATCGGCACCTTGCGGCCGGTGTTTTCAACCAGGTTCAGGGTCGGCGGCAACTCCGCCGACGCGGCCACCAGCACATCGGTTAGCGGGGGCGTATCCGCCACCGCCGCGACGAGGCCTTGCGGCACCTCAAGCGGATGCACATGCAAACCAAACGCCGCCCCGAATTCCCCGCCCAAGGGTTCCGGACCGGCCAGCAGGATTCGTCCGATCCCTTCGTCGCCCAACCAATCCTTATGCTTGCTCGCCATCTGGCGCGCGGCGGTGTCCACCCGTTCCGGACCGAAGCCCGGCGCATCGCGGCGGATCAACTGCGAATCCTGCAACTGCCCTGCGCCATAGAGGCACAGCTCCACGTTGCGCACATCGGAAACCACCAGCAGCGTCGGTGCGGTTCCAAGGAGCGCCACCACCGCCGAACTGAACGGCACCACTTCGTCGATCGGCACGCCGCACTCCTCGAACCGGTTCGCCAACGTGCGCAATTCCGACTGGCGCGCGGCCAACAGGTTCAGCACCACCTGTTTCCCGTCGGGCGACGGCACGGCAGACCAGGCCAGCGTCCGGTCGCTCTCCGGCAGCGGCACATGGCGCGTGGCTTCGAACTGGATCATGCTGGCGATATCGGCCTGCACCATCGACGGATAGCGCAGGGTGCGCTGCATCACGCTGCTGCGCGGAACGCACAGCGTCACCCGCGACGGCATCTTTGCAATCCCCTGCATCCGTTCCGCAACCGCCGCGAAAACCTGCTCGTCGCGCGGCAGCCGCTCCATGAATTTGATATGCGCGCCGAGCACGGAATAATCGATGAAAACCACATCGACGGTCTCGTCCCGGAACAAGATGCACATGTTTGCTTTTTTGACCATTGGCTTCACCTGCCTTCGTTTAAAGTCCGTATTCGTCCGTTTCAGGAACCCCGTACGCCAGGATGCGCTCGACGGTTTCGGCGCCGGCGTTCTCCAGCATGTCTTCGATGCGATAGGCGCTGTCTTGCTTCGACAGCACCAGCCGCAGCAGAATGATATGGCGCGAAAGGTAGACCGGCTCCGTCGGCATGGCGTCCTCATCCAGTCCAGACAACAGCTCATCCTCTTCATCCACAGCCTGCGGCACGAAACCCTGGGCAATGACGTAGAGGTGCTCGGGCTTCTGCTGCACCTTGCGGTACTGCTCTTCCTCTTCGCGGTTGCGTTGCTTCTCCGAAGGCATCACCCCGTCGACGATGTACTTCGCCGAGGCGCGCGCCTCGGGGCTGTTGTCTCCGATAAAGTAGCGAAGCAATCCGCCGCCGACCAGCATGCCGTCCTCGATCTGCACCGGATTGCCGTAGCCATAGAGCATCTCCGGCGTGAATCCATAGACCAGCAGCAGCTCCTCGTAGCTGTCGAGCGGCGCATTCTTGCAGTGGCGCGGCGGGTCGAGCGTCTGGTAGAAATCCTCCTCCGCGCCGGTGGCGCGCGCTATATTGTCGCCATCGATCCAGTCCTGGAATGCATCGACGAGTGCGTTGCGCTCGTCGCCCTCCTCGATGCCGCAGGCCACCTCCAGCAGCCGGTGCCAGTCGCCGGGGGAAACCTGGTTGGGATCGAGTGAATTGGGTTTGTAGATGATGCGGTACGACGCCAATCCCCGCCCCAGCTCGTAGCCGTCGCGCAAGAGCTGCAACTCCTCGATCTGCGTTTCATAGTCCTCGTCGCCGGTCACGAAGAAGGCGTTGCCGTATTCGTCGGCATAGAGCGAGGTATTCTTGCGATCCAGTTCCAGCCGCGCCAGCGCCAGCGCACTACGCGCCAGCTGGAAGTTCATCGCTTCCTCCAATTGTCCGCCCGCCGCCCGCAGCTCGCTCTTCATCCCCGCGCCAAAATCGGCAATCAGCACCGCCAACACCACGGCCACCGCCAGCACCATGATCAGTGCCGAACCTTCCTTCCGATGGGTTCTGTGTCTATCCGTGTTCATCCGTGGTTTCTCAAATTCCTTTTCGCCGAATGCTGTAGTCGAAAAACAGCGACTCGGTTCCGACCTTCGGCAGGCTCAAAACCAATTCCACATAATCGGGCAGGCGCACCGAATAATCGGTGTCGATATCGTCCGGCTCCATCTCTTCGGCTTCCGGCTCGCCGGTGAACCCGCTCTGCTGCAACTCCCAGTAGCGGAATAAAATCTCGTCCGCATCGTCCAGCAGCATGACTTCCTGCGTCGGCAGGACGCGATCCGGATTTGCGGTGTCGCCCCAATCCTCGCCAACCGGGTTGTCGACCCCCTGCAAATACGAAACATCCTTCAGCCACAGGCTGTACCGGTCCGTCTCCTCGTCGACCCGCGCTTCGATGGAGATCCAGTGCATGTAGCCATCGCGCTCCGCATCGAGGAACGGACGGTCGAGCACAAAACCGAGCGTCAACTCCTCGCCGCGGAAGCGGTAGCGCCCGTCCGCCATGTCGTAGCCCGCATCGTTCGCCAGCCAGTGCCGCTCCTGCGTCGAAACCGTGACCGCCACGGCATCGCGCAACGCGCCGCCAAGCACCGTTTCGAGCGACCGCAACCGCGTCAGGTGGTCCATCGCATTGGTCCCCTGCTCGATCGACGCGGTGGCATTGTTCAGCACCCCTGCAATCGATCCGGCGAGAATACCCATCAACGTCAGGGCCACCAGCAGTTCGAGCAGCGTGAACGCCGATTTCGAAACCTGAAACCCGAAACTGGAAACTGGAATATTCCCTTTCATCGCCATTCGATGCCCGTCGTCCTATTTTTTCGGTTTACGCTTGGGTTTTCCAATGCCCGGATAGGTCGGCGCGCCGCCCGAGTAGGGGTAGGTGTCGAACTTTTCCCCGCCGCCAACCACGCGCGGGTCGCCACTGTCCCTCAGTTCATCGTTGAGCTGCTTCGATAGCGTTTTAAAAACTTCGGCATACTCGGGATTGGCCGCCTGATTGATCTGCTGGTTCGGATCCTTGTGCAGGTCGTACAATTCAAATTCGGGCCGCTTCGCAAATGACAGATCGAACAACCGCCGATGCTCCGCATCCTTGTCGCGGTTTTCGACCATGTAGGTTTTCGTCGGCCCGTTGTCGCAGTCGGCAAGCCACGCGTTGGTAATGAAGGCGTTCTTGTAGTCCTCCGTCCCGGCGGGCCAGCGGTCGGGCGCGAAATTGCGGATCAGCAGGAAGCCTTCGGTGCGTATCGCCCGGCAGGGATAGCCGCCGGAATCCGATCCCGCCTGGCTCGGCACGTGCCGCTCCTTTCCGAACAGGACATGCCTGCGCGCCGGATCGATCCAGCCGTCCTTGCCGGCGGTCAGCAGCGGGACGAGGCTGCGCCCGGTCATCACCGCGGGAATCGGTAGACCGGCCGACTCCAGGAAGGTGGGCGCATAGTCGGTCGAACTGACAAAGTCCTCGATCCGGTGCCCGCCCGCGTAATGGCCCGGCCAGTAGATGGCCAGCGGCACGTGCGCGCCCCGGTCGTAGATGTTGCTCTTGCCACGCGGGAAAGGCATGCCGTGGTCGCTAGTCATCACGACGATGGTGTTGTCCAGCTCGCCGATGGCCCGGACCTGCTCGATGTGTTCGCCCGTCTCGCGGTCGAAGCGCTGGGCCGCGAAATAATAGTCGGCTATGTCGCCGCGCACTTCCGGCGAATCCGGAAAATCGGCCGGGACTTCGATCTGGTCGAGTGGAATCCCGCTCTGTTCCCCAGTGTCCTTCACATAGGGGCGATGCGGATCGTGCGAACCGAACCAGAAGCAAAACGGCTTGTCCTTCGGGCGTTCCGCGAGAAACTGGGCGAAGTTCTTGTATAGGTTTCCAGCCGGATTGCGCGACCGGTCGCCGTTCTTGCCCGGCCCCCATCCTTTGCGGGTGTAGCCGACAAAGTATCCAGCCGCTTCCAGCAGGTCGGGATAGAGGGGAACATTGGCGGGAATCGGGCCATACAGGTTCGCCGCTTCCTCCAGCCGCCAGTGCCACTGGCCCGTCAGGATCGCTGCGCGCGACGGTGCGCAGGAGGGTGATGAAATATAGGCGTGCTCGAACAGGATGCCGTCCTTCGCGAGCTGGTCGAACGTTGGCGTCTTTATGACCTTGTCGCCATACACGCCGGCATGCGTGCCCCAGTCGTCGGCGATCGCAAACAAAATGTTGGGTTGCTGGGTGGCCGCCTTCGCGACCCATGGAGCGATGGCCGCCCCGGCGATAATGTGCTTGGTAAATAGCCTTCTGTTCATGTCCATTCCTATTTAGGTTGAAAAAGTTCCAATCCCTGGAGCTCCACTTTACGTTTCAATTCACCGCCTTCGACATCGCTCCACTGCACCAGCACCGACATCGTGCATGGCTTCAGCGCGCGCGACTTGCCCGCTTCGTCCGTGGTCACGCCCGGAATCTCCGTCTCGTCCATTTCCTCCACGGTGGCCGTCCAGATATAGCGGCCTTCCTCGCCCTCGGTTTCCGAATCCGGTATATACTTCAGCCGCCGCAGCGCATTCATCTCCCGTGTCGCGATCCGGATCGCACGCGCATGCTCCTCCGAAAAGCTCACATCCTTCATGTGGTGTCCCAGCGCCACCAGCATCCCCGTTACGCCGACAGCAAAGACAACCAGCGCCACCAGCACTTCGAGCAGGGAAAAGCCGCGCCTATTCATCCCGCTTCACCATTACGATTTTCGGTCGCCCCGTCAAAATATCGGCGGCGATATCGAGCCGGACGCCGTCGTAATACAGGCTGATCCCACCGCCATTGCTTCCTCCGAAGTGGGTGAACCAGAGCGCGCGTACTTCGCCTTCGGCATCATCTTCCCTCGCCGCAAAATCCACCTCCGGTTCTTCCGCCGGCTGGAAGGTTTCATCCTCCTCGGTCGGCACAACAATCTGGTCGGCGGAAAAGGCTTCAAGGGTAAAATTCTCGTCCAAGACCAGCACCCGCTCGAAGCGGTTGCTCATGGCCAACGCCCTTTCCTCTTCGTCGAGTTCATCCGCCATCAAGGCGCGGTAGGCGGACGACTCCACCGCGTGGACCTCGTTCAATTCCGGATCAACGAAGACATCGATCCGGATCTTGCGGTTCATCGCCGCCGAACGCGCCTCGGTCATCAGCTGCATCAGTTTGCGGCCTTCCTTGCGCAGCACATGTTTCGGCGAAGTCATCGAAGCGATGGTCGGAATGCTGATCGTGACAATCACGCCGATGATGGCCAATACCACCAGCAGCTCGATCATCGTGAATCCGCATTTCCGTCCTGCATGCATTACTCATCGCCCGTTACGGATTATTCATCCACGCTGGAGAGATCGGCGTTGAACTTTTCGCCGCCCTCGGCAGCGTCCGCGCCCAGTGTCTTGATTTCGTAGGGTTCGTTGTTTGGGCCGGGAACCACATAGATATAGTCGTGGCCCCACGGATCGACGATGTGCTTTGGCTTGGCGAGATATTTTCCTGCCCAGTTCTCGGCGTCGGCTTCCGGCGGCTGGAGGAGGACGACCAGTCCTTCTTCCTCGGTTGGATAGCGGCCCATATCGAGCTTGAAGCGTTCGAGCGCGGTTTCGATCTGGGTGAACGAGGATTTCGCGGCTTTCACCTTGGCCTTGTCTTCTTCACCGGAAAAGTTCTGCACGGCGATCGTCCCGATCACCATCAGGATCACGAGCACCACCAGCAGTTCCACCAGCGTGAAGCCCGATTTGTTCTGTCTCTTTTTCTGTTCCATTGTTTCCTCCTGTTCAATTGGGTTTCTATCCGGCCGATGTGCTCATCGCCATGATGCCCTGCATCATGCTGATGACGATGAAGCCGACCACGATGCCCATTACTACGATAAAGATTGGTTCGAGCACGCTGACAAAGCGTTCGGTGGAGGCGGAGACCTTTTCCTCGTAGCGCTCCGCCACCTTGTCGAGCATGGTGCCGAGCTCGCCGGAATCCTCGCCCATGGTGATCATGCGCGAAGCCAGCTCCGGGAATTCCGGATGCTGCTGGAGCAGCGGCCCCATCGGCTTGCCGGACTGCACCGCTTCGTAGACGCTTTTCATCAGGTTGCGCAGCGCGGCATTGGACAGCGTTCCGCCCGTGATCGAGATGGCCTGCAAAATCGGCACCTGCCCTTCGAGCAACGCGGCGAGCATGCGGCAGAAGCGACTGGTTTCGGCCTCGGCCATCAGGTTTCCAAGGATGGGAAGCTTCAATACCTTCATGCTCCATTTCACCTTGCCCTCCTCCGAGCGCGTTGCAACCTTGAACACGGCAACCATCGCAACGATGGCGAGCGGCAACAGCCACCAGTAGACGCGGCTGAATTCGCTCATGGCGATGATCGCGCGGGTCGAAGCGGGCAGCAGTCGGCCGCCGTCGGCAAAGAGTTCGGAGAGCTTGGGGATCACGACCAGCATCATGATGGAGACCACCGCCACGCCCATGACGACTAGGAGCGAGGGGTAGATCAGGGCGCTGACGACTTTCGACCGTAGTTTTTGCCGCCGTTCGAGCAGCGCGGCGATGCGGCGCATGATGAGGTCGAGCGCGCCGGAGGCTTCGCCGCCGCGCACCATGTTGGAATAGAAGCGCTCGAACACCTTCGGGTGGCGCGCAAGCGCATCGGCGAACGATGCGCCGCCGTTGACGTCCTTCCACACCTCGGTCAGCACTTCCTTGAAGCGGACGTGCGGACAGAGGTCGGCCTGCGTCTTGAGTACTTGCTCAAGCGGAATGTTGGCATCGAGCAGGGCGGAGGTTTCGGATGAAAATTCCATCAGCTGCTGCGTCGTGATCCGCCCGCCGATCGAGCGCGACGCCGCCGCGAAGCTTTCCGAACTTTCGGCCGACTCGATGGTGAGCAATACCAACCCGTTCTGCTGAACCAGCCGCACAGCCTGGGCTTGCGACGGCGCTTCGATCATGCCGTTGCGCGCCTGGCCATCGGCGGTCATTGCCTTGTAAAGAAACTTGTTCATGATGAGTATTGCGTATTGCGTACTGCGTATTGCTGGGCAGAAATACGCAGTACGCAATATGCAGTAAGTAGAAAAGCTAAGTCCATTGCGTCACCCTTCTTATTTCCTCGACGGTGCTGGCACCGGACGCGATGGCCTGCCAACCGCATTCGCGCAGGAGGTGCGTTCCGTTGCGGCGGGCGAGCGCGCGGATGGGCCCGGCCTCGGGGCTCTTTTGGACAAGCTCGCGCATCTCGTCGTTGGCGGCCATGAGTTCGTATAGCCCCATGCGGCCGTAGAAGCCAGTGCCGTCGCAATGTTCGCAGCCATGGCCGCGGTAGAGCGTGTATTCGGGTTCCACGGCTTCGGGGAAATCGGAGAGGTGCCCGCGGGTGACGGTGTAGGGCTGGGCGCAATGGGTACAGATGCGGCGGCAGAGCCGCTGGGCCAGCGCGCCGGTGAGCGCGGAGGCGATGAGGTAGCTCTCGACGCCCATGTCGGCGAGACGGGCGATGCTGCCGGCGGCGTCGTTGGTGTGCAGCGTACTGAGCACCATGTGGCCGGTGAGCGAGGCCTGGATGGCGATGTCGGCGGTTTCGGCGTCGCGGATTTCACCGACCATGATGATGTCGGGGTCCTGGCGGACGATGGAGCGCAGGCCGTTGGCGAAGGTCATGCCGATCTTGGGATTCATCTGGATCTGGTTGATGCCGTTGAGGCGGATTTCGACGGGATCCTCGATGGTGATGATCTTGACCTTGTCGGAGTTGAGATGGGTCAGCGCGGTATGCAGCGTGGTGGTCTTGCCGCTACCGGTCGGGCCGGTGACGAGGATGAAGCCCTGCGGCTGGTCGACCATGCGGGTGAAGAGTTCGCGCTCGCGGTCGGGCATGCCGAGGCTGGAAAAGTTTAGTTCGACCTGCTGGGAGTTGAGCAGGCGGATGACGATGTTCTCGCCGTAGATGGTCGGCGTGGTGGCGACGCGCATGTCGAGGTCGTGCCCGTGGATCTGCATCTTGATGCGGCCGTCCTGCGGGATGCGGCGCTCGGCGATGTCGAGCTTGGCGAGCAGCTTCATGCGCGAGGTGACGGCGGCGTGGTGCTTCTTGTCGATCGATTCGGCTTCGTGGAGGACGCCGTCGACGCGGTAGCGGACACGCAGCTTGTAGTCGCCGATCTCGACGTGGATGTCGGATGCGCGCTTGTCGACCGCCTGCGTGATGATGAGATTGACCATGCGGACCACGGGTGCTTCGAGCGCGAGGTCGCGCAGGTGCTCCTCTTCGTCGCCCCAGTCGCCGGACTGGAAAACCTCGGCCTCGGCCATCATGGAGGAGAGGTTGTTGGTGGCGAATTCGCGGGCCTTGTCGAGTGCCTCGTCCATCTGCTCTTCGGTGACGAGGTAGACGGGAAGTTGCGCGCCGTGGTGCAGCCGCGCGGCTTCGAGGGTCGACCAGTCGGTGGGGTCGTCGGTGATGGCGCAAAGGGACTCTTCCAGGGTTTGGAACAGCACGCGGTGCTCGACCATGAAGGAGAACGGCAGGTTTTCCTGGAGGAAAAGGAACTCGGACGGCTTTGCGTGCGGACAGACGGGCAGGCCATATTGCTCGGACAGGGCCTGTACAAGTTCCAGCGGCTGGACGATCCCGTCGTCGACGAGGATTTTTCCAATCCGTGGAACTCCGCCGCCCTCGTTTTGCTTATGGTGGGCGGTCTGGATGGCGTCGCGGCTGGCATGGCCGTTCGCGACGAGGATGTCGCCTAGTTGCCGGTAGGCCATTAGTTCTTCTCCACGGTGTCGGCGGACTCCTGAATGATGGTTTTTTTCGGTACGTAGGGACCGTCTTCGAGATCGTAGAGCTCGCGCACGTCCTTTTCGCTCATGGCGCCGATGATCTTGCGGCGGAAATCGCGGGTGAGCAGGTCTGTTTCATCGCGCGAGTCGACCACGTGGGGCGTGAGGATCATGAGGATTTCGGAGCCGGCCTTGCTGTCGACGTTGCGTCCGAAAAGCCAGCCGAGAAACGGGATGTCCATGAGGAACGGGATGCCGACGCGCGAGGTGGTGTCTTCCCGCTCGATGAGGCCGCCTAGAATCACCGTCTGCCCGTTGTCGACCTGGAGGTTCGACTTGATTTCGCGGGTTTGGAAGGTCGGGGCATCGGTCAGGTTGGAGAGTTTGTCGGTCTCGACGCGGCGGATGACCTGCTCGAGGTTGAGGGTGACCATGCTGTTGTCGTCGATGTGGGGAGTGACGGTGAGGCTGATCTTGGCGTCGCGGTAGTCGTAGGAAAAGTTCTCGTTCCCGCCGGAGGTTACGGTGCTTTGGCGCACGGGCACCTCCTTGCCGAAGGATACCGAGGCTTCCATGCCGTCGCGCGTGAGCACGTTGGGCGAGGAGAGGACCTGCAGACGGTTGTCGGTCTGGGCGGCGTGGATGAGGGCCATTTTCTGTTCGCTGGAGGTGATGAGATAGGTCAGGCCGTCGGCCGCATTTGCGAGAGGTGTAGTTCCGTCCTTAATCTCGCCGAGTTGAAGGCCGCTCATGAGCGCGCCCGCATTGGCGGGATCTCCCCCGCCCTGCACGGCCCATTCGACACCCAGGTCGAGGCCGGCGTCGAGGGTGACTTCAACGATCACGGTTTCGATGAGCACCTGGCGGCGGGATTGGTCGAGTTCCAGGATGGTGCGTTCGATATCCTTTTGCATGTCGGCCGGGGCGTTGACGATGAGGGTGTTGGTGTCCTTGTCGGACAGGATGATGACTTCTTCATCCATTGGACTGGAGGAAGACGAGTCGTCGCCGCCTCCGTTGGACGATTTCGCCGGGGCGGCGGCCTTTGGCGCAGCGGCGGCGGTGGTTTTGGACTTGGTCGTCGACTTGGTCGCGGCAGGAGCGGCGGGGGCGGCAGCCGAGGCCGCTTGGGCCTTGTTGGCGGTTTTCCCGATTTCCTTTTCGCGCACCTGCGCCTGCTTGTAGAGATTGGAATAGAGCTGTGCGAGGGTCTTGCCAATGGTTTCGGCATCGATGACCTGCATGCGATAGACCTTGGTGACGCGTTCGTTGAGGTCGTCGGAACGGTCGAGAATTCCGATCCAGCGGTCGATTTCGGACACGAGGCTAGGCGGGAGGTTTTGGGCGATGACGGTGTTGAGCCGCGGGATGGCGACGAAACGGACCGGCTGGCCGTCGCCGCCGGTGCGGCGATAGAAGATGCTGGTTAGATCACGGGCGACGTCCTCGGAGTCGGCTTCCTTGAGGATGTAGTGGGAGAGCACGGACGGCGGAAAGTCGATCAGCTTGACGAGTTCCTCCATCTGCTTGAGGTAGGCTTTTGTGCCGAGCACGATGAGCATGCGCGAGTCGTTCATGCCAAAGACCTGCTGGGGCTTGCCGCCAACGGTATTGAGGAATTGCACGGCGCTGTTGGCGGCAATATTCTGGAGTTCGATCACCCCAATGATCGGCTTGCCATCGGCCAGTTCGCTGGCCTCGAACGCCTTCACAACCGGGCGAATGTCGGACGGGGCGAATACCCATACCCGGCCGCGCTGGGTGCGCTGCACGCCGGCGGTTTCGAGCACGGCGTCGAAGAGTTCCAGTTTTTGCGCACGATCCCAGGTGGTAACATCGCCGGCGCGGATGCTGACTTCCTGGGCGACGTTGACGGACGGGGAAATGATGAATTCCATGCCGAGGTCGCGCGACAGCACCTCGATGCAGTCCTTGAGGGTGACGTTTTCCCAGTTGATGGCGACATCGGATTTGGAGGCATCGCGCGTTACGGTGGTCTGGATGGGCGGAATGGTGGTCGAGGCATCGCGTTGGCTGACGATGGCGGCACTACTGGGCACCTCTTCGGCGGGGGCCGCCGAACCATCCGGAGCGACTTCGGCCACCGGTTGCTGTTCCGGTGCCGGGGCTGGTTCAGCCGGGACAACCGCTTCCATCTCCTGTCCCATGGCACCGGGAAGGTTCAGGGAAACCATGGCCAAAAAAAGCGTCCAATGGACGGAATTACTTTGTTTTCGCATTATCGCTACCTCTTATGGTTGGCAGGCGCACCCTTAAGACACACCAATTCGCTTATGGGACGTTGCGTGCCGTGGTATTTCAGACAGATAAAGAGATAATTCGGGAAGGAAAACGGCGGACTTCCACGGACTGGAAGCTAGTCCGCCGAGAGGGTGCGGTCGAGGCGACAGGCAAGGGGCTCCCTCGGTCGGAAGGGTTGCAGGAACGCCTCGGTGAAGTCGTAGCCGTCGATGAAGTCTTCGATGGAGTCCTCGTCGGTCTTGCCCAGCAGACCTTCGTTGACGAGATTGAAGACAATGTTGCCAAAGTCGACGCATTCGTTGATGCCCCATTCCGACAGGACGCGTTTGGTGATCGGGCCGTATTCGCCCAGCGCATAGTCGCGGATACCGTGCAGGAGCTCCTGCCCGCTTACATGGCGGGGCTTGGCGAGCTGGCGGACGGTGTGGTCGAGCGCTTCGCGAACAAAAAAGTAGGCCTCTTCCGTATAGCGCGGGTCGCGCTTAAGGATGGGGCCGAGCAAATCGTCTATGTTTGGTTTTTTCATCGTCTATAAGTTGTTACGCATTTTTTCTGCCAAGCCGATCATTTCGTTGGAATCAACGTATTTTTTTGCGTTCCAGTTCCAGTGGTGGCCATCGCCTTCAAAGCGGGGGATAACGTGAACGTGCATGTGCGGAACCTCCTGCCCCGCGGCCTTCCCGTTGTTTTGCACGATATTGACGCCGTCCGCGCCCAGTCCGTTCATTTGCGCAACCGCAATCCGTTTTGCCGCCCGGTGCAGTTTGGCGAGGACGTTTTCGGGTGTTTCCAAAACCGAGTCGAAGTGGTCTTTGGGAACCACCAGCGCATGG
This sequence comes from Kiritimatiellales bacterium, assembly GCA_021734345.1. Taxonomy (GTDB): domain Bacteria; phylum Verrucomicrobiota; class Kiritimatiellia; order Kiritimatiellales; family Pontiellaceae; genus Pontiella. The sequence goes on along the minus strand of JAIPJC010000052.1, from coordinate 1,837 downwards.
CCTTTGATGATGGGGCCGATATCCATGAAGACCAGCACGTCCTCGTCCTCGTAAACCACCGTCGCGGGGATTTCATGGTTTACTATCTTGCAAAAAATACAGTTATTCATGGCCATTCTCCGTCTGTTCGATGCCGGCGGAGGTGTATACCGTAGCGGTTTCGTTGATCAAGTAAAAATGGCGGGCGCAGAGTCCGATGAGGAATATGCCGCAGACGACCAGAACGTAGATCTTCTCCTGGTCCGTCAAAAGGAAGCTGGCCTGGAAGGGACTCGGCTTTTTGTTGCGCATGAAGGCAGTCTTCCAAAACCACCGTGATTTGGCAAACGCTATAATGGATTTGGCATCCCCGCGTGGAGATCCATCATTCCCGGGGCTGGGGAGGCGGTGGCTGGTCGGGTCCGCGGCCGGACAAGGGTGGAAGTCCTGGACGGGGCGGCAGACCGTCGTCGCCGCGGCGTCCCTCGTGCTGGCGGAATTGCATCCGGGCGCTTTCCATGAACCTGGCGTACTTTTCCTTGCCGAGGATTTGCTCCATTTCCATGCGGTTGCGCACGAGGATCCTCAGTTGCTCGGACTGGGCTTCCGAGACTTCGTTGATCGCGGCATCGAGCTCTGCATCGGTGGCGCCGGAATCCTGTAGCCGGGAGAGTTTTTCACGGGCAACAAAGGTGCGGTCCATGTTGGCTTTCATCTTCGCGCGGTGTTCTTCCTGGAGGTCGTGTATTTTTATTTTGTCCTCGTCGCTCACGCCAATATCGCTCAACACCTTGCCGATGAGCTGCACGTTGCGCTGTTGGCGTTCTTCGCGCTGCCCGGGGCCCCAGTCGGGCCGTTCATGGCCATTGCGACCCGGACCGCCGAAGCCTTCGCCCCGCCGCTTGTCAACGACGTTTGTTTCCTGGGCAAATGCCGATGCGGCAGCGGCCAAAACCAGCAGAGCTATCATTTGTATTTTCATTGGCCTACCTGTCCTTTCGTAGATTCGCCCGTATAACGCCTCCCGGTTGGGATTATTGCCTTAGAGAAGCTCGAACCTTTTCGCACAGGGGGCGAGATAGCGCCACCCTTTTTCGGTGACGACAATGGTGTCTTCGATGCGGATGCCGCCGAGTTCGGGGTAGTAGAGCCCGGGTTCGACCGTCACCACGTTGCCGGCCGCGAGCATTTCACCGCTTCTTCCGATCCTTGGAGATTCATGGATATCAAGCCCGACACCGTGGCCGGTTCCATGCACGAAGCCGACATGGCGTCCCTCAACGGCTTTGGTTTCGTAGCCTCGTTTTTCAAACACCGCTTGAACAGCCTGATGGATTTCGTCGGTACATACCCCGGGCTTAACCATGGCAAGGGCAGTTTGCTGGGCGGTTTTGACGGTGTTGTACATTTTTTTTAGCCCCGGGGAAGCGGGGCCGCGGCAGACGGAGCGAGTGATATCACCCCAATAGCCGTGGATTTCGCTGCGGGGAAAGATGTCCATGATGATGCTTTGCCCCGCGTAGAGTGGTCCGCTACCCCTTTCGTGGCAATCGGTTCCCTGCACCCCGCCGGCAATGATGGTGTCGTTCGCGCTGCACTCGTGGCGGATCAATTCCTGGCTGACGTGCTCCCGGACGATTTCGGAAGTTAGAACTTTTCCATTGAGCATCAATTGGTTGTTTTTCCCGATTTTAGCCGAATGGATGAGCGCGGTGGCGATCTGGATTGCGGCTACGGCGGCCTGCTGGCTCTGGCGGATGAGGGCAATTTCGCTGCTGGATTTTACAATGCGTTCCGGGCAAGCCGGGGTTTTAAGCACTGCGATCCGTATTCCTTTTTTTTCCAAGGCCTGGAAAAG
>JAIPJC010000051.1 GCA_021734345.1 Kiritimatiellales bacterium | reverse complement strand
AGAATATTGAGAAGGCATGGTGACGCTGGCAACACGGTCTTTGCCGAGTGCATCTACCGCGAGCGCCAGCACCAGGGCGGAGTCTATCCCGCCGCTGAGCGCCACGACCACGCGCTTGAAGCCGATCTTTTCGACATAGTCCCTCAACCCCAGCTTGAGCGCTTCGTAGACCTCTTCCAAGTCTGGGAGAGCAGGCTGGAAAGCCTGCTCCACATGTGGGGCGGACTTTCCAGTCTGCCCGCAGTCGAAATAGAGGATGTCTTCCTCGAACTGTCGGGCGCGGGCGATGCATTCGCCACTGGGGGAAAGCACCATGCTGGCACCGTCGAAAACCAGCTCGTCCTGCCCGCCGACGATATTGCAGTAGAGTAGGGTTGTATTGAGTTTTTTGGCGGTGCGTCCCAGTACAGTGGTGCGGTTGCCAAGTTTCCCGCGATGGTAGGGGGACGCCGAGAGGTTGATCAGCAGATCGATGTTTTTGTTTTCCAGCGCGGCAACCGCCGCGCCGTCGGGCTCCCACGAATCTTCGCAAATATGGATGGCGACCTGCTTCCCTTCGAACTCGAAAACCAGCGGTTCACGGCCTGCCGCGAACACGCGCTGCTCGTCGAATACGCCATAGTTCGGGAGCAATATTTTTTTATAGATGCCGACCACCTCCATCCCTTGGAAGACGATGGCGGCGTTGTATTTTTTCCGATCCTTGGAAACCGGGGATCCCACGACCACGCAGGCTTCGGGCGGCAGCTCCTTTTGCAATCGTTGGAACTGCGCCTCGCAGTCGTTGCAAAAATGGTCCTTGAGAATCAGGTCTTCGGGCGGATAGCCGGAAAGCGCCAGTTCAGGAAAAACAATCAACCGCGCGCCTTCATTGAAGGCTTCCCATGCACTGGAAACGATCCGGTCGGTGTTGGACGCGAGCGCCCCAACCGTGGGGTTCATCTGGACGAGGGCGATGGGCATTTTCGATTTCCGATTCATGATTTTTGATTGAAGGAACTCAAGTGGCGTTGGCCTTCTTCCTTAAAAGGCGTCGCAGACCAGAAAATTGGCATTCGGCAATCAAAAATCAAAATTTCTAGCGGCGGTAGTTCGGCGCTTCCTTGGTGATCTTGACGTCGTGGGCGTGCGCCTCGATGGCTCCGGCGTGCGAAACGCGGATGAACTGGCCCTTTTTCTTGAGTTCGGCAATGTTGTGCGCGCCGCAGTAGCCGAGGCTGGCCTGCAGGCCGCCGCAGTATTGCTTCATCACCTTGCTCACGGTTCCGGCGAACGGCACCATGCCTTCGATGCCCTGAGGAACGAGGTCGTCGTCGCTGGTCAGGCCATAGCGCTGGCGGCTGCCTTCGCGCGATTTCATCGCGTCGAGGCTGCCCATCCCGCGGTAGATCACGAACTGGCGGCCTTCGTAGATGATCTTTTCGCCGGGGCTTTCTTCGGTACCGGCGAGCACGGAACCCATCATGACGCTGTCGGCACCGGCAACAAGCGCTTTGGCAATGTCGCCGGAGTTGCGCACGCCACCGTCGGCGATGACCGGGATTTCGCCCTTGAGGGCGCTGGCGGCGGCATAGATGGCGGAGATCTGCGGAATGCCGACGCCGGCCACGACCCGGGTAGTGCAGATGGAGCCGGGGCCGATGCCGACCTTGACGGCGTCCGCTCCGGCATCGCGCAGCGCCAGCGCCGCTTCGCCGGTGGCAATATTGCCGCCGATGACGTCGATGTGGGGGAAGGTCTTTTTGACCCAAGCAACCATTTCGACTACGCCTTTGGAGTGGCCATGTGCCGTGTCGACCACCATCACATCGACCTCGGCCTGGTTGAGGATTTCGGTGCGAGCATAGTCGCCCGGCCCGATGCCGGCCGCGACGCGCAGGCGGTATTTGGAGTCGCGGTTGAATAGCGGCTCTTCGTTTTCGATCAGGCGGCGGACGTCGGCATAGCTGTAGAGACCGACCAATTTGCCCTTTTCCAGCAGCGGCAGCTTGCCGATCTTGTGCTTCTGCATGATGTCGTAGGCCTGCCGCAAGTTCGTGCTCGGCTTGGCGGTGATGACATCGGTGGTCATGACATCGGTCACTTTCGCGCGTTTGGAGCGGGAAAAGCGGATGTCCTTGGACGTCAGGATGCCGACGAGCTTGCCGTCGTTGTCGAGGATCGGGAAACCGCTGAAGCTGTAGCCCTTTTCCGCGCGGCGGGCAGCGATGGTTTCGAGCGTTTCGTTCGCATTGAAGGTGATCGGATCGGAGATAAGGCCGTTGAGGTGGTGCTTGACGCGGCTGACATGCACGGCCTGCTGTTCGGGGTCGAGGTTCTTGTGGATCACCCCGATGCCGCCGAGCATCGCCATCGAGATCGCCATGCGGGCCTCGGTCACCGTATCCATGGCGGCACTGAGAAACGGAACCTTTACGGTGACATTGCGGGTTAGTTTGGCGGAGATGTCGGTGTCCCCTGGCAGGAAGTCCGCATACTGGGTAATCAACGACACGTCGTCGAACGTCAAGCCCTCGTAGGGGAAGGTGTTCATGAAATCGGCAATGTATTTATTCTGGTTCATCTTATGCATCCTTTTGCCGAGCCATTTTGTACAGGAACGGAAAACGAGTCAACAACAACCTAGAAAAGTTCCTGTTTCCGGCGCGGCAAAGCCGCAACCAAAGGGTTCGCCAGCGAATGAATAAAACCTGCGAATGGACTTCCTGCCCCTCTGTTTTTTGATTCGTGGTTTTTATTCATTCGCTGGTCATATTCCCGTGTAGTCCTTCGCTTGGATTGTCGGCAACGAAATTAGTACACGCCGGATGTTTCCGGGCTGGCCTGCCTGCACCGCATAAAAATGGTTCTGCCACCAAATTATTCTGCCTATGAAACCGTCGCAGAGAGTTGGGAAACAATGATTTTAGTTCATGTCCCATTTGCGGGGAATGCAATTTTTGGAGGATGCTCGTTCGTAGATGCGATGCCCCCATCGCATTTTCGTCCGCAGGGCTTCCCGTGCGCAAAGCGGTGAGGGCACCGCTTCTACGATAACAACCCCTTAGCTCCGGAAATAGGTTATGAACCATGATTCTGTGGCAAAACAATTCCCCAAAACCTCCCCATATTTAAGCGCCGGATCTATATATGGGCACAGGATGCCCAAGCCACGGAATGTAGAACGGGCATCCTGCCCGTTGCGGTGGATCGGCCTGTAGAGCGGGGCTCTGCCTGAACCGCCGACGGTGCGGGGATCATGGGCAGGATGCCCAAGCCACGAAATGTAGAACGGGCATCTTGCCCGTTGCGGTGGATCGGCCTGTAGAGCGGGGCTCTGCCCGAACGGCCAGGCGGTGCGGGGATCATGGGCAGGATGCCCAAGCCACGGAATGTAGAACGGACATCCTGCCCGTTGCGGTGGATCGGCCGGTAGAGCGGGGCTCTGCCTGCACCGCATAAAAATGGTTCTGCCACCAAATTATTCTGCCTATGAAGCCGCCGCAGAGAGGTCAGGCAGAATGATTGCGTGGCAAAACAATTCCCCAAAACCTCTCCCCATATTTAACTGCCGGATCTTTATATGGGCAGTGCCCAATCCACGAAATGTAGAATGGGCATCCTGCCCGTTGCGGTGGATCGGCCGGTAGAGCGGGGATCTGCCCGAACAGCCAGGCGGTGCGGGGATCATGGGCAGGATGCCCAAGCCACGGAATGTAGAACGGGCATCGTGCCCGTTACAGTGGAATGGCCGGTAGAACAGGATTTCGCTTGGTCGGTAGGTAGGAATGGCTGGCCACGATAAACACACACATTTGGTTGTTTATGGTTTTCCCTAGATTGTGGCTTGTTATGCCATCCCCGCTGATTGTATACGTCTCGGATGAAAATTATATCCCTGCTATTCTTCTTTTCGGGTATTGCCGCGCTTACCTACGAGGTGCTGTGGGTCCGGCATCTGGGTCTTATTTTTGGCAATACGGTCTATGCCGCCGCGACGGTCATGACGACCTATATGTTCGGCCTTGCCGTTGGGGCGCACTTCTCCGGCAAGTGGGCGAGCAGGATAAAACGTCCCGTCCGCTTGTTTGGTTTGCTGGAAATTGCAACCGCGCTGTATGCGCTATGCGTGCCGCTGCTGTTCGAACTCATCCAGCATCTGTACCGTTTCGCTGCCCTGCATATTTCATCCTCGATGGCCTTTCTAACCTTTGTCCGCGTACTTCTGGCCCTGATCCTTCTGCTGATCCCCACCGCCATGATGGGTGCCACCTTGCCGGTTTTGTCGAAGGGGTTTCTAATGCGGGTGGAAAAGTTTGGCTCCCGCTTGGGTATTTTGTACGGCGTCAACACCATGGGAGCCGTGGCCGGGGTGTTGCTGTGCGGATTTGTTTTGATCCCGCAACTGGGAATGTCCCTGTCGAACATGGCGGCGGTTTCCTTGGATCTATCCGTCGGGATCATTGCGGTGGTCCTGTCGCGCAAGATGGACCATTCGGTGGAAATGACAGAAGCCTTGGCAACGGAAACCAGCGCAGATGAAGCCTATCGGGGGCCGCGCGGCAAAGCGGCCAATGGACTGCTGCTCGCCATTGGAGCCTCCGGTTTCCTGGCATTGGCATTCGAGGTGGTCTGGTTCCGGGCGCTTATTCTTGTTTTTGGCTCCACCACCTATTCCTTCTCGGCCATGCTTTCCGTCTTCCTGATCGGCCTCTCGCTGGGATCCATGCTGATCAGTTGTTTTGCCGACAAGGTGAAGCGACCGGCTTATGTTTTCGGCATGGCGGCCATGTCGACCGGGATCTATACCTTGATATCCCTTGGCTGGTTCACCGCCATGCCGGAATTCCTGCTCAAGCATCTGATGCTCAATGGAACTCCGGAATGGAGCACCATGATCCTGCTCAAGTTTGTCATTACACTTATCTTCCTGCTGGTTCCCACCATGTTGTTCGGAGCATCCTTTACGGCGGCGGTCAAGGCGATCCGCACCGCGATGAAGTCGTCACCGCGTGCTGTCGGCGAAGCGGCCATGTTCAACACCATCGGTGCAGCCCTCGGTGCCTTTGTCGGCGGGTTTTTGCTGTTGCCCACTTTAGGCATGGAAAAGTCCCTTGTCTTGTGCGCATTCCTAGTTTTGTTGCTCGGACTGGCTCTCTGCCTTTCATTTGGCAGCGGACGGTTTTCTCGTGGCATCGCTGCCGGAATGACACTGATCTTTGCGCTGGTGTTTTTCATTGTTCCGCATGAATGGGATAAGCAAATTCTGTCGGCGGGGCCCTACTTCTCTCCTTGGAACTACGTTAAAAACGGACGGGTACTCCTCAAGGATCAGATTCGGAGCGAACGGTTGCTGTATTTCAACGAGGGAGTTACCTCGACGATTTCCGTCATTAAGACCCCGGATGAAAAACGATCCTATTGCAGCCAAGGCAAGGTCGAAGCCGATACGTCCGAGCGCAGCATGATGCTCCAACGCATGATGGGGCACCTGCCGATGCTCTTCCATCCCAATCCACAGCGCATTCTTAATATTGGTTTGGGAGCCGGAGTCACCTTTGGCGCAGTCGGCTGCTATCCCGCTGAGCATATGGAAGTCGTCGAAATCGAGCCCAGTGTCCGGCATGTTGCGGATGTATGGAAAGATTATAACCACAATGTTATCAACAACCCCAAGGTAACGGTCACCATCAACGATGGCCGGAACCATCTCTTTGTTGGCGGCGAGCCGTACGATGTGATTACTTCCGATCCCTTTGAACCGGTCATGGCCGGGGCGGCCAACCTTTATACGGTCGATTTTTTTGAGCAGGCCAAAGCGCAATTGGCAGAGGGAGGGATCATGGCCCAGTACCTGCCGCTCTATGAACTTTCGGCTGAAAACTATGCAACCATCATGCGCTCGTTTGCCAAGGTCTTCCCGGATTGCCTGCTGTTTTTTACCGGCTTCGATACGATCATGCTGGGAGGCAAGGAGAAGGATACGCTGCGGTTGCCGATTGCACACGCGAAGTTTGAAATGCAAAGCGTTCGGGACTCCTTGGCTGAAGTTGGTTTCACCACGCCGGAAATGCTGCTTAGCATGTTTGTGGCCCGGTTGAAGGTGGACGATGCCATGTTTGGAGAGGGGAGCTTGAATACGGACAAACATCCGGTCATCGAGTTTTCAGCCCCCAAGCATACTTTTCACTATACCCCGCACGAGAACCAGCGGATCCTGCTGGACAACTTTTCAGATGTTCCGCCGGAGCTCATGGAAGGCCTCTCCGGTGCGGAGAAAGACGTTGTTGCCAAGTCGCACGAAGCGCTCCGCATGACGTTGCAGGCCAATATTCTGAAAGCCAACGGGCTCCTTAGGCAATGCGTGGATTTATTGATAAAAGCGGCGGAGCTTTCGCCAGAAAACCCCGTGGTGCGCAACGAAATTGCCGCCAGCTTCATCTCGTCCGCCGAAGGCATGCAATCGGTTGGAAACTGGTCGCAAGCGATTGTCCAATATGAAATGGCGCTGAAATACGAACCGAGTGAATTTTGGGCATTGTACCACTTGGTCAACTTGAATATGCGGCGGAACAACGTGAAAGAGGCGGTCAAGTATCTAAACCTGGGCATTGAACAATATTACAAGGATTCCCCCTTGTTTATCGGGCTTCGTGGGAAGATGCGCGGATCAATGGGGGATCCCGCAGGAGCCTGCGCCGACCTGCGACTCGCATTGGGCATGCTTCCCAATAGTGTCGAATTGTGGTCTGACTATGGATTTTTTCTGCAGCAAGCGGGCGACAGCGCTGGCGCAACCGCCGCCAAAAAAAAAATCGAGCGCTTGTCGAAATAGTATGCGATCCTGTTCTTCCACGGAACTGCGCAGAGCGGGATGGCGTGATGGATCATGGGCAGGATGCCCAAGCCACGGAATGTAGAACGGGCATCCTGCCCGTTGCGGCAGAACGGTCGGTAGAGCGGGGCTCTGCCTGCACCGCATAAAAATGGTTCTGCCACCAAATTATTCTGCCTATGAAACCGCCGCAGGGAGTTGGGGCAGAATGATTCTGTGGCAAAACAATTCCCCAAAACCTCCCCATATTTGACTGCCGGATCCATATATGGGCAAGGATGGGCAACAAGCAACTCGTCTCTCCCCGGTTTTCTCACAAAAATTTAACTTGTGTTTTTGGCCGTTCGGGGTGTTAATTCGCACGGGTTGACAAAGGGTTGGGATTGAAATGGGTTCACTCCTGCCTCTTGTCGGCACCGATCACCAGACGCAGGGCTACCGATGGAGCAACTAAGTGGCATGGGCTTGGAGCCTATGGGTAACGGGCAGGATGCCCGTGCTACGAAAAAAGTAGTAAATAAAACTAAAAAAAAGTTGCCAGGCGGATGGGATCGGTGTATTGAATAAAACGATAAGTGGAATGGGTTCACTTACAAGCAAGGAGTAATACAATGAAAAAGCTAGTAGTAACAGCAGCAATGCTTGCGTGCGCGGCTTCCATGGCCTCCGCACAAACCGTCACCAGCGCTAATATGGTGGGGTATGCAAAAGTAAACGCTATCGGGGGGCAATTGACTCTTGTTGCGTTGAATTTTGAAACGGGTGGATTAACACTAAATGACGTTTTTGGCACTCTTCCAAGTGCATCTGCGATTCACTTATGGGATAAGACAGGAAATACTTACATTACGTCTACCAAGGGGCGTGCTGGATTTAGTCCTAACAGTGTAATTGGGCTGGGTGATGCATTCTGGATTCAGGCAGCGGGAACCGGAACCAATGAGGTAATTTTGAGTGGTGAAGTACTGCTTTCCGCAACTAATGTTGTTTCCGTAGCGACTGGTTTGGATGCTACAGGTTACTTCTATCCCGTGGAAACACTGTGGCAAGACACTGATTTGGCAGCTCAGCTTCCATCAGCAAGTGCAGTACATATATGGAACGGTGTTGGTTATAGCACTTATACTAAAGGTCGCGCTGGGTGGTCTGGAAATCCAACTATTGGCGTTGGATCAGGCTTCTGGGTTCAAAGTCCATCATCTTTTACTTGGAGTGAGGTTCGTCCATTTAATCCGTAATTATGTCAGTTAACATGTAAAACAAGGAGAAACAAATGAAGAAAATTGCAGTAGCAGTAGCGGTAGTTGGTTTGTCAGCAATGGTGCAGGCAGATTATTTTATTAACCTGTCATCTGAATTCGGTATTTATAATTCGGCAGGTACGGCAGGTATTTTAAGCCAGCCCAATGAACAGGCTATCATTCAGCTTGTTTATGACGCTGATGCTAACGGTGCATACGAGACACTGGCTGGGCAACTGAACATTAACAACCTGTTTGGTGGTGACGTCCAGATCGGTTCGAACCTTACCTTCATAAACAGTAATCCGGCTAATTTTACGGATTATGCTGCAGGTAACTTCGGAACAATTCAGGCTGCGTACCTTGGAGCTCCTGTATATGCACGTATCTTCAATGATAACGACATGTCGGGAACTATCTCTGCAGGGGATAACTATTACATCGGTGCAATTCAGGCCGCAGCAAATAAGGACTTCAGCGGTCTTCCTCCAGTAGCAGAGTTGTACAACCTCGGCGGCGGTCTGGATGGACAGAATGCATCTGGAATAGTTGTTATTCCTGAACCAGCTACCTTCGGTCTGATGGGTATTGCTGGACTGGGCATGTTCCTGGCTCGCAAAAAAGCTCGCCGCTAATCTTAGCAGCTAGTTTGACTGAAAAGACTCCGCTTCGGCGGGGTCTTTTTTTGCGTTCCACCAACTCGTTTCGCTGCTACTGCAGCAGGGCATTTCAATGTAATTTGTGGCCAATGGTTTTCGTAAAGGTAGAACGAGCGTCCCGCTCGTTTCCCGTTGTCCGGAAGCAAGCGGGACGCATGCGCTACTTTCCTGTGCAAGTGGGTGATAAGGTAGAACGAGCGTCCCGCTCGTTTCCCGTCGTCCGGAAGCAAGCGGGACGCATGCGCTACTTTCCCGTGCAAGCGGGTGATAAAGGTAGAACGAGCGGGACGCTCATTCTTTTAGGCCGGAAAGTTTTTACAATTGGGATTATTCTACCTCAAAATTATTCTGCCCATTTGATCCTGATTTTTGTGTTGTCGTTTAACACCGTTGCTTTGCGGTCATCCACCTGCTACGAAGCCGCGTTAGGTTAATCCTTTCCCTCCGCCGAGTCCCCCGCAAGTTCTGCGGGAAACAAAAAGATTATTTTGAGCCAAAACGAAAGCGCGGAGTTGCAATGCCGAAATATAGGATGTATCTGTAGGGGATGAAATTCACAACCACACTTTACCGCGATGAAGACGGCGTCTGGATCGCAGAATGTCCCGCCATACCGGGATGCATCAGCCAGGGCAAGAGCCATGACGACGCATTGCGAAATATCCAGGATGCCATTGCAGAATGTCTTGCAGTGCGTGCCGAACAAGGCATGCCTCTCACCGTGGAAACCCGGCAGGTCGAGGTTGCGGTATAATGCCGCCGTTGCCCAGCCTGAGTGGACGCGAAGTCGTTCAATTTTTTCTTCGGGATGGCTGGAAAGTAGCTCGCCAACGAGGTAGCCACATCATTCTCGTCAAGGATGGCCACATTGCATCCCTTTCAGTGCCGGACCACAAGGAAGTCGCTAAAGGAACCCTGCGCGGCCTTATCCGTGCAGCAGATCTCACCGTTGATCAATTTATTGGTCTTAAGAAACACCGTTGACTCTGCGTGGATATTTTTTACCCTGCATGCTGATCCGGAATCGGCCACCTTCAGTCTGATGGGTATGGCCGACCTCGGAATGGTTCTGGCTCGCAAAAAAGTTCATAGCTAATTCTTGGCTGCTAGCTTGACTGAAAGACTCCGCTTTGGCGGGGTCTTTTTTTTGCATTCCACCAACTCGTTTCGCTGCTACTGCTAGGGCATTTCAAAGTGGGTTGTGACCAATGGTTTTCGTGTCGGTGATATAAGGTAGAACGAGCGTCCCGCTCGTTTCCCGTCGTCCGGAAGCAAGCGGGACGCATGCGCTATTAGACGGGTTTGCATGCAAGGGCATGCTCGACATAAGAGGTCAATGCGAATATTTTGCTCGCATTGTATGGAGGCGTGAAATGCTGGATCTAAATAGAATTACTTTCAATCCCGGGATCATGGGTGGCAGGCCGTGCCTGCGAGGCATGCGTGTTACGGTTGGTACGATTGTGGGCTTGGTCGCTTCCGGACGTACCCATCGGCAGATTTTGGATTTATATCCGTATCTGGAAGATGGGGATATAGACCAGGCGCTCTCGTATGCGGCATGGCGTGTAGAAGAAGTGGAAGCACAAGTTGTATCGGCATGAAGATCCTGCTGGACATGAATCTTTCACCCAAGCGGGTTTCGGTGCTGCATGGATCAGGATTTGAATGCATCCACTGGTCAAGCGTAGGCCGGCAGGATGCGCTCGATTCCGAAATCATGCTTTGGGCGAAGGAAAACGACCATATCGTATTCACGCATGATCTTGACTTTGGAGACATCCTGGCGGCGACAAATGCCGAGGGGCCGAGCGTCATGCAACTCCGCGCCCAGAACATCAATCCGGCCGTCGCTGGACCACTCGTTGTTGCGGCGCTCCGGCAGTTCAGGTATCAACTGCAATCCGGTGCATTGATTGTGGTCGATGAAAACAAAACCAGGGCAAGAATACTGCCGATCCGACGCTAGGCATGTTTCTTCCGCCAACATGTGCGGATTCTATTGTGCGCATGGGGCTTCCTCCAATGAGAATCGAGGTCTTGAATGATATCGATGGAGTCAATTTTGAGGAGAGTTATACCCGCTTCAGTTAGGTTTTATCATGAACCCCTGCAACGGATTTTTTATCGCGCAAAGCCGCGAAGTTCACAGCGCGGAAAAGCCGCAACTAAGGATTTTACCAACGAATGAATAAAACCTGCGAATGGATTTTCCGTCCTCGGTTTTTTGATTCGTAGTTTTCATCCATTCGCTGGTCATATTCTCGTGTTTCCTTTCACGGTAAACACGCAGGGAAAAAATGAAGAATGACGATTTCAGCCCGAACAACGTGAAGGATATTTAAACGCGGCAGCGCAGCGGGTGGATGACCGCAAAGCCGCGAGGATGCAAAGAAATCCGTTTCCCATGCTTCGTGTCTTGGCATCTTTGCGGTCGATAAAGAACTCGTTGGTTTAGGAACGCATGCGCTACGTTGTTGTAGATGGGGTCGCCGACCCCGTCTTCCCGCCATGCAGGCGGCCACGATATTTTTATACCGATCTCCGTTGTGCCTGGTTTATTGCATTGCGATTTGCACCCCAATTTGTAGTATCAAAGCCATGAAAAACGACATGCGTGTAGATAGAACGGTGTTGAGTGTATCATCACTTCACGATTCGAACGATGGTGCCTATTGGATCTCCCGCACGGCTGCCGAGCGGCTTCGGGCCATGCAGGTAAACAGGCAGGTGTGCTATGGAAAATCAAGAGCTACCGGAAGACTTCAAAGAATTCTTGAAGTTGTTGAACGACCACGCGGTTGATTATCTACTCATCGGCGGTTATGCGGTCGGTTACTATGGGTATCCAAGAACGACTGCCGACATGGATATTTGGGTGGCGATTCGCCTCGATAATGCCCAGAAGCTGGTGGATGTGTTTCAACAGTTCGGAATGCTCTCCGATGAGATTACCACCGGACTTTTCATGCAACCGGGTGACATTGTGCGCATGGGGCTTCCTCCAATGAGAATCGAGGTCTTGAATGATATCGATGGAGTCAATTTTGAGGAGAGTTATATGAATCGGGTGCAGGTTGAGATTGAGGGAGTGCCAGTCAGTTTGATTTCACTGGCTGATTTGCGTCGTAATAAGCAGGCATCGGGGCGTCACAAGGATCTTGATGATGTTGAGCACCTTCCAGAGGGATAGGACCAACGGAACGTTTGTTGCAGGAGGGGTTGCAGTCTCCGCTAAAGCGGTTTGGAGCATTGTTCAATTCAAATTCCGTAGGGGGTCTTCGTCTAGATTCGGAAATGAATCACCACGGAATACACTGAATACCCGGCGCGGCAAAGCCGCAACCAAAGGGTTTGCCAACGAATGAATAAAATCTGCGAATGGATTTCCCGTCCTCGGTTTTTTGATTCGTGGTTTTTATTCATTCGCTGGCCATATTCTCGTGTTGCCTTTCACGGTAAACACGCAGGGAAAAAATGAAGAATGACGATTCTAGCCCGAACAACGTGAAGGATATTTAAACGCGGCAGCGCAGCAGGTGGATGGCCGCAAAGCCGCGAAGATGCAAAGAAATCCGTTTCCTATGCTTCGTGTCTTGGCGTCTTTGCGGTCAATAAAGAACTCGTTGGTTTAGGAACGCATCATGCCGGGAAGTGTGAATGGCAGGAACGAATGCCAATTTGAAAAACAAGTCGGTACATATTGTGACAGTAGCGCATGCGTCCCGCTTGCTCCCGAGCGTCGGGAAACGAGCGGGACGCTCGTTCTACTTTAGGCCGGAAAGTTTTTACAATAGGTATAATGCCTCATGCCGAGTGCCTGGAAGAAACACCGGGCTGTTTCTTCGGGCTGTTTATTCCACTTTGCGCATGACATCATTTTCCATTTATGACAGCCTGTTGCGTTGTAACTTAATCCATGTTTTTTGAGGGGGACTAATGAATCGGATCTATAGTGTTTTCTTGGCATCGGCAACCACCTGTGCTGTTTCGTTCGGGGCAATCACCAATCTTGTCTTTACCGGCAACGGCACGCAAACAACCAATTTGGTCAACAACCAGTATTTTGGTGCAACGGGAAGAGATGCCGCGGCCATAACCAATGTGGCCAATGTGCTGGTGTCGGCTTCCAAATTCACGGGCGGAACAGCGGCTACCGTGAGCACCAACACCTCAATAGCTAGAAATGGTGGTTCGGGTTTGGCGCTCAGTAATATCGATCTTGTCACGGTTTCCAACCAACTCGTTGAAGCAGAATCCATTCGTGGAGGGAAGGGCGGTGATGTAACGGTTACGGCAGTGGCATCTCCCATCACGGTAAATGGGGGCGCCGGGCTGTGGTTCACAGGAATTGGCGCAACCGATAGTCTTGCGATTGATGGTGCCCTGATCGTAGGCGGCGATGGTGGTCGCATTTCATCTTCGACTGCGGTAGCCCTTGCCTCTGCGAATGGTGGCTCTGCAATCTTGGCCAATAAAATTAGGATCGATGCCAATGCCGGTACTTATACTGGGGGCGCAGGCGGAAACATAAACGTATCCTCAAGTTCGGTTGCCGAAGCATTGGGTGGGCATGGATTGGAATTGGGAAGCCTTTTTACGCTTGATGCACTGACCGGGTCTGCCGTGTTTAATGGTGGATCGGGCGGAATCATTACCAATGGCAGTGGCAGGGCAAGAGCCTTTGGTGGAGATGGAATTCACCTGTTTGCCGATTATGTGCCAATGGATCTGGTACTTGATGGTGGTTCGTATCAGGGAGGGAATGGAGGGACTGCTGTATTTAATACTGCTGATGTGGCCACTAAATATGATGTGTCGAATCTGGACATCAACGGAGCACGTGGCGGAAATGGTGTGCGTATATCTCGGGTGGATCAGTTCCCTGATGGATCAACTTTGACCATTGACAGCGGGGAATTCACTGGAGGTGACGGGGGAATTTCCAGAAATACTGGGACGGGGTCTGTGAACGCAAATGGCGGTAGCGGCGTTTTTATTGATTTCATGGATGTTACGGTAAATGGAGGCACTTTCATCGGCGGTAAAGCTGGAACGGTGAATGGAACCAGTGGCGTCGCCGGAGCTGGGGCACATTTTCAGGATAGCACTGTCGAAATTAACGATGGTGATTTTCAGGGGAATGTTGGACTACGGATAACCTCTCGTTACTACACAAGCACGACCACCATCAACAACGGTAAATTTAGCAACGCGGAATTTTCCGCCATTGATGATGGAGCGTATCCGGGATTTAGCGGATTAAATAACATCAATATTGCCGGGGGATCTTTCGGCGATATTACGTTCAATGGAACCACTGTAAACAACTCGCTTATATCGGGAGCTGCAGTTGGTAATATCTATCTGGCCGGTTCTGGGAAAAATAATTTAACCCTGACCGGAGGAACAAACGGCACAATTTCACTGGCTGGATCGGCAACGGTGGTTAATACGGTCGTGTCGTCTGGGGCAAAAGTGGGTGGATTGGTCTTTGATGGATCGGGCAAAAATACCGCCACCGTTTCGGGTGCGGGATTGACTAATCTTTCGTTTGCCGGCACGGCAGTCAATACCCTGAGCATCTCGAATAATAATGTGGCGATTGCCAATGTAAATCAGTACACGGGGACCGCGACGGTCAACCTCCTTACGCCGCAAGTCATCAACAACATGTATATCTCGAATGGCACAATGAATATTTCGGGATCCGATTTGGCGGTTTCGAGCGGGAATACCTATCGCATGGGGGCAACAACGGCGCGATTGAATACAAGCAAAAAACTCACCGTGCAAAGCGGTGGTACGCTGGATGTTGGACTGGGGCAGGTTTCGGCTACTGCGTTTGTGGCAAACTCGGAAAGCCAACTGCGTACTCAGCTTAACAATGTTACAAATGGCTTGATTACGGGTACCGCCCTGACGTTTAACAGTGGTGTGAAATGGTCGCTGTATGGTTCGTCGACGAATACCGAATTTAAGCTGGCGTCGGCTTCGGGAACCCTGACCAATCGCCTTACCGCGACCGATTTTGATTATGCGTCTTCCGACTGGTGGGTCGGTGTCAGCAGTGTTACGAATCGCAGCATGAACCTTTATGCCACGCTGGGCGACAAGCCATGGGACGTGGCGTTGGGGGCCGAGCCGGGTAGCGAGTACGAGAAGGCGATGCAGGATTTGTCTTTGAGCGTGACCAATGGCACGCCGGTATATAATTCATTGACGGGTATGGGACAGCTGGATGCTCAACGCAAAACCCGGGAAGCGTATGTGCGCGCGCCGGAAATGGCCAATACGCTGATCCGTCTCCAGGAGGTGTTTGCTGGACAGATCAAGGATCGGACCAGCAGCTTCCGGCGCTACGAAAACTGGGGCAGCCGTGCGTCGGGCACGCCGAGTGGCGCCCAAGGGCCGGAATCGTGGTATGCCGACAGCATGGAATGGCTCGGCGATCATCTTCCGTCGTGGGATGTCCGCGGTGCGATGAAGGGCGTGGACGACGCGGCGCCGCGGCCGAATCTGGAAGGGGATCCTTCGAATGCGGGCAAACCCTACATGTCGAGCTCGACGAAGAGTGGCTCCGGTGAATACGCAACCTTCATGGATTGGTTGAACGGGTTGCTTCCCGGTGCTCCTGCCGACAAGGTTGAACTCCCGCCCACCTACCAGGTTTGGGGGCGTGGTTATGGTTCATATTTCGACCAGAAGGGCGACGACCAATATGCCGGATACAATGCTTCCATGGGGGGTGCCATTGCGGGGATCGACAAGCGTTTCAACAGCCTGTTGCTGGGTCTGGCCGGCGGATATGCCCATACGCAAGTGAACGGCAACTCCGGTAGCGATGGCGATGCCGACACGGGACATGGAACCCTCTACGCTGCATTCAATGGCGACCGGGGCTATGTGGATGCCAATGTCAACTATGCCTACAACGCGGTAACGACCGAAGGCGACTCCACGTTCGGCTATACCGGGAAATACGATGCCAGTGCATTCAGCATGTATCTAGGCGGCGGCTTGGGTTACTCGGCCTTCCACGATACGGTGTTGTTTACGCCGGAAGTATCGCTGCTCTCCACCTACTACAACCGCGATGGCTATACTGAAACCTCTTCGCTGGCAGCACCGGATAAGCAGTGGGACTCCTACGACCAGTGGTCCTACCTCGGTTCGCTCGGTGCCACGCTGTCGATGATCCGAAAGATTGAAAGCTTCAACCTGGAAATGGAGTTCCAGCCCGAGCTCCGCGCCCACTGGCTGCACGAGTTCAATGCCGAAATGGATGCCCCAACCTATATGATGGCAGGCGGCGCAAATACGATCGGAGTGTCGCTCCAGGCCCGTGAGGAGGATTTGATCCAGATCGGCACCGGCGTACGCTTCTCCAAATGGAATTCCGACACACTGGAATTCGGATTGGATGTCGATGGGGTATTTGGCCAGGACTATTCCGCCTGCACCGTCAGCGGCAAGCTGCTGCACCGCTTCTAGGCCCAGGCATGTCATGGAGTGTGGAAGTCCCCTTCATCGCGGAGGGGATTTTTTTTCGTCCGTGTGGCGCGGACTTTCCAGTCTGCGCTATACGGTCGGGCAGACTGGAAAGTCCGCCCCACATGCACATCGAACAGCCGCCTGATTCCAACTGGGCGTCGGTCCTCCCGAGGGATAACGCCTCGCGCCTGCGGTCTAAGGCTTGGTTCTTTTTCCCGGTTTCCACACCTTGACCTTTTCCCATTCGCGGCCCCATTCGAGGGCTTTGCGGTGGGAGGGGAAAAAGAGATCGATGTGCATGCCTTTGATGTCGCCGCCGATATCCTCGACGCGCCCCCAGCCGTAGCCGGGAATGTACATGATGGTGCCGAAGGGGTAGTAGCGCGTGTCGGCAGCGATGGTTCCCCATCCGGTTTTGGTGCCGGATGCGGTGATGCCGACCGACTTGGGTTGGCCTTTGGTGGAGCCGTAGGCCACGACGGGCTGGAACTTCCAGTTCCGCTCCCATCCGCAGCATTTGCCGCATTTGCAGTAGCCGGTGGTTTCCATGCTGATGACTTCGGGTTTTTGGTTGCGGGGGATCTGGTATTTTCTGCCTGTGGCGCAGCCATTCAGCATGACTACGCATAAAACAGGCAGAATAATTTTGAGGCAGAATAATCCGATAACTTGGCGGTGAAGGAAATCATTGCCACTCCCTGCGGTCATTGCTGTCGTACCTCCAGCCTCGCTTCGCGTCCGCCACAAAATCATTCTGTCATTGCACATTTCGAGGTTCATGAAACATCTCCCGACCAGATGGTTTCGATTCCTTGGGTGGTTTGCAACAGCAACTCGCCGTGGTCGCCGAAGCCGGCCAGTGCGCCATTTTTCTTGAGGTCGCCATCGTGAACGGCCAAGGGTTTGCCGATCGGGCCGGCCTGTTCGGTCCAGGTTTTACGAAGGTTGGCAAATCCGCCGGATTCCCATTCGCCGATCCAATGTTCCAACGGTTGGAAGAGTCTGGCCAGGGTTTGATTTAGATCCCGCGCCTTTCCCGTTTCGATCAGGATCGAGGTGGCGGGGCGGTCGATCATCTTGGCCTCCTCGCTCGATAGGTTCACGTTGAGGCCGATTCCAATAATGATTCCCGCTCGTGGAAGGCCAGGCCGTTCTGCCCGTTCGGAGAGGATCCCGCAGATTTTACGATCACCGACGAGCACATCGTTCGGCCACTTGGGTGCGGAACGGATGCCCATGCCGCGCAATAGATCGTTGACGGCCAGCGCGGTGGCCATCGTAAGGGAAGGAACCTGGATGAGTGCCGCATCGGTGTGCATGAACAGGGAGAAGCAGAGGTTTTGGTTTGGGGCGGAGAGCCATTTGCGATCCTGCCTGCCGCGGCCGGCGGTCTGTTCGCGCGCGGCGACGATCTGGCCGCTGCGGAGTTCCTTCCCTTGGGAAAAACAGTCGCGTAGATAGGCATTGGTCGAGGCCAATCGATCAAACCATTCGACATGGAATTCCATAGGGCAGCCCTCGGTATTTAGACGGGATTTTATTAGGTAAATCCTAATGAAACCCAAGTTTTTCCCTAGCTATGGGGCATATATTTCCGTATACATGCCACTCGTTTTTAAAAAACCAAGGAGACTATAAACAATGGATCTTTTGATGCAAGGAATTGTCCTGATGGTAATCGGCATGGCGACCGTTTTTTCCTTTCTCATGTTGCTGGTCGTGGCCATGAATGGTTCGGCGGCGTATTTCAGAAAATTCGCCCACCTCTTTCCCGAAGCGGTCAAAACCCCAGCAAAAAAGACCTCGGCAACGGATCCGGTCGCCGAAATCGCGGTCGCCTTGGCGGCCATCAAAGCAAAACGTGGTTGATTTTAACGTATAACTAATTAGGAGAAATATCGTGGCTAAAAAAACCATTCACATCATGAACACCGCGTTTCGCGACGGGTTCCAGTCCGTCTACGGTGCGCGCGTATTGACCGAAGATTTCCTCCCCGCCGTCAAGGCCTGCGTCGATGCCGGACAGACCCATTTCGAAGCCGGTGGCGGTGCCCGTTTCCAGGCTCCTTTCTTCTACTGCAACGAGAGCGCGTTCCACATGATGGATCGCTTCCGCGAAGTGGCCGGTCCCGACGCCGATCTGCAAACCCTCGCCCGCGGCATCAACGTGGTTGGCCTTGACTCCCAGTCGCGCGACATTATCGACCTGCACGCCAAGCTGTTCAAGAAGCACGGCATCACCACCATCCGCAACTTCGATGCGCTGAACGACTTCAACAACCTGATCGATTCCGGCCGATCCATCAAGGCGCATGGCCTGAAGCACGAAGTGGTCGTCACCATGATGGAACTTCCGCCCGGCTGCGAAGGGGCACACACCGTCGAGTTCTACCAGAAGACCTTGCAGGACATCCTCGATGCCGGCATTCCGTTCGATAGTGTTTGCTTCAAGGATGCCTCCGGCACCTCCGTTCCGAAAAAGGTGTACGACACCATCGCCATGGCACGCAAGATCCTGCCGGGCGACTGCAAGATTGTATTCCACTCCCATGAAACCGCCGGGATCGGCACGGTCGGCTATATCGCCGCCATCAAGGCCGGCGCCGACCAGGTCGACTGCTCGATGGCACCCGCCTCCGGCGGAACCTGCCAGCCCGACGTGGCCACCCTGTGGCATGCGCTGCGCGGCGAAGACTACGAGCTCGATGTCGACATCGACAAGATGATGCATGCCGAAATCGTCTTCAAGGAATGCATGGCCGACTACGTCGTTCCGCCGGAAGCCTTGGCCGTCGAGCCGATGATTCCTTGGTCGCCGATGCCCGGCGGCGCGTTGACCGCCAATACGCAGATGATGCGCGACAACAATATCATGGACAAATACGAAGCCTGCATCCACGCCATGGGCGAAGTCGTCCGTCGCGGTGGATTCGGCACGTCTGTTACGCCGGTCTCCCAATTCTATTTCCAGCAGGCGTTCAACAACGTCATGTTCGGTCCGTGGGAAAAGATTGCCGAAGGCTACGGAAAAATGGTGCTGGGCTATTTCGGGAAAACCCCGGTTGCACCGGATCCGGAAATCGTCAAGATTGCCGCGGAAAAGCTCTCGCTCGAACCGACTACCGCGAATCCGGTCGATCTCAACGACGCCAATCCCAAGAAGGGTGTGGCTGCCGCGAAAGCCCGTCTGACCGAGGCTGGCATAACCGACCACTCCGACGAGAATGTCTTCATTGCCGCCTGCTGCGAACAGAAGGGCATCGACTTCCTGCTCGGCAAGGCGAAAATCAACGGCGTGCGCAAAGGTGCACTCACCCCGGCGGCTCCGACTTCCGCGGCTGGCGGCGACGGTGGCTACACGGTCTCCGTCAACGGCAAGAAATTCGCCACCGAAGCCAAGGGCGACAAGGCGACCGTCAACGGCAAGTCCTACGACATCGGCGTGGCCGATGGCATCGAGACGGTTGGGGCCGTGACGGTGGCCCACGAATCGGCCGACTCCGTTGAAGTCGTCGCTCCGTTGAACGCCAAGGTGGTAACGGTCAGCGTCAAAGAGGGCGACCATGTGAACGTCGGCGATGTACTGTTCGTGGTGGAAGCCATGAAGATGGAGATCGAAGTCAAGGCGTCCATCGGAGGAACCATCTCGTCGATTGCCGTCGAGACCGGCGTGCAGGTTACGGCAGGACAGCCGATGGCTTCCATCAACTAACCTGAACCACGAACGGAGATTTATAGCATGAAGAAATTCATAACCATGGTACTTTTCGCCGCCGCCGTTTTCGGGGGGCTGGCCTCGGTGCAAGCCGAACAGGCCTGCTGCGGCCCGGCGGACGGTGCAAAGACGGAAAAGGGCATTTCCATCGGCGAAGGTTTCGTAAAGCTTTGGAAGGAAACGGGTATCTACCGGTTCATCCATCCGAAAACCAATAAGGAAAAAGTCGAGGAAACGCTAGCGGCGGCCATCCAGACCGCCTCGGCGGAAATCAGCGCCGGCCATCTCGAATCGGGATTCAAGTATGTCGAAATGGCCGAAAAACTGGGTGCGCCCCAGTCCACCATCGCGGAGCTGCAGGCGCAGTACCAGGACGAAGTCGAGAACGGCGAAGGCCATCATAAAGGGCTCCTGCCGGAAGGCGCGGGGCAGCTTGTCATGATCCTCGTTGGCTTGGGGCTGATCTATCTGGCCATTGCCAAGGGCTTCGAACCGTTGCTGCTGCTGCCGATCGGATTCGGTGCGATCCTGACCAATATTCCGGTTGCCGGAATTGCGGCAGGTCCGATGCCGGGACAGCCGGGGGGTTTCCTCTACTACTTCTACACAGTCGGTGTGCAGTCCGGCGTATTCCCGCTGCTCATCTTCATGGGTGTTGGCGCCATGACCGACTTCGGTCCGCTGCTGGCTAACCCGAAGACATCGCTGCTGGGAGGAGCCGCGCAGTTCGGCATATTCATTGCGCTGCTCGGCGCCTTGGCCTTGACGCACTGGACGGGCGGGATAGTGAATTTTGATCTGCGGGATGCCGCATCCATTGGCATTATCGGAGGGGCGGACGGGCCGACGGCGATCTTCCTGGCCTCACGGCTTTCGCCCAACCTGCTTGGTGCCATCGCCGTGGCGGCCTATTCCTATATGGCGTTGGTCCCCATCATCCAGCCGCCGATCATGCGTGCTTTGACCACCAAGGCCGAACGGGCCATCGTGATGAAACAGCTTCGCCACGTCACTAAAACCGAGAAGATTGTTTTCCCGCTGATGGTGCTGCTCATTTGCATCCTGTTGTTGCCGTCGGCGACGCCGCTGATCGGCATGCTGATGTTCGGCAATCTGGCCAAGGAGTGCGCCGTGGTGGAACGACTCTCCAGCACCATGGAGAACGCGCTGATCAATATTGTGACGATCATGCTCGGCTTGGCGGTTGGTTCCAAACTTGCCGCCGACAAGTTCCTGAACGCCAACACGCTCGGCATCTTGGCGTTGGGGTTGATCGCTTTCTGTATCGGCACCGCTTCGGGTGTGTTGTTGGCCAAGCTGATGAACAAGTGCAGCAAGGACCAAATCAACCCGCTAATCGGTTCCGCCGGCGTATCCGCCGTGCCGATGGCTGCGCGCGTCTCGAACAAGGTCGGACTCGAAGCCAACCCGCAGAACTTCCTGCTCATGCACGCCATGGGTCCGAACGTGGCCGGTGTTATCGGCTCCGCCGTGGCTGCCGGGG
>JAIPJC010000050.1 GCA_021734345.1 Kiritimatiellales bacterium | reverse complement strand
GGGTAGGGCGATGTCGCGCTCCACCATCTCCCCATCCGGCGACTTCATGTAGACCTTGACCCATACGCCCGCAAGTTCACCCTTCAGATCAATCTTGTCTTCAATGCGCCGATTGGCCGTCCGTTGCAGAAGCGTGACGCTTCCGGTCGAGACTTCCTTCGTCCCTTTCGCTTCGATGGTTCCGATTTTAACCTTCCCGCCCTTGACCTTGTTTTCGGAGACCGGGAGATATCTGACGGGACGGAGGTCGCCCTTGGGCCGTTTCTCCTTGTCGTCCATGACCGGTTTTTCCTGTGCGTAGTAGATCCGGTATTCCATGGCAAGGTTGTCCAGGGGAACCCCACCTTTGTTGGCGAGCGTCAGGTTGTATTTATATTGGGTGCTCTTGTCGGTCGCCACGGTTTGGATTCCGTCCTCCCTGCCGCCGCCCCGGCGGGCGCTATCGCCGCTGTCATCCTCGACGTTGGTCATGTCGACGTTGTGTTCCTTCTTGGTGGTGCCGACCTCGTTGCGGCTGATATCCAGTGCCAGTTTGGAGGGTGAAGAAAAAATGCCGATCGCGCTCCACGTCTTGATGTATTTCTGGTCGGCATCTGAAAAGGCCGAGCTTTGCACAGTAACACTTTTCTTGTCATCGCGCAGGATCTGCACCTTGTCGGAGGCCGGGTCGTACGACACCACCTTCGCCTTGAGCTTGCGGCCGTCCTGTGCGGTGAACGTGCGGAACTCGTCGGCGGCCAGGCAAACGAGATTGAACGAAACGAACCATACGACGAGCTTCTTCATTGCGGGCCTCCCTTTATTTATGGAACAAACGTACCAGCGCACGATTTATTGACGGGGATTCCATAAAAATTATGTAATCCGCGGCGCAAACCATTCGCCGAACGCTTGAATCCCTGAACGGCAGCGTGTATTACTGCTCGCTCAATCAAGGGGAGCAAATGGATATCAACGGGTGGCTGAAGGAACAAATGGTCTCGGCGGAGGCGTACGACGCCGATGCACTGCTTGAAAATTTCCTGAATGAGATGGAGAAGGGGTTGAACGGCGAGTCCAGCTCGCTGGCGATGATTCCGGCCTATGTCGGTATTGATGGCCGCGTACCGATCGACACGCCCGTGGCGGTGATCGATGCGGGCGGCACCAACCTGCGGATCGGCATCGCCCGCTTTGACACGGCGGGAAGTCTCCATCTCTCCCACTTCAGCAAGCAACCGATGCCCGGTCGCGACCGCGAGCTGACCGCCGCCGAATTCTACGCGGTATTGGTTGATGCGCTGGCGCCGCTGAAGAATGAGTTCGAACAGATCGGTTTCTGCTTCTCCTATCCCGCCACCATCCTGCCCGACTACGATGGACGCTTGCTGCATTGGACCAAGGAAATCAAGATCCCCGAACTGGTTGGCAAGCATATCGGGGCCGGTCTTTTGGCCGCGATGGAAGCGCGCGGGATAACTGGAAAGCAGATCGTGCTGTTGAACGATACCGTCGCGGCTCTGTTGGCCGGAATGGCCCAAGGACAAGCGTTCAATGCAGCGTCCTACATCGGCTTTATTCTCGGCACCGGAACCAACACGGCCTATGTCGAATGCAACGAAAACATCGGCAAGCTCGACGGCTACCTGGGAACAGGCGCACAGGTAATCAATGTCGAGTCGGGCGGCTTTGCCGCGTTCCGGCGCGGGCCGTTCGATCTCCAGTTGGATGCCCGTAGCGAAAATCCGGGCGGCCATGTTTTCGAAAAAACCATCTCCGGAGTCTACATGGGGCCGCTAACATTGGAGTTGTTGCAGGCCTTGATTCCCGAAGGAATATTCTCCGATGGCGGCGCGGCGGCGTTCTCGATCATGAAGAACCTTTCGACCATCCACATCGACAATCTGGCGGCGGACAATGGCCGTGATGTCGACGTGCTCGGCTTCGAAGCCTTCACCGATGCCGACCGCGAAATCATGAAGACGGTGTTCGCGGCGGTGGTTGAACGGGCCGCATTGCTGACGGCGGTCAACATTGCGGCGGCCGTGGTGAAGGGCGGGGCGGGGCAGGATCCCGAGCACCCCGTCTGTATCAACATCGACGGTTCCACCTACTACAAAACCCACCGGTTGGCCGAACAGGTCCAGACGCACCTGAAGAACCTGCTCGGCGCTCGCGGGCTCCACGCCCGTTGCATACAAGTAGACGACGCCCCCATCGTCGGTGCGGCCATCGCCGGGCTCACGACGTTCCGTTTGTAGCCGGGGTCGCCGACCCCGGTGTTGTGGCTGGGGTCGATGACCCCGGATTCTACGGAACGGGATCACCGATCCCATCCACAACCACTACTTGTAGTGAATAAAACCGACGTAGGGCCAATCTGCAGCACGTTCAACAAGTTCTGCTCGAACGGGATTCTGCTCAACATAGTTCCACTTGTCCGAGTAGCTTTCGTTGGAGCGCAGCAGATGGTCGAAGAAGCCATCCTGCCAAACCGAGTCATCCAGATGGAGTTCCTGTTTGATGCGTTTGCTCGTCCATTGTTTCCAGTGTTGCATCAGCTTCGATAACTTGATGGCGGTATGGGTAGGTTTGCAAAAAAAATGCACATGGTCCGGCATGACGACGTACGAACCAATCGACCAGCCATGACGTTCCATCGCTCGCTGCCATTCATCGCGCAGGATTTCATGGGCGACAGGGTTGTCGAGAATCTGGATGCGACCCTTTGTGCAGGTCGTCACGAAGTAAATTGGATCGTCGATAAAAATCTTTGAGAGCCGCCGAAGATGCGAATGTTTTGTTGTAGCCGGGGTCGGCGACCCCGGTGTCGTGGGAGGGGCCGCTGACCCCGGATTCTGAGGAACGGGGTCGGCGACCCCATCTACAACGACGGATGGCCGGTCTTTCGGATCGTTCCGAAAGGGCTCGATGCGCATGGGGCCGTGGCCGGTACCGAGGTTGGCGGGCGATTTCAGGCATTGGTTGAGGAAGGTCTTGGCGGTGGCGATGGCTTCGGGGATGAGCTGTCCAAGCGCAATGGCGGAGGCGATGGCGGAGGAGAGGATGCAACCGGTGCCGTGCGTGGCGGACGTTTCAATACGCGGACTGGACAGCCAGAGCGATTGATGGCCGTCGGTCCAGTAGTCGCGGCATTCGCTGCCATCCGCATGGCCGCCTTTGATCAGCACCGAGCAGACGCCCAGTTCCAGTATCCGTTCGGCCGCCGCTTCTACCGTTTTGAAGTTTCCGCCGATCAATTTTCCAACCTCGGGAAGATTCGGGGTCAGGATTCCAACCTTTGGAAAAATACCGTGGATCAACATATCAAGCGCCGCAGGATCAAGCAGGTCGGCTCCCGACGTGGATTTGAGTACCGGGTCGCAGATGAGAAAAGGCTGTAGGCTTTGGGCTTTGGGCTTTAGGTGGGTTGCGAGAAACTCCGCGAGAATCCGGCACGTCGCTGCCGACCCGAGCATGCCGGTCTTGATCGCGGCGGGCGGTAGGTCGGTTTCCAAGGTCTGGAGCTGGGCGCGCAGCATGGCTTCCGAAACGCTTTCCGAGGAGTGGACGCCGCGCGTATTTTGCGCCGTGAGCGCGGTGATGACGGAGCAACCATGGACGCCGAAGGCATTCATCACCTTGAGGTCGGCCTGAATGCCCGCGCCGCCGCCGGGGTCGGAGCCGGCAATCGTCCAAACGATCGGGGGACTAGAGATGGGAGTCATTCGAGCCCGTCTCTTCGGGGAAGTGGTAGATCATTTCGTCCGTGCGGGCATAGCCGACTTCGTGGGCGACTTTTTCGACGTACGAAGGATCGGTCAGGAAGCGCTGCTGTTTTTCCTTGAGTTCCTTTTCGGCGGCAAGGGTGACGTCGATGCGTTGCTGAAGCGTGTCGCGGGTGTCCTGGTAGCTCTGCATCTGCCGGACCTTCGGCGCAAAGGCCAGCACGATGCCGACAACCGCCATCGCAACAACCGCCATCAGTACGATGCGATTGATCAGATTCCAGTATTTCTCGGTTTGCTGCATAGTCGGAGTGCGTACTGCGTATTTCGTATGGCTGGAATATACCCCTATCTTTGCGTTCAACAAGCTTTGGAAAATAAAAAAAGACGGCCCGAAGGCCGCCTTTTCGTCCAGCGCCGGAACGCGGATTACGCGTCGCCGTAGCGGCTGTCGCCACCGAGCATTTCCTCGATGCGGAGTAGCTGGTTGTACTTGGCGATACGGTCGGAGCGGCTCAGTGAACCGGTCTTGATCTGGCCGGCATTGGTCGCAACCGCGATGTCCGCGATGGTGGTGTCGGACGTTTCGCCGGAACGGTGGGAAACCACGGCGGTGAAGCCAGCCTTGTGGGCCATTTCGATCGCGTCGAGCGTTTCGGTCAGCGTGCCGATCTGGTTCACCTTGATGAGGATCGAATTCGCGCAGCCTTCTTCGATGCCGCGCTTGAGGAACTTCACGTTGGTGACGAACAGGTCGTCGCCCACGAGCTGGCACTTGTCGCCGAGCAGGTCGGTGAGGATTTTCCAGCCCTTCCAATCGCCTTCATCCATGCCGTCTTCGATCGAGTCGATCGGGTACTTGCCGGCGAGTTCGGCGAGGTATTCGGCTTGCTTGGCGGAGGAGCGCTTGGGCGCCTTCTTGCCTTCAAACTTGGTGTAGTCGTACTTGCCGTCCTTGTAGAATTCGGATGCGGCGCAGTCGAGGCCGATCATCACATCCTTGCCCGGCTTGTAGCCGGCGTCCTTGATCGCCTGCATGATGCTGTCGAGCGCTTCCTCCGTTCCGCCGGCGAAGTTCGGGGCGAATCCGCCTTCGTCGCCGACCGCGGTGCTCAGGCCTTTCTTCTTGATGATCGCCTTGAGGGCGTGGAACACCTCGGCGCCGCAACGCAGGCCTTCCTTGAAGGTCGGTGCGCCAACGGGGCGGATCATGAATTCCTGGAACGAAATCGGAGCGTCGGAGTGCGAGCCGCCGTTGATGATGTTCATCATCGGAACCGGTAGGGACTTGGCGTTGGTGCCGCCGATGTAGCGGAACAGCGGAAGGCCGAGGTGGTCGGCTGCCGCGTGGGCCGCCGCGAGGGACACGCCCAGCATGGCGTTGGCGCCGAGCTTGGACTTGGTTTCGGTGCCGTCGAGTTCGATCATCAGGTTGTCGAGGCCGACCTGGTCGAGGGCGTCCAGACCGATGATCGCCGGGGCGATGATGTCGTTCACATTGTCGACGGCCTTCTGGCAGCCTTTGCCGAGGTAGCGCTTCTTGTCGCCATCGCGCAGTTCAAGCGCTTCGTTCGCACCGGTGGAGGCGCCTGACGGAACAGCCGCACGGCCCATGGCGCCGGACTCCAGCAGGATGTCGACCTCGAGGGTCGGGTTGCCGCGCGAATCGAGAATTTCCCTTGCCAATACATCAATGATTTCGGACATAACTGTACTCCTTCGTAGTTGGTTAAATATTCGGTGTGTTCCCCTGAAATTGAGCCGCCGAATATATCGGCGACCCTAAAAGGGGGCAACCAAATAAGGAATAGAAAAAAGTTAGTGGAAAAAGTTGGTAGTTCCGCCACTAGGCGGCTTGCTGGATTGACCGCCTAAAGGCGGAACTACGAACCCTTTCAACTACCACTTAGGCTCCAGTTGTCGGAGATGGCGATTCCGCATCAGCCGATAAGCAGCTTGATCTTGTCGCAGATGCCGTCGAGTGACCCTTGTGGAATGTTCGACTCAAAAGAGACGTTGCGCGCCTTGTAATCCAGACTCTTGATGTGATCGCAAAGGACAACGCCCGATATGGTTCCGCCGTGTACCGGTTCTTCAAACGGATATCCTTTTGCCTTGCTGGTGATCGGACAGAACAGGGCGAGTCCGGTCAGCTTGTTGTAGGCCTTTGGGGATACGCAAAGCGCGGGCCTGTGCCCCCTCTGTTCGTGGCCGGCCTGTGGCGTGAAATTCAGCCAGACCAAATCGCCGGCATCCGGAACGTACCGGCTCATAGCAGTTCTTGCCCTTCCCGCCCAAAGTCGCTTTCCCCATGTAGATTTTCCTTGGTGATCCCTGCAAGGAGCGACTTCAAGTTGGCTTCCTGCCGTTTCACTGGGGAGATGGTGATGGTTCCCGATACTTCCTTCATTTCGACGAGTCGGCCGTTGGATAGGCTGAGGTTGTCGGCAAAGCCTTTGGGTATGCGGATCGCCAGGCTGTTGCCCCATTTTTGGATTTTAGATTGCATAATGGACCTCTGGTAAAGTTTCTACATTGTGTATACTTCTGCTCCGACAAGCCGTCAAGCCCGCTTCCGTCGTCGGACTACTGCGGGACGAGGCGCTGGAGGGAGGTTTTTCATGCGAGGAGTTAAAGCAGCACGCCGTCGGGCATGGCGCCTTCGTCGTTGGCGTCCCACCAGCGGCCGGGTTCGGCGCCGATGTATTTGATGCTCTTGGTCGTCATCCGGTTGCCGCGCGACTTGACGCCCTTGACGGCGATGTCGGTCGGCTTGAAGCGCTGCTGGTTGATGCGCTGGCCCTTGGCGGGGTTGTACTTGACGTAGATGGCTTCGGGCGTGCCGTCGACGAAGAGCTGGAGCTTGGACTTCTCGCCCTGCGAGCAGTAGTACTCCTTGTTCATGATCACGCCGCCAAACTGGAAACGCTTGATGTAGGTGATGCGCGCGTCGGTGTAGACGGCGGTGTATGGCTTGTCGCGGTCGAAGATTTCGCACCGCTCCAGGCTGTCGTCGACGAAGAGCTTGTCCGGCGGCGGCATGACCTTGTACTTGCCGTCGTTCCAGACGACCAGCAGCTTGTCGAGCGACGAGCATTCGAGGATGGTCTCGCCCTTGACGTTGGTGCCGATGTAGCCGTTTTCGTCGCGGTTGATCTGTAGTTCGGTGGCGGTCAGCTCGCGGACTTCGATCTCCTTGAAGCCGGTGGCGGTGGTGCAGCGCGGGTATTCGTCCTTGTAGTCCTTGATCAGCTGCTTGAGGTAGCGGATCGCGTAGCCGTTGAGCGCGCCGAGGTTCTTCTCCACTTCGGCGAGTTCGGCAAGGATGTTTTCGATGTCCTGCCGGTTCTTGTTGATGTCGAAGAGCGAGATGCGCTTGATGCGGACGCTCAGCAGCATTTCGATGTCTTCATCGACGACCGGGCGGCGCAGCATCTTCTTGAAGGGTTTGAGCCCTTCGTAGACCGCCGCAATCACTTCCTCGTAGGTCTTGCACTGCTCGATCATTTTGTAGATGCGGTTCTCGACGAAGATCTGCACGAGCGTCTTCTGGTGGAAGTCGTCGAGGAGCTTGGCCTTGCGCAGGTTGAGCTCGGCTTCAAGAATGACGAGCAGCTGCTGGGTGTTGTAGCGCAGTACTTCGTCGACGGTCATCTCGACCGGGCGGTTGTCGCGCAGGCAGATGAGGCGGCTCGAAACGGCGGTCTCGCATTTGGTGAAGGCAAACAGCGCCTGGATGGCCTTTTCCTGCGCCGCGCCCTGCGTGAGGGTGAGTTCGATTTCCACCTTTTCAGCGGTGAAGTCGTCGATCGTGCGCACGGCGACCTTTTTCTTTTTCACCGCGTCCTCGATGGAGGCAGTGAGGGATTCGGTGGTGGTTCCGTACGGAACTTCCGTGATGACGAGCTTGTTGGTTCCGCGCAGTTCGATCTTGGCGCGCAGCTTGATCCTGCCGTTGCCCTTGTTGTATTCGGTCACGTCCATCAGGCCGCCGGTCTGGAAGTCCGGCAGCAGGTTGAGTACGGCGGGGGTGCGCTTCTTTTCGCGCAGGATCTCGATCTGCGCTTCGAGCAGTTCGATGAAGTTGTGCGGCATGATGCTGGTGGACAGGCCGACGGCGATGCCTTCCGCGCCGAGCATCAGCATCAGCGGAAGCTTGCAGGGCAGGGTGACGGGCTCCTTGTTGCGTCCGTCGTAACTGGCGATCCACTCCGTCAGCTCCTTGTTGAACAGCTCCTTGCGCGCGAGTTCGGTGAGGCGGCATTCGATGTAGCGCGAGGCGGCGGCGCGGTCGCCGGTGAAGATGTTGCCATAGTTTCCCTGGCCCTCGATGAGATAACGTTTGTTCGCCAGCGTCACGAGCGCATCGGCGATCGATGCGTCGCCGTGTGGATGGTACTGCATCGTATGGCCGACAATGTTGGCGACCTTGATGAAGCGGCCGTCGTCCTTCTCCTTGAGCGAATGCATGATGCGGCGCTGCACCGGCTTGAGGCCGTCTTCGATGGCGGGGATGGCGCGGTCGCAGATCACATACGCGGCGTATTGCAGGAAGTTGAAGTCCACCAGCTGCTTCAGCGGCCCATGCTCCCCGTGCAAGGGATCGAACGGCAAGTCCTCATCCGGCGGCGGTAGGACGGATCCCATCTCCGCTTCGTCGGTTTCCTCTTCAAACTGGTCCAATTCGGTGTCGTCGGTCTTCTTGGTCATAGCATCTCTTTATCCACTACCAGATGGTCCATAATGTGTTTGCGGCGCTCGGGCGTATTCTTGCCCATGTAGAAGGAGAGGATTTCCGAAATGGAACGGTCGCCTTCCACGGAGACGGGCGTGAGCCGCATGCCGTCGTCGCTGATGAAATCCTTGAACTCCTTCGGCGAGATTTCGCCAAGCCCTTTAAAGCGGGTGATCTCCGCGCCGCGCCCGAGCTTGTCGAGCGCCTTTTCGCGTTCGTCTTCGGAATAGCAGTAGATCGTCTCTTTTTTGTTGCGCACGCGGAAGAGCGGCGTTTCGAGAATCTTCAAGTGGCCTTCGCGCACGAGCGATTCGAAGAAGCGCAGGAAGAAGGTGATCATCAGGTTGCGGATGTGCAACCCGTCGACGTCGGCGTCGGTGGCGAGGATGACGTGGTTGTAGCGCAGGTTGTCGAGGTTTTCCTCGATGTTGAGGCTGCGCATCAGGTTGTAGATCTCAACGTTCTTGTAGAGCGCGTCGCGCTTGAGGTCGCAGACGTTCAGCGGTTTGCCCTTGAGCGTATAGATCGCCTGGTTGTTGGCGTCGCGGCAGCTGACAAGCGAGCCGGCGGCGGACTGTCCTTCGGTGATGAAGACCTGCGTGGCGAGGTGTTTCTGCTTGGTGCGGTCGAAGTGGTTTTTACAGTCCTTCAGTTGCGGAATGCGGATCGAAATGGATTTCGACCGCTCGCGCGCCAGCTTCTTGACGGTGTTCAGTTCCTTGCGCAGCTTCTGCGTATCCTCGATCTTCGAGACCAGCTTCTTCGCCTCGACGGGATCGCGGTGCAGCAGGTCGGAAACCACTTGCGAGATCCGTGCGACGAGGTCGGAGCGAAGCTCCGTGTTGCCGAGCTTGTTCT
This sequence comes from Kiritimatiellales bacterium, assembly GCA_021734345.1. GTDB lineage: Bacteria > Verrucomicrobiota > Kiritimatiellia > Kiritimatiellales > Pontiellaceae > Pontiella. The sequence goes on along the minus strand of JAIPJC010000050.1, from coordinate 12,637 downwards.
TGGTTTGGCTCTCGAAGATCGGTTCCTTCAGGCGGATCGCCACCGCGCCGAGCACGCCTTCGCGCACGTCGTCGCCGTCGAACTTCTTGTTGGCGTAGTCGTTGATGCCGCGCAGGAGGCCTTCGCGGAAGGCGGAAAGGTGCGTGCCGCCGTCGGACGTGTACTGGCCGTTGACGAAGGAGTAGTATTCCTCCGAAAAGCGGTTGGTGTGCGTGAAGGCGATCTCCAGCGTGTTGTCGGAATAGTTGAACGGCGTATAGATTTTTTCGTACTGGCTCTCGTCGCGGATGAGGTCGAGCAGTCCGCCCTTGCAGTGGAACAGCTGGCCGTTGAAATAGATTTTGAGCTTGGCGTTGAGGTAGGCGTAGAAGCGCAACCGCCGAGCGAGGTGGTCGGGGTTGAAGGCGAACTTCTTGAAGATGCCGGTGTCGGGGGAGAAGGCGACGAAGGTGCCGTTGGGTTCTTCGTTTTTTCCTTTTTCCTCGCGAACAAGCTTACCCAGCTCGAACTCGGCCTCCACAAACTCGCCGTCGCGATGGCTGCGCACCAGGAAGTAGCTGGAGAGCGCATTGACCGCCTTGGTGCCAACCCCGTTGAGGCCGACGCTGAACTGGAACACGTCGTCGTTGTACTTCGCGCCGGTGTTCATCTTCGAGACACAGTCAACCACCTTGCCAAGCGGAATGCCGCGGCCATAGTCGCGGATCGTCACCATGTCGTCCTCGATCGAAACATCGATCCGGTCGCCGTGGCCCATGATGAACTCGTCGATGCCGTTGTCGATGACCTCTTTCACGAGGATATAGATCCCGTCGTCGTAGTGCGCGCCGCTGCCCGTCCGGCCGATATACATGCCGGTGCGCAGGCGGATGTGCTCCAGCGACGAGAGCGTCTTGATCTTGTCTTCGGTATATTCGTGTATCTTCTTAGCGGCCATGTGCCTTAAACCCTCAAAACCACAATATATGGATGAATTTCCCTACAAAACCCACAAAATGTAGCAGGTCGCTAGAGAGCCTTCAAGCGGATCGCCGCGCTATTTCCGGTTCCAACCCGTGGAAATCGCCAGAAGCGCTTTACTTTCAACACGTCCCTCTTATCATCGGCGGATTCAGCAAAGGAGATGCGATGAGGAAGCAAGGGTGCAGGATGGCAGGAGTGGCGACCATGGCGGCGATGCTGGTGGTGACGGGCTGCCAGTCGCAGTCGGCGGCGAGCGGGCAGGCGAAGAAGGGTGCGGGCTACGGTGCGCTGACCGGGGCGGTGTGTGGATTCTTTTGGGGTCTCTTGCGCGGCAACCCGATAAAAGGGGCGGCTACTGGGGCTGTGGTTGGCGCGGGAACCGGTGCCGTGGTGGGAGGCATCCATGGATCGGGCACCGACCGCGATCTCAAAGCCGAATTTGGCGAGGTTAACTATAAAGGGTTGCTCGCGCTCGTTCACCGCGACTATCCAACCGCCAAGGAATACGCCGCACAGACGGCCGACGATCCCAACCCCAAATACCGCCACGCATCCGCTTGGCTCTCGGCCTTGATCGCAAAGGAGACGCTGCGCAAGGATGAGCTCGGTCCCTACTACGACAAGTTGATCGAACTCGACGACGATGTTGAGAGCCGCGAGGATGCGCGCGTAGAGGTGCGGCTCGCCGAGCGCGATCTCAAGTCGCTCCGCAAGCAGTTCAACGTGCGATAGGTACCACCCCTCCTGCAAGACTATGGCGCGCCGACGAAAACATAAACCCAGCAGATGGCGGGTGGTCTTCACCATCGCCGTGTTGGTATGGCTGGTCCTCGAAGGCCGGTTCTATTTCCCGAAGCACATCCGTCCGCCACAGGGCGTTCAGCCGATGGTGGTCAATATGAAGACCACCTCCTACTGCCACTGCCGCCGCTGTTGCAGCTACAAGTGGCTGCTTGTTGTTCCGTATCAGAAAACCGGGCCATTCACGTTCAGTATCAAAGAGGTGGGCCGAACCTCGTCCGGGGTGATGGCCCGACCCGGTACCATCGCGGCCGACACGACGATCTATCCCTACGGCACGATCATGTACATCCCCGGCTACGGCTACGGGCGCGTCGAAGACACCGGTGGCGCAATTAAAGGCCAGCATATCGACTTGTACCGCCCGAACCACCTGTTCGCCCGCCTCTGGGGCGTACGGATGAAAAAGGTCAAGGTCTGGCTTCCCCCAGTCGATGCTTCCGGCGAGCGGCCAGACGAGGGTTCCGGATAGTTTGATATTGCCTAGGTTTATCTAATATTTTATAAGTTGCTTAACTTGAAAGGGAGATTGATATGAATGGTTTGATGAAGACGGTCTTGGGCGCGGCGGTAATGGGATGTGTTGTGGCAACGTCGGCACAGACCAAGTTCCCGCTGAAGGTTGATATCGATGTATCCACCAAAAGCGACATGACGAATATTGGCGCCGGCAGCGAAGGGCAGGCCCGGGTTGACCATGTCCAGGTTGTGGTAAAGGTTCACAAGTCCGGCGGACAGCCCTATACCGACCCGTTGACGCTTGAGCTCTATGTGATTGGAAAACAGATACAAACCGGCTACTACGGCATCATCGACGTGGTCAAACAGGAATTTACATTCAGCAAGGACGAAGACAATTCGTACTCCTATGCCAGCAAGACCTACCAGTTGCCGCAAACCAGTGGCAACATCAATGTGGGTGGAACCTACGAGACCTATCTGGTTGTGGTGGTCGACAAGAATGGAAAGATCATCGATACCCGTTCCGGACGCGTCATCAAGCAAAGAGGCATCGACTTCATCCGCGAACTGGGTCCGATGACGCTGTTTGATCGCGATGGCAATGTGCTTGGGAAAGTCGAGAACCCCGGGGAAGCCTTTAAAAAAGCGGTTCCCGCCGCGGTAATTACCGTCGAGCAAAACTAGTTCCGGTTTTCCTGGGATTGGAAAAGCGGCTTCATGATGGAGTCGCTTTTTTGTGGATAGGGCCTGTCGGCATAAAAGCCCAAATGCCCCTTGCTTTGGCGCAAGGTATTCCTGTATTTCTACCGTCCGCTTTTAACAAAAACGGGCCTGTAGCTCAGTTGGTCAGAGCAGGAGACTCATAATCTCTTGGTCGTGGGTTCAAGTCCCTCCAGGCCCACCACTTTAAACCCTCGCTTAAACCCATAAACATTGGGGCTCTCCCTCAAAGACGGGGGCAAAGGTGGATTTTCATTAACCACACATTACGATCACCCGCAACCGGTAGTTCGTCAAATTCCTGAACCCATACGCACGGAGTTGGCTCCCGCCTATGGGGTGTTTCCCTGCTGCCCCGGCAATGTGCCGCTGGTCGATGAATCGCGCGACGGCGCGCCTTTAAGGAATCTGCTTGGTATCGTTTCCAAGCTCCCGGTATTTGATGTTTTTGAACGCCTTTTCATCCAGTGCTTCCAGTAGATCTTCAATGGTTTTCTCCGCCGTCACGCGCAGGCAGATCTCCTTCTTGGTCCGATCCGCTACCGGCAGTTTTTTAAGGGCATCGCTATTGACCCGGGAAAAGGCCGTGTCGCTCCAGATGGTTTCACCATCGGCGGTGCTCATCAATTCGGACTCAAGGATGACGGGCGTATAGATTCGATTGAAGAGGTAGATCCCTCCGCCCCATGTCAGGGTCTCTTGCAGAATCTCCTCCGCCGCCACGCCCACCGCCACCCAGACATTGTCCACAACGAGACCCACCGCAACGCCTTGGACGACCCCTTCGACAATCCCGCTTCCCACGAGCAGGTAAAACCATTTCCGTTGGATCTTGCCATAGCCGGAAACGGTAACGAACAACGTGGCATCTGCATTGAGTGCCGTGGCGAGTTGCCGGGCCTGGTCTTCCGACAAGGCGGCATCGAGTGTAATTCCAGCCGTATCCGCTGCGGCTAAAGTTGGTTGTTCGGGATGGGTTCGAAAAAGTAGCTGCGATCCAATCCCGCATGAATGAGCTGGCCAACCTGTTCTGCAACGTTGCGCATTTCGAGGTCGACCAGCGCCTGTTCATTGGTGGAAGCCACCCAGTCTTCGGGAAGGGTTCGAATGTCGCGCAGCCTCTTTACCGGGACATCGGTTTGCACCGGGAGCACCAGCACGCGAACCGTTCGCGAATCTAGCAGTACGCCGTGTTTTGCCCAGGTCGCACACCCGCTGCAAAGGCAGGACAGCAGCAAGCCCATTACGGCATGCCGAGCTAGACTGCGAAGCGGATATTTCATCATTTCCTTGTGTTGCGGATTCGGCATGGCCCGCTACACGACGTGCTTTTCGCAGACTTTGCGGAAGTGGTAGCCGTAGATGGCCAGCATGATGGCTTTGGGGACGAGCCGCGGATGCCGGAACTGGGTCCACAGCATAAGCTTCCAATATTGAACCCGTTCCTTGCCCACGATTCCGAGCAGGTAGAACGCACGGAAAAGCGCACGGACGTGGCAGAAGCGCAACCGGTACGGCACATGCACTGGCTTGTATTCTCGCAGGAATGTCCTGACGCGCCGGTAGTAGGGCGCCGGGGAGTAGATGTGCGACAGGATTTTCCGGTAGCCTTCCTTCAGCGCCTCTAGGCTCATGGCCGGAATGATGTTCGTCGTCCCGTCCGCATTGTCTCCCGATGCCGCTGCATCCAACCGGCCCTCCTGTTCCATGCGCTCGTAGAGCCGGGTTCCGGGGGGAGCCTGCAAGAGGCCAACCATGGCGGTCACGATTCCGCTGCGCTGGATGAAATCGATTTGCCGCTGGAAGATGGAAGGAGGGTCGTTGTCGAAGCCTACGATGAATCCGCCCTGCACCTGGAGCCCCGCCCGCTGGATGCGCTTCACGTCTTCGACAAGGTCGCGGTTTGTGTTCTGCGCCTTGCTGCATTCCTTCAGGCTGCTTTCATCCGGTGTTTCGATGCCGATAAAGACGGTGTCGAATCCGGCCTTGACCATTTGATCCATCAGGGGGGTGTCGTCGGCCAGATCGATCGACGCTTCGGTAAAGAAGACGTTGCCGATCTTTCCCTTGCGCCATTCGGTCAGGGCGGGCAGGAGATCCTGCTTCAGGAACCGTTTGTTGCCGATAAAGTTGTCGTCCACAAAAAACAGTTCACCGCGCCATCCCAGCGCATACAGGCTGTCGAGTTCGGCGATGATCTGCCGCGAGGATTTCATGCGCACCCGGTGGCCGAGCAGGGCGGTGATGTTGCAGAAGTCGCAGTTGAATGGACAGCCGCGGGAAAACTGGATGCCCATGGAGGCATAGCGCTTGCGGTTCAGCAGGTCCCATCGGGGAGTGGGCGTTGTATGCATGTCGGCAAACTCGTTCGTGGCATAGATGCGCTTGGGGTGGCCCTGTGCCAGGTCTGCGAGAAAGGGCGGTAGGGTTAGTTCGGCTTCGTTCAGGATAAAGTGATCCACCGCCGGAAACAGTTCGTGTTCAATGTTGAATAACGGCCCGCCGGCAACAACCTGAAGCCCCGCCTCCTTGCACCGATCCACAATCCGTCGCGACGGTTCGCGCTGGATAACCATGGCGCTGATGAAAGCCCAGTCCGCCCAAGCCAAATCCTTGTCGGCAAGTTTCCGCACATTCGTGTCGACGAGGCGCACGTCCCATTCCGCCGGCAGCATGGCGGCCACGGTCAGCAGTCCCAACGGCGGCAGTGTGGATCGTTTCCCAACAAACGGAAGAGCATACTTGAAGCTCCAGAACGTGTCCGGAAACTCGGGATAGATCAGCAGAATATTCATCCACCACCTCCGGCTGCCAGCCAAGGCTCAGAAATGCCAGTTGGCGATAATCATTCCCGGAGCCAACTCATCGGGCAACTCATCGAACCATGCGTTTTCGGGCATGATGTTGACGAACCCGATTTGCAATCCACTTTCCACCGTCCGCGCATAGTTGACGAATCCGATCTGCAACCCGGTCAGGTTACCGGCATAATTCACCACGCCGCATTGGAATCCCCTCATGGCACCCCCGGTGTAGTTCACAACACTGCCCACGATGCCAAGGCAGAATCCACCTTGCCATCCGGTGAAATCCTGTTTCGTATAATTGACCAGACCCCACTGAAGACCCTTGTAGCCGTCAGCGTAGTTCAGCAGGCCCACACTCAGTCCGACGCTCTCCCCGGTGGATCCGTTTACAAGCCCCAGCGCCACCCCGGTCTGCGGGTTTTCGCCCCAGATGCTAAGGGTCAGGCCTTTGATCATCACACTCCGGCCGTAGATGGCGACATCCGGAACCAGACTGATGTTGATGGACTCGGTTTCCGCCAGCGCGCCGCTGGCGACCAGTGCTCCCACGAGGACTATCAATATTCTTTTCATCGATTATTTCTCCTTTGTGTATGGCTATTTGATCCGGATGTTTTTCATGCTGCCGATAATGCCAAACACTTGCAACAGCCACAGGGCGACCCCGGCGACAACCCGTGTAATGACGATGTTAACAAGCGGCATAAAGGCATCCTTCCCTATCTGCCCGTACGCTAGTCCCTGGAGTGGTTTTGCGCCATGGGGTGAAACCCTACCTCACGGCAGGGCATGGGCAAACAGGGATGGGAGAGGTAGGGAAACACCCCATGGAGAAGTTAAGCCCCGTCGGCTAACTTTGCGGCATGGAGAAATCCAGAACACGGCCCAAAGACATCCGCAGGAAAGACCTTCGGTGTTGGCAGGCATCGCGCCCGGTCGAAACCGGGCAAACCAAGGAACGCAAAGAGGAATAATATGAAATCATCCATCTCACTTGTACTGCTTGTTGTAGGCATAATGCTGATCATATTCGGGATCAGCGCTTCGGATTCGCTAGGTTCCGACCTTTCCCGTTTCTTTACCGGTTCACCCACCGATAAAGCCATGTGGATGTTGATCGGCGGCGTGGTCTGCACCGTCGCCGGGCTGGCGGGGGTTTCGTTCAAGTCCAAATAAATCACATCAACCAGCGCTTTTTGAGTAGCCGATGGGATGCGGCGCACGCGATCAGGCCGATAACCATCAGCGTGATCCAGGCGCGCGCGAACGATTCGGGTCCGGCACTCTCCAGCAGCAGGGAGCGGATCGGTTCGTAGAAATGGTACGAGGGAACCAGCGGGGCGATGCGCCTCAACTCCTGCGACATATCGGAGAGTGCGGCCGGCATGAGCAACGGAAGATAGCAGAGAAGACCCAGCGTTCTTGCGCTCGCCTGGCTGCGGCACAGGAGCCCAAGGCAGACGCCCAGGGATCCGAAGCAGAAACCGCCGGCACACAGTATCGCGAAATAACTTGCCGCGTGTGCACAGTAGAGTTCGCCAGCCGTCAACTGAAGCACCAGCACGGCGATAAGCATCAAGACGATGCCGTGCGCGAGTTTGGCCGCCATCCATTCACTCTCCCGCACGGGGGTTTGCAGCCATCCCAGCAGCAGTTGTTTTTCTTTTTCTTCGGCAACCTGGGCCGGCAGCACAATGAAGCCGACCAGCAGAACCATCATCAGAATCCACGTTGGCAAGGTCTGGCGTTTGATCGAGCTGGTCTGAAGCGGCTGTACTTCTGCAACCCAGTTCGGGTTTTGGCACTCTGTCCCGATTTGCAGGGCGGAAAGCCGCAACAGGATGGCTAGGGTTTCCACGGAAGCCTGCCGGACCACCTTCAGCTGGAGGCGCGGGGCGTCGCCGACGACCGGGATCAGAATCCCGTCCACTTCGCCTTGGCCGAGCAACCGGACTGCCTCCTGCTCGTCCGGAATCCGGCGGGCGGCAAACAGGTCGGGCGCCTGCTCGATGCTTTCGAGCAGGTGCGGTGCGTAGGTCCCGGTTTGCAGCAAGGCGATTTTAATCCGGGCATCGTGCGCCTTGGCAGGATCGACCAACGACAGCGTGGCGAACACAAACAGGGGAATGCAGACGACGAGGTAGAGCGTCTTGTTTTTGAAGGCGACGGCCAGGTCGTGTTTAAGCAGGATGCCGATGGTGTGGTTCATGTGTACAGCGTGCGGTAGAACGACGATTCGAAATACGATTCGGGAGCCCCGTCGAAAACAACGGAACCTTCGTGCAGGACGAGAATGCGCGTGGCGAGGGACCGGATTTCCTCCGGCCGGTGCGACGTGAACAGGATCGTCTTGCCCAGCGACTGGATTCGGCGGATCAGGCGATAGATGTCCTTGGTCGTTTCAAAATCCAGTGCGGAGGTAGGTTCATCCAGCAGCAGTATGGGCGGATCCGCCAGCAGCGATCGACCGATGCTGAGCCGTTGTTTCAATCCTTTGGACAAGGTTCGCACGGTGTTGCGGCGGAAGGGCAGGAGTTTGAATTCCTGCAAGGTGTCTTCAACCCGTGCAACGGGCGCTCCAAAAAGGCGGGCAAAGAGCGTCAGGTTGTAATCGACGGAAAAGCCATCGTGAAGATTGGGTGTCTCGGGAACAAATCCGATTTTTCGGACAAGAGCCAATCGGTCACAAAACCCGATCCCGTCCACCGTCACCTGCCCGCCATCCGGAGCGAGCCAACTCGCCAGAAGCTTGAGCAACGTCGATTTACCAGCGCCGTTATGCCCGACAATGGCAATCAACTCGCCCCGGACTACACTGAAACTCGTTGGCAAAAGCCCCCTGTTGCCAGGGTAGACTTTCGAAAGGTTAAGAATCTCCAACTGCATGCCATGCACCGACGAGATTGGTCGCGTGCCGCTTCCTAGGTCAGTTGAACAATGACAATGATCAGAATGACCACCACTAATATGCCGATTAAGAATCCCATGGCCTGTCCTCCGTGTTTGGTTTTGTTGACGTTCCTCTCGCTCAACAAGGGAAGGCTACGCGATGGGCCGGGTCTTGGATATGGGGTGTAACCCTACCGGCAGGGCAGGGGGAACGCCCAGAATCATTTACGGTGTCGAGGGTCTCGCGTCGAGCAGGGTGCGCAGTTTGTCGGCCAGTTCATCGCGCGAAAACGGCTTCGCGATAAAGGCCATGTGATCTTCCCGTACCCCGCGATCGACCAGAATATCCGCCGTGTAGCCGGACATGAACAAGACCTGGATTCCCAGGTTGGACTCGCGGATTTTATCCGCCAGTTCCCGGCCGTTCATGCCGGGCATCACCACGTCTGTCAGTAACAGATGGATCTCCGGGTGCAGGCCGGACAACCGCAGGGCTTCTTCCGGCGATTCCGCCGACAGCAGCGTATAGCCGAGCCCGTCAAAGAAACGCTTGTAGACTTTTTGCAGCGCCGGATTGTCTTCGACGAGCAGAATGGTCTCCCCCCGGCCGTTGGGCGCGGATACCGGAGCGGGGGCATTTTGCGGTTCAATTTTTCTCTCGGCCTGGGGTAAGTAGATCTTGAATGTCGTGCCCTGGCCCGGTTCGCTATAGGCGTAGATGAAGCCGTTGTTCTGCTTGGCGATGCCATACACGGTAGCGAGCCCCAGCCCGGTGCCTTTGCCCACTTCTTTGGTGGTGAAGAATGGTTCGAAGATCTGCGCCAGCGTTTCCTGTTCCATGCCGCAACCGGTGTCGCTGACCGCGATGAATACATACGCGCCGGGAATCGCATCCGTGTGTGCGGCACAATAGTCGGCGTCGATCACGACGTTGCCGGTTTCCAGCGAGATTGTTCCCGTATTGTCGATGGCATCCCGCGCATTGACGCACAGATTGGCGAGAATCTGGTCGATCTGCGACGGATCGATCTTGATCGTGCGAAGCTCTGCGCCGGGTCGCCAGACCAGGTTGATATCCTCGCCGATGAGTCGCTGGAGCATCTTAAGCATGCCGGGCACGGCGTCGTTGAGGTTCAGGATCTTTGGCGCGATGTCCTGCTTTCGGGCGAAGGCCAGCAGCTGCCGTGTAAGGTCGGCGGAACGGTTGGCCGCTCCCTGGATTTCCAACAGGCTTTCCAAGAGCGGGCCGGTTGGGGATGCCAGATCCAGCGCGAGCCCGACGTGACCGAGAATAATGCTCAGCATGTTGTTGAAGTCGTGCGCCACACCTCCGGCCAGACGCCCCACCGACTCCATTTTCTGTGCATGGGTCAGCTGCACTTGCAGATTGTTGTTTTCCTCTTCCGCCTGCTTGCGCTCGGTGATGTCCTGCGCGGAGCCGGCCATGTGGGCGGTTTGCGTTCTTTCGTCAAGGGCGAGTTCGCCGCGACCCAGAATAAACCGGACGGTACCGTCGGATCTATTGATGCGGAACTCCAATTCGGCAGGGTGTTCTCCTGCCGCACAGGACTTGGACCAGGACCGCATCCAGTGCCGGTCGTCGGGATGGATCAGGGCGATAAATGACTCCATCGTTGTATCAAAGGTATCCGGAGAAACCCCCAGCATGCGGTACATCTCGTCCGAAAACACGACTTGGCCGTCCGCCTCGATCATCCAGCTGCCGACATGCCCGAGCCGTTGCGACTCGGACAGGAGACGCTCTTTCTTCCGCAACGCGTCTTCCGCCTTCTTTTGACTGGTAATGTCGCGGGCATACAGGTTCACATAGCCGTGGTCGATAATGGGGGTCGCTGTGACCTCAAATGCGCGACCCTCCGCCTGAAACTCGAAGTCGATCGGATGTGCCTTCGCAATAGAATCATCGATGTGTGCCTGCCATTCGGCATGGACTGCGTCGCCAACGCCGGCACCCATTAAGGGGAGGAGGGGCGTCGCCGCCGCGTTCGCGTATTCCAGAATGCCTTGGGTTGATATGCGCAGCACCGGATTCGGATTTTCCAAGGGGAACCGCGAGAGTCTTTCGATCTGATCTTCCGCCTGACGGTGCTTGCGCCGGGCGGCCGCGACGCGAAGTTCGCGCTCAATGGCTGGAACCAGGCGCACGAGGTTGTTCTTCATCAAGTAGTCGTGGGCGCCCGCCTTCATGGCCTCGACGGCCGTATCTTCGCCGATCGTGCCGGAGATAAGAATGAAGGGGATGTCGATTCCCTTCTCGCGCAGCACGCGCAACGCTCCGAGCCCGTCGAAGTGCGGCATAATGTAGTCTGAAACCACCGCGTCCCATGGCTCCGCGTCAAGCGCGGCCTTCATCGCGGCCTCGGTGTCCACGCGTTTCCAGGTCAAGTCGAAGCCGCCGCGCCGAATCTCGCGAATCACGAGTTCTGTGTCGCGGGGGGAATCCTCGACCATCAGCAGGCGCAACGGGTTCGATTGCGGATTCGCGCACGTTGGCTCGCCGTCCCGGGCGTGCGCCGGCATCTTATCACTTGAATCTTTCGCTTTCATCGACTTCTCCAACTGGAATCCAGAAGTTTATCATCCGCAATCAAATCAGCGGCTTGTTGATCAATAACCAGTACAGGCCCACCTCGCCGATTGCTTTGATGAACTTGTCGAAGCCCACGGGCTTGACGATGTAGCTGTTGACCCCCAGCTTGTAGCTTTCGACCATGTCCTTTTCCTCTTGCGACGAGGTCAGCACGACCACCGGAATCGTCCGGGTCCGCTCGTCGGACTTGAGCTTCTTGAGCACCTCCATCCCGCTGACCTTCGGAAGTTTTAGATCGAGCAGTACGACCCTGGGCGTGGGATTGGGGGTTCTGTCGACGCCAGCCCCTGTGGCAAAGAAGAAATCGAGTGCCTCCGCGCCATCCTTGGCCACATGCACGTGGTTCGCCAGATTGTGCTCCTTCAACGCCCGCAACATCATCTCCACATCGCGCGGGTTGTCTTCCACCAACAGGATTTCCACGTCGCCCGTTGTCATGGCCTTGCCTCCATTTTTTGGTTCTTACCACTTACCATTCATTTCCTCCGCGACTCCGCGACTGCGCGGCAGCGTAAAGGAGACGCTGGCCCCCTTATCGACCGCGCCTTCCGCCCAAACCCTGCCGCCATGGCGCTGGATGATGCGCTGCACGAGGGCCAGACCGATACCGGTTCCCTCGAATTCATCCGCCGTGTGAAGCCGTTGGAATACGCAAAACAACTTATCTTTGTACGCCATATCAAAACCGACGCCGTTGTCGGTCACCGTGCAGACCACTTCCCCGTCTTCCGCGCGGCCGGCAATCGTGATGATGGCTTCCGTCCGCGGGCGGGTGAACTTGACGGCGTTGGAAAGCAGATTGACGAGCACTTCGCGGATCGTGGCTTCGTCGCCGAAGGCGGGCGGCAGATCCCCGATCTCCCACCGGATGGTTCGATCCGTTGCGTTTGCTTCCACCTGCCGGCGGGCGTCTTCTGCTATGCGCCGCAGGTCGAGCCGCACGACGGCCAGATCCCTCCGGCTTATCCGGGAGAACGCCAGCAGGTCGTCGATCAGTTGACCCATGTCGCGCGCGCTGTCCCGGACGACCTTCAACAACCGGCGGCCCTCGTCGTCGAAGCGATCCGCGTAGTCCTCCTCCAGCATCCGGGCGAAGCCGTCCACGGAGCGCAGCGGGGCCTTGAGGTCATGCGAAACCGAGTACGAGAAGGCCTCCAGCTCGTGGTTAACCGCTTCGAGCTCCGCCGTGCGCGCATTAACGCGCTCCTCCAGTTCGGCGTTGAGTTTGCGAAGGGCTTCTCGCGTCCGTTTGCGCTCGGTGATGTCGCGCTCGGTGGAGGCGATGCCGATTACATTTTCCGCACTGTCCACCAGTTTCGTGACGGTCAGCCACACATCAAGAACGTGCCCGTCTTGGGTCAGCCGCTGGGTCTCAAAAGACGAG
>JAIPJC010000049.1 GCA_021734345.1 Kiritimatiellales bacterium | reverse complement strand
CCGGGGTGGTCTGCACGCGACCAAGTTCGTCGGTCTTCATGATCGCCAGTTGTGTCGTAGATGTTGGAGTAGTCATAGGGGCAAGCCTACGACGTCTACGAAGCTTTCAACAAGAGGTGCTATGTGGAGCGCTTACCATCATTTTACAGCTGACATGAAAAAAACTTTGGTTGATCGTTAGTAAAACAGGAATGGGCGGGGCTTTCTTTCCCGTCTCAGGATTAATCCAATCAGAATAGATGTTTCCTGACCACGACCCATGTAAGTTGGGGAATGGAACCAGCCACCCCCTAAAATATTTCCACTTCCACCCCCATTTTGTGAAAACAAAAACAAATACCAGATCAATGGTAACCACCTTGGGAATAAGTGATAGAAAAGATGAGGCCGCCGACATGTCAACATGCGAAATCCAAGCAAGTAACAGCCACGCTAATGCTGACATTATAACCAAGACGTATATCGAACTTTTTATATGAACGTTTTTCATTTTATTCGTATCCGATGTAATCCCAGGCATCGCTCAAAAATTGATGAGCACTTGATCTTGTCCATGGTTGTGACCCCCTGAATAAATATTTCAATTCACTGACCTCGCCCCACTCGGAGCATTTTTCATCAACGAGAGTGTTATTGAATAACTCAGCTAGTACAGAACGAACCATGGGCTTAAATGACAAATAATTAAAACAACTATTAGAGGCATTAAAAACAAGGCACTCGACGAGAAAACTTGGCGCTTCTTTCGCTGATTTAATCCCATTGTTTGCCATCTCATTTGATAGCGATTTCAATATACGTGTGACTCGTTTGTATCGTCTGGAAGTCTGATCGTTTTTACTCACTCCATTGTTGTAATGCTGTTCAGGCCAATTTCTAACCATAGGCGGGGAAAAGTTGTCTGGTATCATCTCCACACCGGAAAGGTATGAAGTTGCTGTCGTATAGCGTCTATGCTCAAAAAATGCTGCAACATCTGACTCTACTCGATAAGTATTCGCCTTGATATCGAAAGCTTTGCTCCCTCTGGTTACTGCAACTCTACCAAATCTTGCTACCAGAGCTTCTTCAAGTTCATTTTTGAAAGTGGCATATTCGTACGTGGCAGGAACAAAACTTTCTGCAAGTTGAGCCTTCACATTATCGTCAGGGTACTCAGGGAAATATGTGTCAAAACACAGAACTCCGATATCAACATCACTGTCTTTTCTGACATTGACACGATTCCGATATGAACCTTGGGTGAAGACCTTTATATTTCTATTTTTAAGCTTTTCACTGGCTTGTATTGCTTGGCGGATTTGACGCTCAGCATTTTCAGCTCGTTCTTGCTCTGTTGCACTTGGCCCTTGCGACCATGTTGTAAAAATAGATTCCCAATCTCTACTCATAGTTTTCTCTTATTTTTAATCCGCTAACGTTAGCTTGGCATGAAACTGAACATGGCATTTTGTTTTGCAAGATCGAATGTTTCCTTCTTGGACAGCAACATATTTTCCATCCAATCAAGCTTCTCCATAACGCATTCATTATCACTGAATTTATCTCGATCAACTTTTATTTTGTTTTCCAGAGCATCGACAACATCCTGCAGATTCACAGGAACACCCTGCATATCAAAAGATGGCGATAATTCCAGCTGGTAGAAACTATTCAGACAATAGGTATCATCATCATTTTCGACAAGGGATGGGATATGCTTCATCAACTCCACCATGATTGGTTCTTTTTCTTGGGATCTCTCCCAGTTGTAAACGGATTTTCCGATTTCTGAGTCGAACATTATTCGTGGGTAGATAGCTTCTTTTGACTCAATCTTATGTGCTCGTTCTACTGCTGGTCCGAAGAACCCTAAATCATCAAGATAGGTATCCCCAAACGCAATGCCACCTCGAACAAGAAAGCCGTGCTTCATGAGCTTCAAGATTGTCAGGCTGGCATTGAATGCGGCGATGAAACACAAATTGTCATCATTTTTTCGTTCTTCCTCTATTCCATCTTTATAAAAATAGAAGAAGTAGGCACAGTCCGAAAAACTATATAGTTTCCGGTCATAGACTACATGAGACAGTGTTTTTTGCCGTTCCTTGGCAAGTTCGACTTCTTCATGGAACAACCTGTGGATAAAATGTTTTTGCTCAAACTCATCCATAAATTGTGTGCCAAGAATATCGACAAATATGACTGCCATTTTCCTGTAACTCATTTTCGATTTTCCTTCTTAAGCTAACAGTGTCATCAGTGGAAAATTTTCCATATATGCCCCTTATGGGGTGGACTTATTTTCCACATATGACCGCATTAAAGGGGCAAACATGGAAAATAGACCGTTTTACTTTCCACATATGACCCGGATTCCATTTCCTTTCCACATATGACCGTATTAAGGGGGCAAACATGGAAAACGAACTATTTACTTTGTTCATACTTATTGTACTTATACAGTTCATCCAATGAAGTCATGTTCATGGAGAGAAAGATGGAAAGCAAGAAAAAGTTCCAGCCTGATCCGAATCTTAAACTCATGGATCAGGTGCGGGAGGTTTTGCGCTATTATCACTATGCCTACCGCACGGGCATCCTGCCCGTGACCATGGGCTGGAAGCCCATGCCACACAGGAGGCCAATCAGGATTCGCCAATGATCCAGACAGCATATTGCACCACACATTGTGTGTGGGCCGTGTGGGCTCTTGACCTTTAAAATACAGTCCGGTAGCTTCTGCGTTCATTTTTGAAGGAAACGAACAAATGCCGGAAATACAAATCATGCCATCCATTCTGGCGGCCGATTTTGGCCGTCTGGCCGAGGGCTGCCAACGCGCGGAAGCGGCGGGGGCGGAGCAGATCCATGTCGATGTGATGGATGGGGTGTTTGTGCCGAATATCAGCTTTGGGCCGGACGTGGTGAAAATGTCGTCCGCCAGCGTGGATATTCCCCAGAATGTCCATTTGATGGTGACGCGTCCGCAGGATCACATCAAAGCGTTCGCGTCCGCGGGTTCGGATACGATCCTGATCCACATCGAGGCAAAGTGCGATGTGGCGGAGACGCTGGCGGCAATCCGTGGCATGGGCAAGCGGGCGGGAATCACCTTGAATCCGGAAACGCCGGTCGAAAGTATTTTCCCCTGTTTGGAAAACCGCTGGGTGGACGAGGTGCTGGTCATGTCGGTGCATCCGGGCTTTGGCGGCCAGAAGTATCTTTCCTATGTGGAAGGGAAGATCGCCACCATCCGGCGCATGGCCGACTGGGTCGATGTTTCCATCGACGGAGGCATCGATGACCAAACCGTGGCGGCCGCCGCGGCGCATGGCGCCAACCTTTTCGTGGCGGGTTCGTACCTCTATAAACAAGAAGACATGCAGGCGGCGGTGTCCAATCTCCGGAAGGCCGCGCAGGACAACTATTGCAAGGCTATATGAACGAACTCTCTTTGGTACGCAACTTTTCGATTATCGCCCATATCGACCACGGCAAGTCGACGCTGGCCGACCGCATGCTGGAGCTGACGAAGACGGTGGAGCAGCGCAAGATGAAGGAGCAGCTGCTGGACTCGATGGATCTCGAGCGCGAACGCGGCATCACCATCAAGGCGCATCCGGTGACGATGAAATTCCTGTCGAAGGACGGGAACACCTATACCTTCAATTTGATCGATACGCCCGGCCACGTGGATTTTTCCTACGAGGTTTCGCGCAGTCTACAGGCGTGCGAGGGCGCGATTCTCGTGGTGGACGCTGCGCAAGGCGTGGAGGCGCAGACGGTTTCCAATGCCTATTTGGCCACCGAAAACGGCCTGACCATTATTCCGGTGCTCAACAAGGTCGAGCTGCCCAACGCGAACGTCGACGAAGTCTGCCAGCAGATCGAGGACATTTTGGCGATCGAAGCCACCGACGCCCTTCAGGTTAGCGCCCGGTCGGGAATGGGGGTTGAAGCGGTGCTCGAAGCCGTGGTGGAGCGGATTCCGCCGCCGAAGCCGGCCAAGGATTCGGCCACCCGGGCGCTGGTGTTCGATTCGAAGTACGACGCGTTCCGCGGCGTGGTGGTGTACACCCGCCTGTTCAGCGGAACGCTCCGGGCAGGCGACCGCGTGCAGGTGATGAGCACCGAGCAAAATTACGAAATCAAGGAAGTGGGGATCTTTACGCCCGAAATGGTGAAGATCAAGGAGCTGGCCGAAGGGTCGGTTGGCTACGTGATTGCAAACATCAAGGATGCGTCCGAAATCAAGATTGGCGACACGCTCACGCTAACCAAGTCGCCGGCGCCGGATGCACTCCCGGGCTTCAAGGAAATCCATCCGATGGTGTTTTCGGGGATCTATCCGATCGAGACGAGCGACTATGAAAAGCTGGGCGCGGGCATGGACAAGCTGCGGCTCAACGATGCCTCTTTTTCGTACATGGCGGAGTCTTCGATTGCGCTCGGTTTTGGTTTCCGCTGCGGTTTCCTCGGCTTGCTGCACATGGAGATCATCCAGGAGCGCCTACGCCGGGAGTATAATCTGGACATCATCTCGTCGTATCCCAACGTGGTCTACAAAGTGGTGCTCAAGAACGGGGAAGAGCAGGAGATCGACAATCCGATGAAGCTGCCCGACATGAGCAACATTGACCACATCGAGGAGCCGATGATTATTGCCACGATCATTGTCCCGACCGACTATCTGGGCGAAATGATGACCTTGATCATGGACCGCCGCGGCGAAATCAGCAAAACCGATTCGATCGATGGGCACCGCGTGATGCTCACTTGCCACATGCCGCTGAACGAGGTGCTGATCGATTTCTACGACAAGCTCAAAACCATCAGCCGCGGCTACGCCTCGATGGACTACGAATATTCCGACTACCAACCGTCGGATCTCGTGAAGATGGACATCATGATCCACAGCGAGGTCGTCGATGCGTTTTCATGCATTCTGCACCGTTCCAAGGCCGAGTTCCGCGGCCGGCAGATGTGCAAGTCGCTGCTCGACGTCATTCCGCGCCAGGCCTTTTCCGTGGCGTTGCAGGCGGCGGTCAACGGCAAGATCATCGCCCGCGAGACGATCCGCGCCTACCGCAAGGATGTGACGGCCAAGTGCTACGGCGGCGATATTTCGCGCAAACGGAAGTTGCTCGAACGGCAGAAGGAAGGCAAAAAGAAGCTCAAGAAGATCGGCAAGGTGAATATTCCGCAGGAGGCGTTCATCGCCGTCCTGAAAACCAATGTTCAGTAATGGAAGGCTGTAGTCCGCAGTCTCCCCGAGGGGAAACATGATTGATTATTTGAAAAAACGGAAACTGCGGAAGCAACTGAAGGAATACCTGCATGCGGCCCGGCACGCCCGCCACATGCGCGAGGATATTGCCGACCCGAGGGCCATCGCAGCCTTGAAGGAGGCCGAAGCGGTTGTCCGCGAAATCCGCCGCACGGGCGAGGGCGATGTGGAGAAGGCGGTCGAACGGATGAGTGCCGCGGCGGATGCGGTCTATCCTTCCGCCAATAATTCCGGCATCCGCGAAAACGTCGAGGTTGTCATCGTTGCGCTGGCGGCCGCCATGGCGATCCGCGCGTTTTTCTTCCAGCCGTTCAAGATCCCGACCGGTTCCATGCAGCCGACGCTCAACGGCATCACCATCGCGGCGCAGGCCGAGCCCGGACTCTTCGACCGCCAACCCTTGAAGTTCGTGAAGTGGCTGTTGACCGGGGAGTCGTACAAAGTGGTTCGGGCGAAGGCCTCGGGAACCATCCAGTCGGCGGAGCGGGGTCGGGATGCCTACATCCTGACGATTGGCGGAGTGTCCCACAAGGTTCCGGTCTACATGCTGGAGCGGCAGTGGGGGTTGGATCGCAACCACTACTACAAGCAGGGCGAAGTGATCATCGGTTGCGGGGTCATTGCCGGCGACCACATCCTGGTCAACAAGATGAAATACAATTTCATGCATCCCGAACGCGGCGATATTGCCGTGTTCGACACCCGGCACATCGTCCATCCGCAAGTGCGTGAAAAAACCTTCTACATCAAGCGCATGGTGGGCCTGCCTGGCGAAAAAATCCAAATCCAGAACAAGGAAATCGTGGCGGATGGCCAGGTGGTGAGGGAGCCTCCGATGTTTGCGAAGATCGCTACGGATCCGACCTATCAAGGCCACACCAATGCAGGGCAGCTTGCCACCCCGGATGATGTTATCCAGCTGACGGATACGCAATATCTGATGATGGGGGATAATACCGAGAATAGCCTGGATGGCCGGTTTTTCGGCGGGGTGGATCGCGACGATTTCCTGGGGCCGGCCTTCTTTGTTTACTGGCCGTTCCGGAGCCATTGGGGAGTCGTGCATTAGGGGGTGTGAATTTGGCGGATTTGCGGGTTGACTTCATATCCGCCCCCGCTATTATCCGTTCCTTCTTTTCCAAGGGATGGAAACTAATTTTAATAAACGGAGTTGATTTGATATGCCGAATCTAAAAAGCGCTAAGAAAAGAATGCGTCAAAATATTGTGCGCCACGACCACAACGTGCAGATCCGCACCCTCGTCAAAAGCGCGCGGCGCAAGATGATGGAAGCACTGGAAGCCAAGGATGCCACAGCCGGTGAAACCGCCTTCCGCACCTATTGCTCGGTGCTCGACAAGGCTGCCAAGGGCGGAATCATCAAGAAGAATACCGCTATTCGCCGCAAGACCAATGCTGCCAATGGCCTGCGCAAGATTGCCGCTGCTTAGTTTAGATAGGCAAGCTGATACGAAAACCCGCCGAACAGCGGGTTTTTTTTGTGCCTAGGTAGGATGGAGCTCCAGCTCCGTCCCACACGGGGGCGGTGCGGAAGGAGACGGCACCGGAGTACCATCCCACTTTGAACTACCAGCGTTCGATCAGGTCGTCGACGATGAACTTGGCGAGCTCCTGGGCCGCGCGAGGCAGGGCATCTCGCTTGGAGGAGGTAAGGTCGGATTCGAAGTCGAAGGTGGTTTCTCCGTAGGTCTTGGATTCGGAGAGGATTTCCCCGGTTTCGGAGTCTTTCAGCGTAGAGACAGCGTCGATCCGCATGCGGTATTGTTCGGCGGTTGATGTGCGGTTTTGATCGTTCCGGAAGGCGATTGCGGTAAGGGTGTAGCGGGTGAGCGCCACTTCAATGATGGCGTCGGAGGCGTCGGGGCCATTCTTCAGTTTGAGCCGGCCGTCGAATTGGATTCGTCCACGCAAGGCTTCGGTCACCTGTAGTTCAATGGCTGGCTCGGTCGTCTCGTTGATGACGGAGGCCATGTAGACCGTTTCAACGCCCGCCGGGCGGGAGCCGCCGAGGTGGTACCCCATGCAGCCGGACATCAGCAAAGCCGTGGAAAAACAGGTGATAAGATGGATGATGCGCTTCATATCGTGTTCCAGAGTTTGAGCAACGGACTCTCCCAGAAAAATTGGATTTGTCAAAGCTTGATTCCCGTCGGAACCGTGCTTAGTGTGACCCGGAATTTTCAACCCCAACCGAGAGGATAGCATGAAGAAGGTACTGATCCCGACCAAACTGGATACGATCGCCCGCGAAACACTCACGAACCATGGTGGATATGAAGTTGTGCAGGACTATTCAACAGAATTCAGCGCCTTGGCTGCCCAGCATCCCAATGCGTATGCGCTGATTGTCCGGTCCGAAAAAGTAACGCCGGCCATCATGGATTCCATGCCTTCGCTCAAGGTGATCATCCGCGCCGGTGCCGGCTATAACACCATCGATACCAAGTATGCGCGCGCCAAGGGCATTGACGTGATGAACACGCCCGGTGCCAACGCCAATGCGGTCGCCGAAGAAGTGGTTGCCCTCATGCTTGCCGATGCCCGCCACATCATTCCGGCCGATGCCACGACGCGCGTCGGAAAATGGGAAAAGAACAAATACATGGGCAAGGAAATCACCGGCAAAACCGTCGGCATCGTCGGCTTCGGCGCGATCGGCCAATTGGTGGCCAAGCGGCTCTCCGGCTTCGACGTGAAAGTGCTCGCCTACGATCCATTCCTCTCTGCCGAGCGCGCCAAGGATCTTGGTGCCGAATCGGCCTCCCTGCCGGAAGTCTTCGAGCGTTGCGACTATGTCTCGCTACACATGCCGGAAAACGAAGAAACCCGCGGCATCATCAACAAGTCGCTGCTGGCCCGCATGAAGAACGGTGCCACGCTGATCAACTGCGCCCGGTCCGGCATCATCAACGAAGCCGACCTGCGCGAGCTCAAGGCCGATAAGGGGTTGCGCTTCCTGAACGATGTCTACGCCAAGGATGCCGAAGGCGAAAAGTCCGTGGCCGACATTGCCGACATCATGCTGCCGCACCTTGGTGCCAGCACGAACGAAGCGAACTACAACGCCGCCGCGCGCTCGGCCACCCAACTGATCGGCTACGACGACAAGGGCATTGCCTCCTACGTCGTCAACCGCGACATTCCCGAAGGGCTTGATCGCGCCTATAGCGAACTCGCCTTCATGCTGGCGCACCTGTGCCGCAGCATCGCTGGTGGCAACAAGAAGATGAAGCTCATCGAAACAAGCTTCTACGGCAACCTCAAGCCCTATGGCGACTGGCTGCTTGTCCAGATCGTTGCCGCACTCAGCGATGAATTCGACCGCACGCAGGGCTACGACGCGGCGCTGGAATACCTCAAGGAGATGGGCGTGGAATATTTCAACCGCGAAACCGATTCCAACAAGGGCTACGAAAATTCCATGACCGTCGATGTCACCACGTCCGTCGATGCCGCGCACTTCCAGCGCATCAGCGTGCGCGGAACCGTGACGGAAGGGAACATGATGATTTCGCGCATCAACGACTTCGACAAGCTCTACTTCGAGCCCGTCGGCGCTGCCGCGCTCTTCATCTACAAGGATCGTCCGGGCGTTATCGGCCAGATCGGCAACGCACTGGCCGAGGCTGGCATCAACATCGACGACATGCGCAATCCGCACGACCCGTCCGGCAAAACCTCCCTGGCCCTGATGAAAATCAGCCAGGAGATCGATTGTGCGCTGGTTGACTCGATTGCTAAGAAGATCGACGCCCTCCACGCTTCCTGCGTGAATTTCTGAGACGGCACGAAAAACTGAAAAGGCTCTAATGGCTGGAACATCGGATAGACCGAGGCTGTTGGAGCTTTTTTTTGTATTTTTCCGGGTCAGCGCGGTGACGATCGGCGGCGGGTATGTCATGTTCCCGATGCTCCAGCGCGAGGTGGTCGATGCCAAGGCTTGGATCTCCGATGAGGAACTGGTCGACAGCTATGCGCTCGGCCAGTCGATCCCCGGCATCATCGCCATGAACACCGCGACGCTGATCGGCTACCGCAAACGCGGGATTCCCGGTGCGCTCGTTGCCGCCGCCGGCATGGCCGCCCCCTCGCTGGTCGTGATCCTCTTGATCGCGGCCTTTTTTGTCGGGTATCTGGACAACGCCTGGGTTCAAAAAGCCTTCAAGGGCATCCGCGCCGCCGTGGTGGCGATGTTGCTGATGGCGGTGTGGAGTGTCGGTCGGAAGGCCGTAACGACGCCAACAAAGGCTGCGATTGCGGTTGGATCGTTTCTGGCGATTGCGGGGCTGCATGGATCTCCGGTGTTGGTGATCGTCATGGGCGCGCTGCTCGGCTTTCTTCTTTTCCAGCGGGAGGTGCGGACGTGGGCGCGTTGCTGCAACTCTTTGTTTCGTTCTTCACGATCGGGCTGTTCAGTTTTGGCGGCGGCTATGCCGTCCTTTCGTTTCTCCAGCAGGAAGTCGAACGGCGCGGCTGGATGGCTCCCGAACGGTTTGTCGACCTGATCGCGATTTCGCAGAGCACGCCCGGCCCGATCGCCATCAACATGGCCACGTTTGTCGGCTACCAGGTGGGCGGCGTGCCCGGCTCGCTGGTGGCGACGCTGGCGGTCGCGCTGCCCGGCATGGTTTTAATGATGTTGTTTGCGCTGTTCTTCTTCCACTTCTACGAACGCCCCGTCGCCCAGGCGATGTTCCGGGGGCTGCGACCGGCGGTGGTTGGGCTAATCGCGGCGGCGGCGTGGCAGATTGGCATGGTGTCGATTGCAAGCGGGCAGGCCTTGGCGATTACGGCGGTGTGTTGCGTGCTGATCGCAAAATGGAAGTTCCACCCAATCCCGCTGGTGGTCGGATCGGCTATTGCCGGAATGCTGCTTTTCTAGCCAGCAGGTCGGCATCGGCGGCAGCTAGAAGGTTTTCGCAGGGCAGGGTGGCGACGCCGGCGGCGGCGGAAATTTCCGGAGTTTTGGAAAAGCGTTCTACAAACCGTTCGGCGCTTGCGCGATCCGTCTCCGGCAGAATCACGGCAAATTCGTCGCCGCCAAAGCGGCAGACAATGTCGGCCTTCCGGGCGGACTCTTTTAACTGGGTTGCGAAGTTCCGTAGCACGTCGTCGCCTGCTTCGTGGCCGTGCGTGTCGTTGATCTGCTTGAAACGGTCGATGTCGAACAGGACGAGGCTGAGTTCGCGTCCATAACGGATAGCGCTTTCGATATGGTCGGCAAGTGTCTCTTCGAAATAGCGGCGGTTGTAGAGCCCGGTCAGCCAGTCGCGCGTGGCCTGTTCGTTCAAGGAAAGGAAGGCAATCCATAGCGGGAGGTTGGTGTCGGTGCTCATACAGTCAGTGCAATCGTGGAGGGTTCGCAAAATAATTTAATGCAAAATGGGGGATTTGATAGGACAATATGCTGGTCTGCATTTTGCATTAAATCATTTTGCATATGTTTCATGGGAACAGATCAGGGGAAGAAAAAGAATTTGGCGTAGGTGTAGGCGATGAATTCTCCAAGGACGACGCGGACGCCTTGGCTGTAGGCATACCAGTGTTCGGGGTCGTAGCCGGAGTCTTCAAGGCAGGTGACGCCAACATTATAGTCTTTGCCAAGGGCCTTCTGGAACAGGAGCCGGCTGCGGCGGCCGTGCGGTCCGGTTGTGATCAAGTGGACGTTCGTTTCGGTTATGTTGTAGGCCATCAGGTTTTCCCGCATGGCCGTGGCGGCGACGTAGGTGCGGTCCTTTTTGGTGTCTTCGCCGATGGCGGTAATGATTTCGGACGGCTTGATCCCTAGGTGGATCAGCCGGGCGGTGGTCATTTCGGGGTACGACTTGAAGGCTTGGATATAGCTTCCCGTTTCGATCGGTACGCCGGTGCAGATTATTTTTGAATAATGTCCGGCCCGGTATATCCGGACGGCGTCATCGAGCGCAAAGTCGTGGATCCAGCCTTCGACCACGAAAAGGCCTTCGTGAGGGGGTTTGTCGGGGGCAAGGAATCCATAGAGATTGGCAAGGCAACCCGCAAAAACCGCTGTAATAAGGGTTGCAATCAGAATCCAGCCCAGCCATGTTGGCCGCCGTCCCGTGTGCTGTTTGGTCAATGCGAGTTTCATAGGGCGTGTATAGCACGGGAGGGGATGATGAAAAACAAGAAACTTCTTGCGCAGAGGAGTTGACACGCATGTTCGCCTAATATAGTTTCCCGCCCTTGTACTTTTACCCGAATAGACGAAGAGGACGATTTACATGAAAACTTTTGTGCCTAAAGAGGCTGATGTTGTACGCGAATGGTTTGTTGTTGATGCCGCAGGGAAACCGGCGGGACGTTTGGCCGTGGCCATTGCCGATGCGCTGCGTGGCCGTGATAAGCCGACCTATACGCCGCATGTCGACACTGGTGCCTTTGTTGTTGTGGTCAACGCCGAGAAAATCAAGCTGACCGGAAACAAGGAAGAGAAGAAGATCTACCAGGACTACTCGGGTTATTCCAGTGGCCTGACCGAAACCACGGCGAAGGATATCCGCGCCAAGAACCCGGAACGGATCATCATGCAGGCCGTCAAGGGCATGTTGCCGGCCAACCGCCTGAGCCGCCAGACCATCAAACGTCTCAAGGTTTATGCCGGTTCGGAGCATCCGCATGGTGCGCAGCAGGTGAAGGTGCTGGAATTTAAAGGATAAGCAGGAAAATCATCATGGCTAAAAAAGATACTTTGGAAATGGCAGCAACTGGCCGGCGGAAATCCTCGATCGCGCGTGTACGCGTCACTGCAGGTTCCGGCGCAATCACCGTCAACGGCTTGGAAGTCAATAAATATTTTCAAACCGCAATGCAGCAGGAACTGCTCAAGAAGCCGTTCATCACGGCTGGGGTGGAAGGCAAGTTCGACGTTTTTGCTACCGTAAAGGGCGGCGGAAAATCGGGTCAGTGCGGCGCGTTTGTTCATGCCGTATCCCGCGTGCTCGCCGGTTCCGATGAAGAGTTGAGGGACGTCCTGAAGAAGGCCGGCTTCCTTACTCGCGATGCCCGCGTTAAAGAGCGTAAAAAGCCGGGTCAGCCGGGTGCCCGCAAACGGTTCCAGTTCTCCAAGCGTTGATCGCTGGGAACTCCGTTGCAAAAGCCTCCCGTGCCGGGGGGCTTTTTTTGTTTCCAATTTTTTGAAAATCGTTTTAATCGCCATCTCTCATTTCGACTCCACCGTTGTGAAGTGTAAAAAAAGGACAAACCCATGTATTCAAATCTACAGATGCCTAAAGGCTTCAAATGTGCAGGGATCGCCGCGGGGATCAAGTCCGGCGGCGTCAAGGATATGGCGTTGATTATCTCCGACGTCCCGGCGGCTTCCCCCGCCGTGTTTACCCAAAACCAGGTGTGCGCCGCCCCGGTCAAGGTGTGCCGGGAACACTTGGCGCACGGGGTGGCACACGCCATTGTGATGAACAGCGGCATTGCCAACGCCTGTACCGGTTCGGAAGGAATCGTGGCCGCGCGTGCCATGGCCGCCGAGGCCGCCGCGATCATCGGTTGCGAGCCGCAGGAGGTTTTCATCTGCTCAACCGGTCGGATCGGTCCGCAGTTGCCGCTCGATAAGATTGTTCCCGGCATTGGAACGCTGGTTGCCGCCGCGCAGGGAGGGAACGTAAAGGAAACCGCCGAAGCGATGATGACCACCGATACCCGCCCAAAGGTTTCCGTTGCTGAAATCACGGTGGATGGGAAAGCAGTTCGGATTGTTGGCTTTGCCAAGGGTGCAGGCATGATCGAACCGAACATGGCTACCATGCTTTCGTTCATCGCCACCGATGCCGCCGTTGAACAGCACGCATTCCAGTCCGCCTTGAAAAAGGCCGTCGATGCCAGCTTTAACCGGATCTCGGTCGATGGCGACCAGAGCACGAACGATACCGTACTCGCGCTCGCCAATGGCGCGGCGGGCAATCTTCCGCTCGGCGAAAGCTCCAAGGACTGGAAACCGTTTTCCATGGCCTTGGAAAAGGTCTGCTTTGAGCTGGCGATGATGATCGTC
The DNA here is from genome assembly GCA_021734345.1 of Kiritimatiellales bacterium. GTDB lineage: Bacteria > Verrucomicrobiota > Kiritimatiellia > Kiritimatiellales > Pontiellaceae > Pontiella. Next base: position 8,769 of record JAIPJC010000049.1, on the reverse strand, counting down.
CACGATGGCGAAGGTGCGGACAAGTTCGTGACCGTCAACGTGGCCGGGGCCCGTTCCGACGACGAGGCCAACCTTGCCGCCCGGTCCGTCGCCAACTCGATGCTTAACAAGACGGCCTGGGCGGGAACCTATCCCAACTGGGGCCGGATCATGGATGCCATCGGCTACTCCAAGGCGAAGGTGCTCGAGGAGCAAGTTTCCATCCACTACGACGACCGGCAGGTGGTGGCCAACGGAATGCGGACGGACATTCCGCAAGAGGATCTGATTAAGGTGGTTTCCCAAACCGATTTTGCTATAAACATCGACCTGCATCTCGGGGAGGGGACGGCCACGGTTTATACCTGCAACTGCACCGAGGAGTATGTGCGGATCAATGTAACGTAACCGACCGATTGCAACCGGGTTTGGGCGAAGTTGAAGAACGGGGGATGATTTGATGGACAAGTTTATTGAAAAGGCGGCGGCGCTGACCGAGGCCCTACCATTTATCCAGCAGTTCCGCGGCGAGACCGTGGTGGTCAAGTTTGGCGGAAGCATCATGGAAAACAAAGATGGCTACAGCCGCATCCTGCAGGATATTGCGTTCATGGAGTGCGTCGGCTTGCGCCCGGTGGTGGTGCATGGCGGTGGCAAGGCGATTTCCAAGGCGATGAAGGAGTCCAACATCGCGCCCAACTTTGTGCAGGGTCTGCGGGTTTCGGACGAGGCGACCATGTGCGTGGTGGAGCGGGTTTTGAACCACGAGGTTAATCCGCATTTGGTCGAAATTGTCCAGCAGTTCCATGGCAAGGCGCGCGGCATCCACGGTGAAGATATTCTACGCGTTGAAAAAAAGACAGGAATGGATCCCGAAACCCAGGCACCCATCGACTGGGGCTATGTCGGCAAGGTCATCTCGGTTGATGTCGAGCCGATCCAGGCCTACTTGCGTTCGGACATTGTGCCGGTCATCACGCCGCTGGGAAAAGGACCGGAAGGCCATCTATACAATATCAATGCCGACGATGCGGCTACCGCGATCGCCTGCGCGCTGAATGCCCGGAAATTGGTTTTCCTGACGGACGTGCCGGGGCTTTTGCGCAACCCGGAAGACCGTAGCTCGCTGATCTCATCGCTCCGTTTGGGTGCGGTGGACGAGCTGATTGAACGCGGGGTGATTTCGGGCGGCATGCTGCCGAAGATCAAGGGCATGGTTGGCGCGGTGAAGGCGGGCATCAAGAAAGCCCACATCATTGATTCCTCGATGCCGCACTCGCTCCTGCTGGAGCTGTTCACGACCGAGGGTGTTGGAACGGAAATTACGGAATAGAAAAATGAACACAAAAGAGATCGCTGATTTGCAGAAAAACTACCTGATCCCGACCTATGCGCCGGCCGTTGCCCTCGTCGAAGGCTCCGGAACCAGTGTGTGGGATGCGGAGGGGAACGAATACCTCGACTTCGTGTCGGGCATCGCTGTTACCAACATTGGCCACTGCCACCCGAAGATGGTTCGGGCGGTGCAGGATCAGGTCGAGAAGCTGGTGCATGTTTCGAACCTGTTCTACAACGAGCAGCAACCGCGGCTGGCCAAGGCTCTTTCGGAACTCTCCGGCCTGCCGGGGGCCAAATGCTTTTTCTGCAATTCGGGCGCCGAGGCCAACGAAGGGCTGATCAAGCTGGCGCGGCTGTGGGGTAGTGACAAAGGTAAATACGAAATCGTCACCATGCGGCAGTCTTTTCATGGTCGGACGCTGGCCACACTGACCGCGACCGGGCAGGACAAGGTTCAAAAGGGATTCGGTCCGTTGCCGGAAGGTTTTGTCTATGCCACGTTCAACAATCTCCAGTCGATCGACGATGCCATTTCATCCAAGACTGCGGCCGTGCTGGTCGAGGCGCTACAGGGCGAGGGCGGAGTGATTCCCGCTGAACCGGAATTCTTTTCCAGCCTGCGGAAGCTGTGCGACGAAAAAGGCATCCTGCTGCTGTGCGACGAAGTGCAGTGCGGCATGGGACGAACCGGAAAATGGTTCGGCTTCCAGAACTACGATGCCCAGCCCGATGCCTTCTCGCTGGCGAAAGGGCTCGGCAACGGCTTTCCGATCGGTGCGATTGTTGCCGGCCAAAAACTGGCGGACATTTTCCAGGTTGGGCACCACGCAACGACGTTTGGCGGTACCCCGTTGGCGTGCGCCGCCGCACTGTCGGTAATCGAGGTGATAGAAGAAGAGGATCTGCTCGCCAATACGATGATGATGGGAGCGTATTTTGTTGAAGGGCTGTGCGATATTGCACTGAAGCATAAGCAGTGGATTGCACAGGTTCGGGGGCTGGGCTTGCTGCTGGGGCTGGTCTTGGATGTACCCGCGTTGCCGTTGCAGAAAAAGCTGTTGGGAAAAGGTATGCTCTCCTTGGCCACCGCAGGTAATGTCCTCCGATTGCTGCCTCCGCTCAATGTGTCGCAGGAGGAGATCGACCAGGCCTTGAAATGGATGGGTGAAGCGTGCGATGAACTCCACGCGGAAATGGCAGGCCTGTCGCCTAACCCCTGCCGGTGCGGGATCCGCTGATACGATGCCAAAGTTGTATGAATATTTCGGATTGGTTGTGCTCTTCTACTCCAATGAACATGAGCCGATTCATGTACATGGGCTATACCAAGGGAGGGAGTGCCGGGCGGACTTGATTGTTGTGGATGGAAAGGTGGTTGATATCCATTTCCATTCCGTGAAAGGCCGTCAAGCTCTGGGGAATGCTCAACTGAGGGATTTTAGGATTTTGGTTGAGAAATACTCCGCCGACATTGTACGGAAGTGGGTAGACTATTTTGTCATGCACAAGACGATTCAGCCTGAGATGATAAACCGGAGGCTCACATGAAGTTGCAGGAAGGAATTCCGGTAGATGTGACAGGGGCGCATTGGCTTTCTGGCTACGTTCTCGAAATAGTGTTTAGCGACGGACTTTCAAGGACGGTGGATTTTGAACCATTCCTTTCCGAATCCGTGCAACCGGATATCAGGAAGTATATGAACGTTGAAATGTTCAAAACATTTTCCATTCGTTTTGGAAATTTGGTTTGGAACGACTACGATATGTGCTTTCCTATCGAGGACTTGTATTCTGGGACCATCAGTGCGTTTGGCCAGGCCCGGAGCATGGTGGCCGAAAAGGAAACGGAATACCGGGCAGATCGCAGGGATGGCAATTGATTTAACACGAGAAGGAGACTGAAAATGGCATACGAATTGACCGGAAAAGTAAAGCTGATCCAGGACGCGCAGACGTTTGGCAGTGGATTCACCAAGCGCGAAATGGTGGTTACCGTTGAAGACGGAAAATATCCACAGGAAATCAATCTGGAATTTGTCCAGGACAAGGTGAGCTTGCTCGATGCCTTGGAGGTCGGGCAGGAGGTTACCGTCACGTTCGACATCCGCGGGCGCGAATACAACGGACGCTATTTCAACAATCTGCAGGGCTGGAAAATCCAGGCCGGAGCAGGTGCAGCGGCTCCTGCCGCTGCTGGCAAGCCGCCCGTATCCGACAAGGATGTCCCGGCCGACTTCGACGAGTTCGAAGACGACATCCCCTTTTGATCCAACTCATGGAGCTTAACCATGAAGAAGGATGAACTGCCTGAGTTGGTCGACAATTTCGGGCGGACGCAGAATGCCTGTTTCCCGTTCAAGGAGCTGGTCTCCTATGTGCGGCGCGAAGTCGGCAAGGTTGATGAGGATGCCTTGTACGACTTTGCCGCGACCTCCGACTACCTCTTCGAATCCTGGAAGGATCCGATGAAGGAGATTTTTGTGCCGCGCCGCGTGTTTTTCCAGGCGGCGCAGTTCCGGATCACGCCGGTGAAGGATGAGGTCGATGGCGGCTACATTGTGCCGGGGCATCGGTTGTTTCCGTTTATGACGCGCGAGGTCTTCCCGGCGGATGCATGGCTGGTGCTGCCGGACGGTTCCGCGCTCCATACTCGCAAGGAATCGCTGCCGACCTCGTTGGTGATGGCCTGTCTCCACTTTTTCGGATCGACCCAGTCGGTGGAATATCTGGTTCTTGACGACAAGGACAACACGGATCGGCTGAAGCCGCCTTATGCCGGCGAAGTGGCGGTGACGGTATTCGACCTGCGGGACTTCTTTGCCCAATGCGGATTCCAGGCTGGCGACTCGCTGATGCTCACCGTGATCGATTGGTTGCAGGGGGTGTTTTCAGTGGAGCACGCACCGGCCCGCAAGGAAATCGCCAACATGGGTTCCGTTCGGAAATGGACGGAGGCCATGCGCGATGCCTTCGAGGAATCCAAAGATGAGCTGGGAACCGATGGGGATTGCTATGAACAGCTCGCCTATATGATGCATTTGGCCGAGGAATCGGCCGAGTGCGAGTCGCTCATGAAAGACCCGCCGCTATCCATCGCCGCATTTTTCAATCTGCAAAAGGGACTCGCCGTCAAGCTGGTCGGCGACCGCGGGCTCTTCTGGGACGCGGGCGAGGAGCCTTCCGATGAAGCCTTGGAGGATTTCACCATGCTGCCGGAGTCCGATTCGGAGCTGGATGCCTTTTTCCAGGAGCTGGGGCTTTCCATCAGCGAAGGCGAGGCCGAGGCCTACATGCGCAACGCCCTGTTCCATGGCAAGAACAGTCCTGACTGGGTGTTGGCCCAGATAACAGGCGGGCGCGCACTATTCTTCCGTTCGGCCGAGGACCAGGAGCTGTTCCACGACTTATGGTGCGATCTGTGGGACGATGTCCGTGAGGAATATTCACTGAAAAAAGACGCCTGTGGATCGATCCGTTCGGACATGATTGCCCTCAACGACAAATGCCTGGCCGCCTTGCGCCAGTTCGAGGCAAAAGGGGGCGGCAAGGCGGGCCGGAAGCATCCCGCATTCATGGAACTCGGCAACCTCAATGCGATGCTGGGCTCCAGCTTGGTGCTGTTGAACCTCCCGGAAGCGGTGACCGGAAACCAGGCGGAAGTATTCGGTGGAATGATGGAGAAGCTCGCGCCGTTGGTCGACGATCTAGTTGCCCGCCTGGCCAAGGCATAGGGTTTTGGTTTCCAATCGTTGTTGATTGGCGAGGCGAATGCGGGTAGAAAGCGCGGTCTGGTTAATTTCAAGGAAAGGATTTTGGATATGAAGGTTGTACTCGCTTATTCCGGCGGTCTCGATACCACCGTGCTGCTGACCTGGTTGCAGGAAAAATACAATGCCCAAGTAATTTGCTACTGTGCGAATGTCGGGCAAGCGGAAGAACTCGACGGCCTCGAAGCCAAGGCGCTCAAGCATGGCGCGGTCAAATGCTATGTCGACAACGTCGAAGAAACGTTCGCCAAGGACTACATTTTCCCGATGATGCAGGCCAACGCCATCTACGAAGGCACCTACCTGCTCGGTACCTCCATCGCCCGCCCGCTCATCGCCAAGCGCATGGTCGACATCGCCATCGCCGAAGGCGCGGAAGCCATCTGCCACGGCGCCACCGGCAAGGGCAACGACCAGGTCCGCTTCGAGCTCACCGCCTACGCGCTCAAGCCCGACATCAAGGTCATCGCCCCGTGGCGCATGCCCGCCGACTTCCCCTTCAAGGGCCGTCCCGACATGATCAAATACCTTCAAGAGCGGAACATTCCCTGTTCCGTCTCCGCCTCCAAGCCGTACTCCATGGACCGCAACATGCTCCATATCAGCTTCGAAGGCGGCATCCTCGAAGATCCGTGGAACGAGCCCGACGAAAACATGTGGTGCATGACCAAGCCGCTCAGCCAGGCCAAGGACACGCCTGAATATGTCGAGATCGGCTTTGAAAAAGGCATCCCGGTTTCCGTCAACGGCGAAAAACTTAGCCCCGCATCGCTGATCAAGAAACTCAACGCCATCGGTTGCGAGCACGGCGTCGGCCGCATCGACATCGTCGAAAACCGCTACACCGGCATGAAGGATCGCGGCGTCTACGAAACCCCCGGCGGCACCATCCTCCACCACGCGCACCGCGCCATCGAATCCATCACCATGGACCGCGAAGTCATGCACCTGCGCGACTCGTTCATCCCGAAATATGCCGAGCTCGTCTACAACGGCTACTGGTTTGCCCCCGAGCGCGAAATGCTTCAGGCCGCCATTCTCCAGAGCCAGGAACATGCCACCGGCGATGTGCGCGTCAAGCTGTTCAAGGGCGGGGTGCATGTGTGCGGACGTCGTTCGCCGTATTCGCTCTACAACCCCAAGATCGTCAGCTTCGATGAAGCCGGCGGCTACGGCCAGTCCGACGCCACCGGATTCATCAAGCTCAACGCCCTGCGCCTGCGCGTCGGCGCCACGATGAAGGCGAAAAACAAGGTATAGTTGGTATTCCCTCGCATCGGAAAGGGTTTTCCCATTGCTTGGGAAAACCCTTTTTGTTTATTCCAAACATTGGAAACGCAGGGGTTTCGTGTATAGTCCGCCCATTCATTTTTAGGAGAAGTGCAAGATGTCAGAAAAGAAATGTCCATTGAACCGGGAGCAGTTGGAGGCGCTGACGCAGCGTTTTCCGACGCCGTTCCACCTGTATGACGAAAAGGGGATTCGTGAAAACGCCCGGCGGTTGAAGGCGGCGTTTGCGTGGAATCCGGGCTTCAAGGAATACTTTGCGGTGAAGGCCGCGCCTAACCCGTATCTGATGAAGATCCTGAAGTCGGAAGGCTTCGGCGCGGACTGCTCTTCCTATGGCGAATTGCTGCTGTCGGAGCAGGTCGGCGTGGTGGGTGAAAACATTATCTTCACCTCCAACGACACCCCGGTCTATGAATTCGCCAAGGCTCGGGAGCTAGGTGCCATCATCAATCTTGACGACATTACGCACATACAATATCTGGAAGACCATGTTGGTCTGCCGGAGCTGGTTTGCTGCCGCTACAACCCGGGTCCGCTCAAGGGCGGCAACGCGATCATCGGCCATCCGGAAGAGGCGAAGTATGGTTTCACCCGCCCGCAACTTTTCGAAGGCTATCGCATCCTGCGCGACAAGGGCGTGAAGCGCTTTGGCCTGCATACGATGGTGGCATCGAATGAGCTCGACGGCGCCTATTTCATCGACACCGCCAAGCTGCTGTTCGATTTGGTCGGCGAGCTCTCCGCCGAACTGGGCATCGAATTCGAATTTGTGAACCTCGGCGGCGGCATCGGTATTCCGTACCGGCCGGAGCAGGAGGCCGTCGATCTCGACGCGGTTGGCGAAGGGATTCGTAAGCTCTACGAGGAGTTGATTGTCGGCAAGGGAATCAAGCCGCTGGATATCCGTCTCGAGTGTGGGCGCATGGTGACCGGGCCGTTCGGCTATCTTGTCAGCCGCGTGCTGCACAAGAAGCACACCTACAAGCAGTATGTCGGGCTCGATGCCTGCATGGCCAACCTTATGCGGCCGGGCATGTACGGCGCGTACCACCACATCACCGTGCCGGGCAAGGAAAACGCTCCGCTGGATCTGGTGTGCGACGTCACCGGATCGCTCTGCGAAAACAACGACAAGTTCGCCATCGACCGTGCGATTCCGCAGGTGGAGATCGGCGACCTCGTGGTGATCCACGACGCCGGAGCGCACGGCCATTCGATGGGTTTCAACTACAACGCCAAGCTGCGCTCGGCCGAGCTGTTGCTCCGCGAGGACGGCGAAGTCGTCCAGATCCGCCGCGCCGAAACCATTGAGGATTATTTCGCAACGCTGGACTTTGACGGGTTAAAGGGTTTCGAGGTATAAGAACGTAGACGTGGCTTCCAGCCGCGTTGCGAAAGAAGAGTTCGTGTGCTCGGGGGCCTGCGAGCGCAACGAGGCTGGAAGCCTCGTCTACAATTGGAGATGAATATGTATTTTAGTGGTGTTTACACAGCAATCGTCACGCCGTTCACTACGAATGGGGCCGTGGACTTCCAGACTTTGGAAGCGCTGGTCGAGATGCAGATCGCCGCCGGCGTGGACGGAATCGTTCCGGTTGGAACGACCGGCGAGTCGCCGACCCTGCGGACCAGCGAGCATTTGAAGGTGATCGAGACGGATGCCGCGAAGGCGGCCGGCCGCTGCAAGATTATTGCCGGAACCGGGGCAAACTCGACCGCCGAAGCGATCGAACTGACTGAAGCCAGCAAGGCGTTCGGGGTCGATGGAACGTTGCAGGTGACGCCGTACTACAACAAGCCCAACAACTCGGGTTTGATTCAACACTTTTCCGCCGTCGCCGATCTCGGCGTGCCGGTGGTGCTCTATAATGTCCCCGGGCGCTCTGCGCGCGAAATCCCGCTGGAGGTGGTCGCCGAACTGGCGAAGCACCCACACATCGTTTCTATCAAGGAAGCTGGCGGATCCGTTGACCGCGTTAGCGCGATCAAGAGCCTCTGTGATATCGAGGTGCTGTCGGGCGACGACTCGCTGGCGCTGCCGATGATTTCGGTCGGTGCTTGCGGCCTAATTTCCGTGGCATCGAATCTCATTCCGGCAGAAGTAGTGGCATTGATCCGTGCGGCCCTGTTTGGAGATTTTGAAACCGCGCGCGCGCTTCATCTGAAGTACCACAAGTTGTTTGGCGACCTGTTCATCGACACCAATCCGATTCCGGTCAAGGCAGCGATGGCGATGAAGGGCCTGATCGAGGAAGTCTACCGTCTGCCAATGTGTTCGATGGATGATGCCAAGAAGAAGGTTTTGCGCGCGTCCATGGAATCGGCGGGCGTGCTGTAATGTAGACGCGGCATCTTGCCGCGTTGCGAAGGAATGACGGCGCACGCAAGGAACCGG
>JAIPJC010000048.1 GCA_021734345.1 Kiritimatiellales bacterium | reverse complement strand
CGACCTCGCGGGCGCTGTGTCCGTCCTCACGGGCGGCCACGATCCTTTCTCGTAGCTGTACACCGTATGATCGCGTTGTCATGAATGAATCATGACAGAATAATAGTATGCGTCAAATTAAAACGAATATGCTCTAGCGCTTTTGCTGTGTTTTACCGATGTGCTCTTCGCCGCGCTTGCGGGCAAGTTGGATCTGGCGTTCGCGTTCCTGGAAGCGGGCTTCCCGATCAGGCGAATGTTTGCCGAAACAATGCGGACAGCTGACGCCTGCTTCGTAGTGTTCATGTGCTTTGTCGGTTTCGGAAATAGGCATGCGGCAGGCGTGGCACATGTCGTACCGGCCCTTGGCCAGCCGGTGGTCGACCGCCACCCGGTTGTCGAACACAAAGCATTCACCCTCCCACAGCGACTCTTGCTCCGGCACTTCTTCCAGATATTTCAGGATGCCGCCTTTGAGATGGTAGACTTCGTCGAATCCCTGTTCCTTGAGGTAGGCGGTTGATTTTTCGCACCGGATGCCGCCGGTGCAGAACATCGCGACTTTCCGATGTTTGGCCGGATCGAGATTTTGTTCGACGTATTCCGGAAATTCGCGGAACGATCCGGTCTTTGGGTTGATCGCGTTTTTGAAGGTGCCGATGCTGATTTCATAGTCGTTACGCGTATCGATCAGCAGCGTTTCCGGATCGCTGATCAAGGCGTTCCAATCCTTGGGATCGACGTAGGTTCCGACGCTGCGCTGCGGATCAATCCCTGCGATGCCCATGGTCACGATCTCTTTCTTAAGCCTCACTTTAGCGCGATAGAAGGGGTTGGTTTCTTCAAACGATTCCTTGTGGGTCAGTTCCGCCAGTCGCGGATCGGAGCGAAGGTATTCAAGAAGTTGATCCACCGCTTCGCGCGATCCGGCAACCGTTCCATTGATGCCTTCGCCGGCCAAAAGCAGGGTTCCGCGCATTCCGAGCTGCTGCATGAAGTCGAGCAGCGGCTGGCGTTTCGATTCATAGTCGTCCAATACGGCGAATTTGTAGAGTGCACATACAACAATGGGTTTAGCCATGGAAGAATACCTCGCGATGAATGTTCATGAGTGGAACGCCGTTTTGCCGAAGCCATTCGCCAACCTCGTTGATCATGCTTTCGAGTCCGCAGCAATAGTAGTGGGTTCCAGGAGTCAACGATAGGGTGTTGAGCAGATCGGTTACGCGGCCATGGTGGTGGTCCGAGGTTTGTTCGCGCGAGACGGCGAGGCGGATGGGGCACCAGTTCCTGAGTTTGGAAAATCCGATGGCATCGGATTCGCGCCGCACACCGTAGAGGCAATGGACGGGTGGTTTGTCAAAGGTTGCCCGATAGGATAGAAACGGCGCAATACCGGTTCCGGTGGCAATGAAGACGAAGGGGGCTTCGCCGATTTCCTGCCCCGGCCGGAACCATCCGAAGGGAGGCGTGATACGGATGGAATCGCCGGAGCGGCGGCCCATCAGCCACGGGGAAACTTCGCCGCCGTTCATTTTGCGGATAACGAACCGGAGTTCATTCTCGTTCGAGCCGGAGGCAATGCTGTAGGGGCGTGATCGTCCGTCGTCTGTATAGACTGCCGCGCAGTCTCCGGGGATGAACGCGAGTTTGTTGCGTTCAAGCACCAGTTCGAATAACTCTTCGTTCATCACCCGAACGTCGATGACGCGGTGGTTGGTATAGTCGAGATTTATCATGGATGTGCTTCCTGTTGGATCAAGCGCGTGTTTATCCATGATTTTGACTGTAATTGCAACCCAGTCTAAATATGTGAATTCATCGCGAGCAGTTGCAGGTATAGCCGTTCGGTTTCGGGCATCGCGACTCCCGCCGACTGGGCGGCGCGTAGCGGATTGCCGTAGATGCTCTCGATTTCCATCGGTTTTCCACGGTCGTAATCGAGCTTCATGCTGGGTGCATAGGGAGCCATGTTTTCGGTATCGGCCAGCATTTTGGTCACAAAGCTTTCTTCGATCGGACGGGCGCATGCCGCGGATGCGGCGGCGACTTCGTGCATCATGGTTTTGCAACGGATCCGCATTTCCGGGTCGGCCATCAATGCATCGGTTAGACGGTTTTCGGCGACGGAAAGTCCGTTGAACGGAATATTCCAGACCAGTTTCTTCCAGCGCCCGAGGGGAAGATCCTCGACCAGTTTGATGGAAATACCAGCGGAACGCAGGTCGATTCCTAGCTGTTCAAGCCGCGTTGTGATTCCGCCAGGCCTTCCGTCCGCACGATATTCCCCGAGCGTGACCAGTCCATAGTCGATATGCCGGATGTGGCCTGGCGCGATCTTGTTCGAACAGAGGAAGCAGAGACCACCGACTACTCTGGAGGCTCCGACCAAGTCCGCGATTTCTTTTTCGCTGCCCAAGCCATTTTGTAGCGTGAGTACGCATCCATCTTCCTTGAGGACATGCGGCAGGATGCCGGATAAGAGATGGTTGGCTGTGGTTTTGAGCGCAACCACGACGAGATCACAGCGGGGCATGTCTTCGGGGCGGTTGTAGGCATTTACTTTCGGCAGCCGAAAGTTGCCGTGTGGAGATTCGACAATGAGGCCATTTTGGCGTACGTGTTCGTAGTCGCCATGCAGCAGGAAGTGCAGGTTGTAGCCGGCTTGTTGCAGCAGGCCTCCATAGTAGCCGCCGACTGCTCCAGTTCCGATAATGGCAATAGACTTCTGATGGATCATCACGACAGCATGTCATAGGAAGGGATCTTCGCCAAAAACAAAAAAACCGTCCTCCAACACATTTGCCGGAGAACGGTTTTTAACATTCCTGGAAGGAGCTAGTCTTCTTGAAGCTTGAGCTTCTTTCCCGACTTCAGCCATTCGCCAAGGATGATCTTGCAATAGGCTCCCGTTGAGAGCTGCATTGACAATGCGCGCTTTTCCAGATCTTTCGCCATTTCCATTTTCATGTTGATGCCGATCGTCTTTGTTCCTTTTCCTGCTGGGTTTGTAGCCATAATCTTCCTCCCTTCGTTGCCTGTAATGTACATCTCACTTTTCGTTTTGAAAAGAGTAAACTAACAGGAATAAACACTTATCTGCATGACAGTTGATCGCCAACTCTTTCGTCGGTATGACATGATTTTCGGCATTGCGTTGAGTTATATTTGTTCTGTTCGACTCAAAAATACAGAAAACAGGCGATTGAAGCCTTTTTTAGGCTAATTTGCGGCGTTGGCGAATCGCCTCGTAGAGCAAAACGGCCGCGGCCGTAGAAACATTCAGGGAGTCGTTTTTCCCAAGCATGGGGATGGAAACCTGTTCCGATGAGCCATCCATCCATGTTTGGGTGAGGCCCTCGTCTTCCGATCCAACGACGATGGCGGTTCCTCCGCGCATGTCAACCTGGGTATATTCCTGCTTCTCTCCCGGAACGGCGGCCAACGACTGGATTCGTTGATTTTCCAGCCATTGGAGGGTTTCCTCGGTTGTAGCCTCGGCAATCGGCATAAAAAAGACCGTACCGATGCTGGCTCGGATGACATTCGGGTTGTTTAGGTCGGTTTTGTGGTCGCAAACGATGACGGCATCGACCCCGGTGGCGTCGGCGGTGCGCAGGATGGTTCCCAAGTTTCCTGGCTTTTCGAGTTCAACGGCGATCAGCAACAGCGGATTTTCCGGCAGTACAAGTTCGGCGAGTGTTTTTCCGACCAGGGGTGAAAGCGCCAGCAGGCCATCCGGGGTATCGCGGTACGACATTTTTCGGAAGGCGGCTTCCGAGCATTGGAACACCGGTGTTCCTCCATTCCGTATAGACAAGACCAGTGCGGTGGCATCGTGGTCGAGATACAGCTCCGGGCAATAATAGAGTTCGAAAAATCCCCATCCGCTTTCGGTTGCGCGTTGGATTTCTCGGAAGCCTTCCACCAACGTCTGCCGGGTTTCCTTCCGGGCCTTGCTTTTGCGCAGCTTTACCGCTGCCTTGACGCGGGGATTCTGCGGACTCTCGATTATCGGGTCGTTTTCCATTCAGCCACCAGTTTTTTGGCGAACAGCGGCAGTTCGGGATCGCGCGCGCCCATCCCGAGGATGGCGTCGCCCGCTTCGGCACGCTGCTCCAGTTCGCTTTGCAAGGCCGCGTAATCTGGCACAAGCACCGCCGGTACGCCAGCCGAATTGAGTTGCGCCACCAGATCCGCCGAAGTCGTTTTCTTTTCCACCGTGCCGCCGGCATAGTAGACCGGAAGAATAAGAACCGATCCTCCGTTTTTTTTCCAGTGGTTGGAAAAGACGGACGTTAAATCTTCAATGCCTTGGAACAGCGGGGTGAAGCCGTGGGGGCGCCAATAGGAGTGCACGCGGTTGGCCATTTCTTCAACGGCCGCAAGCGCGGCTGCAATCTTGGCGGCGTTGTGGGCATAGTCGTCGATAACTGTGATGCCTTCAATCGTTCCTGCTACCTCCAGCCGCCGTTCAATTCCTCCGAATTGTGCAATGGCGTCGCGGACGCGGAGCAGGTCAAGTCCAAGCGCATCGCAGAGCCGGACGGCGCACAGTGCATTTTCAACGTTGTGTTTGCCAAGCATAGGAACGGTGATTTCAACGTCGTTGAAAATAAATGAGTTTGGATGCCCACCCTGATGGAGCAAGGATGCTCCATCTACGATAACGCCGGATGTTTGTTTTCGAAACTGGTCGAACATGCGGTGGAGTTCGTCGAGTTCGTAGTGGTCTTTTGAAATATTGGTAATGACGGAGTGGGTGGGGTGGAAGTTAAGGAACGATCTATCGGACTCGTCGGCTTCGATGATCCAGAGGCTGGAAGCACCTTTGCGGACATTTCCAATGTTTGGAAACTGTTTCCAGTTCAGCACTGCGGCACCGTTGTAGACGGAGGGATCTTTTCCCAAACATTGGAAAATCCATCCGAGCAGGCCGGTCGTGGTGGTTTTCCCTGCAGTGCCAGCCACGGCGATGAGTTCGTCATCGCCGATGAGTTCCTTAAGGAATTCGGCGCGATGCAGCAGGGGAATCCTGAGCGAGTTGGATTGTTGCAGGTCCGGATTATTGGATTCTATGGCGGTGCTGTAGACCACTTGGCTTGTTTCGGCGGTGATTCCGCTTCCATCCTGCGGAAACATACGAATTCCGACCTTTTCCAAAGATTGGAAAAGCTCGGAACCGGAGTCGTAGGCGCGGTCGGAGCCGGATGCCGAATAACCCGAACGAACCGCCAGCTGGGCAAGACCGTTCATTCCGACCCCGCCTATGCCAATGAAGTGGACGTGCCGCATCGGAGGGGATGCCTATTGCTCTGGCGCAGGTTCTTCGGGATCCGGGATGAACTGAAGCTTGCTGTCCGACCACCCCTTTGCGGTCCAGTCGGCCGATGTAATATCGGTTGCCTTGTAGAGACGTGCGGTTTCTCGCTCCGTTTCCATCGGATTGTTGAGTACGTAGGGCGTCATCAGGACAATGAGTTCCCGCCGTGATTCCGTTTTCTTGACGGAACTGAAGAGATAGCGGCCTAGCAGAGGAATGTCGCCCAGAATCGGAATCTTTGTCACGTCATCGCTCCACTCGGAGGAGATAAGTCCGCCCAATGCAACAGTTCCTCTATCCGGGACGGCGATGGATGCCTCGAATTCCCGGTTCAGGATGATTGGCACATCGTTCCCGTCGATGCTGACGTTGCCACCGAGCTGGTCCGCTGTTTGTACCAGTTCCATCACAACGAAGCGTTGTGGATTAATGCGCGGAGTGATCGTGAGCTGGATACCGATATCCTTGTACTCGTAATTGGAGCGCTGGGTTCCGGAGCTGTTGGCAAACGAGTCCGTTGACGTTACGACGGGGCGCTGCTCGCCAATGCTGAGCCTGGCCTCTGTGTTGTCGGTGGTCATGATGACGGGTGTTGCCAGAAGCCGGGCATTATTGTCGGTGGCGGCAAGGTTGATGGCCAGCTTGGTGTCGATGCCGGTGAGGTTTTGATAGTAGGAAAGCGCGCCACCAGCGAGACTCCCAATGGTGTTTGTCGAAAGTGAAGAGCCATTCGCCCAAGCTCCTGCCTTGTTCCCATCCTGGCTTTTATAAAGCCAGTCAATGCCATGCTTAAGCGAATCGGAGAGTCCGATTTCGAAGATGGCGGCTTCGATCATGACCTGTTCGAGCATGACATCGAGTTGGGCAATGACATTTTTGATGGCGGCGATATCGGCCTTTTGTCCCATCAGCAGGATGGCGTTGGAACGCTTGTCGGCGAGAATCTTGGTGTCCTCGGAAAGTCGGCTAAGGTTTTCGATGGGGGTTGCCGTTGCATCGCCTTCGGTTTTCGGTGCGACCATTTGTGCCGAGCCGGTGTTCTGCTGCGTGGAGTTGTTACGTTGACTACTGCTACTCGTTTTGCTTCGGCTGTTGCTGGACGTTTTGCTTCGACTACTGGAGGATGCCCCGGTAGTACTTCCTCCTGTCGAGGATGAGCTTCTCGAACCCGTTGCCGCGCCAACAAGGTCGTTCAGGGTCGAGGCAAGTTCCTCGGCATCGGCATATTCAAGGTTGACCACCTCGAAGGTGACCGCCGGATCCACTTCGACATCGAGCACCTTGATGATGTTGTCGAAGAAGTCGAAGTTTTCCTTTTGGGAGAAGATCAGCACAATATTGGTCCGTTCGTCGGCCATGACCTTGACACTCCCTTGAATGATTACGGTATTGCTGCCTTCGGTTTTCGAAATGGTGGCTTGGGTAGGGGCTGCCTCTTCACCTTGGGCGGCTCGGGCGCGGATAACACCGGGAGGCGTGCGGATACCTGGGACTCCGACCGGGGCGCCGGTTGCTTTTTGGTCACCTTGTGCCATGGTAATGATTTCGTTGAGCTTGGCGGCGATGTCGACGGCGTTTGCGTACCGGATGTTGTAGATGCGAGGCTCGATGCGTGCAGAAGCCTGGTCGAGGAATTCGATCAGGTCGCGGATGCGGAGCATGTTCGATTCGGTATCAGTAACCATCAGGCTGTTGCTGCGTTCCAAGGTTTGGATTTTTCCGTAGGCGTGCATCAGATGCTGGACAGCGGTCTGCACTTCCGGAATCTGGACGTTTTTCAGTTGAATGATCTGGGTGACGATCTTGTCGGTTCCTGCATATTCCTGATCCGGATCCATATTGATTTTAAGACCCTGCCCGCCGAGGTCGGGGGCGGTGGATTGGACGACCTTGATGAATTTTTCGCCCATGGGAACCAGCGCAATGTTGTTCATGCCCAGGATGGCATCGACCACTTCGATGCATTCCTTCTTGGTCAGGTTATCGGCCTTGACCGTGATGGCGGCCTTGACGGCGTCGTTTTTCAGGTAGATTTTCCCCGTCCACTCGCAATAGGTCTGCATGACGGTATCGAGATCCGCTCCTTCGAACTTGAAGGAATATATTTTTTCAGCCGGCGTCGTTTTTGGAGGAACCACAACCCGTTGCGGAGCGACCGTTGTTTTGGCAGGCGCTGCGGCAACGGGCTGTTCGACGGGATCCGCCGGTGACGCTGCCGGAGTCTGGTCGGGAGCCGGTGCATCCGGCCTGTTCGGTGGAGGGGTTGGCAGGGATTGCGCTGTCGTTTGCAATAGCAAGGCGGCGGTCGTGAGAATGGCAATCACCGGCAATGGAAATCTTCTGTATTTCATGGATAAATAACCCTGTAGTTGTCGATTTAGTGCAGTCTAGTTGCCTCTCCAGAGAATGCAAGACGGGAAGAGCTTGAAGATTGTGGCGCAAAAAAAACCGCCCCGGCGGCCGGGGCGGTGTTCCAAACACGGGAAGTTCTCCTACTTTTGGTAGAGCGGACGTTGCCGATAGGTGGTGTGCAGCAGCTCGTGCGACTTGTGGCTGAGCGGAGCACCGAGAAACTCGTCGTACACCCGCTTGATTTCCGGGTTGTGGTGCGAGCAGCGCAGGACGCTCTTTTCATCGTCGGAATAGATGCCGCGCGTACGGAGCGCCCGGATCTCGTCGGTCGCCCCGTGGGGCTGTCCGCCACCTCCGATGCAACCACCGCGGCACGCCATCACTTCGATGAAGTGGTAGGGCAGTTCCTCGCCCTTTTCGCGCGCAGCGCGCACCACGTTGAGCACCTGTTCGATGTTGCCCATCTGGTGGGCCACGGCGATGCGCACTTTGGTCCCCTTGACGTCGATTTCGGCCGACTTGACGCCTGCCATGCCGCGCACGGCTTGGAACTCGACCTTTTCAAGATCCTCCTTGGTGATGAGGTAGTAGGCCGAGCGTAGCGCCGCTTCCATAACGCCGCCGGTGACGCCAAAGATCGTTCCGGCCCCGGTGTACTGGCCAAGGATGCTGTCGCACTCGGAATCGGGCAGGTTGGCGAAGTCGATGCCGGCCTGCTTGATCATGCGCGAAAGCTCGCGGGTGGTGATCGAGTAGTCGATGTCCTGAAAGCCCGAAGCGAACATTTCGTCGGAGCGGGTGATTTCGTACTTCTTGGACGTGCAGGGCATGACGGAAACCATGACGATCGTGGACGGATCGATGCCCATCTTTTCGGCATAATAGGTCTTCGACAAGACGCCGAGCATTTCCTGGGGCGACTTGGCGGAGGAAAAGTTGTCCACAAAATCGGGCGCGAACTTTTCCATGTAGTCGGTCCACGACGGGCAGCAGCTGGTGATCAGCGGCAGTGTGCCGCCACCAGTGAAGCGCTTAACAAACTCGGAGCCTTCCTCAAGGATGGTGAGGTCGGCCGCCCAGTTGGTGTCGAACACCCCGTCGAAACCGAGGCGGCGGAGCGCGGTATAGGTTTTCCCGGTGAGGACTTCGCCCGGCTCGTAGCCGAACGCTTCGCCGATCGCAACGCGAACCGCCGGGGCGATCTGTACGACGACATGCTTGTTGTCCTTCTTCAGCGCATTCCACACGGCTTTGGTGTCGTCCTTCTCGTAGATCGCACCGACGGGGCAGTGTGCCGAGCACTGGCCGCACTTGATGCAGGGGCTTTCGTTGAGGGTGACATCCGCTGCGGGAGCGAGGCGCGTGCCGTCGCCGCGACCGATGAATTCGAGGGCATAGACGTTCTGCATGTTCTGGCAGACCAGTACGCAGCGGCCGCACTTTACGCATTTTTCCGGGTTCAGCACGATCGAGGGGGTCGACTCGTCGCGCGGTATTTCGTTCACGCGCTTCTCGAACGGGATGTCGCGGATGCCGAAGTCGGCGGAGAGGGTCTGCAGTTCGCAGTTTCCGCTCCGTCCGCACTGGAGGCAGTCGTTCGGGTGCGTGGAGAGGATCAGTTCCAGTACCGTGCGGCGGACTTCCACCACTTCCGGATCGTGGGTGATCACCTTCATGCCGGGGCCAGCCGCCGTGGCGCAGGCCCGCAGCATTTTAGGGGAGCCCTCCACTTTGACGACGCAGATGCCGCAGGCGGCCCATGCATCGAGGTCGTGGTGGTAGCAAAGCTTCGGAATGGTTACACCCACTTCCTTGGCCGCGTCGAGGATGGTGGTTCCCGCCGGGACGGTTACGGGGATTCCGTTGATTTCGAGTTCGATCATAGACATTGTTTTTCTCCTTATCCCTTGAGGATGGCGTCAAATTTACATTTCGTTAAGCACTGCCCGCACTTGATGCACTGGTCTTGGTCGATCATATGAACCGCCTTGACTTCTCCGCTGATGCAACCGACCGGGCAGACGCGGGCGCATGCCGTGCAACCGACGCATTTTTCCGCAACAATCGTGTACGAAAGAAGATCCTTGCACTTGCCGGCCGGGCACTTCTTGTCGTTGATGTGCGCCAAGTATTCGTTCTCGAAGTATTTCATCGTCGACATGATCGGGTTCGGTGCAGTCTGGCCGAGGCCACACAACGAAGCCTTGCGCATGGCGTGTCCGACCACCTTGAGGGTCTCCAGGTCTTCGAGGGTGCCTTTGCCCTTGGAAATCTTGTCGAGGATGTTGTAGTTGGTGCGTCCGCCGATGCGGCAGGGGGCGCACTTGCCGCACGATTCGTCGACCGTGAATTCAAGGTAGAACTTGGTCACGTCGATCATGCAGTCGTCCTCGTCCATCACGATCATCCCGCCGGAACCCATCATCGAGCCGATGGATTGGAGGCTTTCGTAGTCGATCGGCACATCGAGGAACGCCTCGGTGATGACGCCGCCGGAGGGACCGCCGGTCTGGGCGGCCTTGAACTTCTTGCCGTTGGCGATGCCTCCACCGATATCATAGATGATTTCACGTAGCGTGGTGCCCATGGGCACTTCGATCAGGCCGGAGTTGTTGATCTTGCCGGTCAGCGCGAACACCTTGGTGCCCTTGGAGGTGGCGGTTCCGATGCTGCTGAACCAAGTGCTACCCTTGAGGATGATCATCGGGATGTTCGCCCATGTTTCGACATTATTGATTACGGTCGGCTTGCCCCATAGGCCCTTGACGGCGGGGAAGGGAGGGCGGGGGATCGGCATGCCGCGCTTGCCTTCGATGGAGGCGAGCAGCGCGGTTTCTTCGCCGCAGACAAACGCGCCGGCACCGAAACGCAGTTCGATGTCGAAGTTGAAGTCGCTGCCGAGAATGTTGTTGCCGAGCAGTCCGTATTCACGCGCCTGGTCGATGGCGTTGTTGAGGCGCTTGATCGCCAGCGGATATTCCGCGCGGATGTAGATGTAGCCTTGGTTCGCTCCAACCGTGCGGCCGGCGATAGCCATCGCTTCGAGAATGGAGTGGGGGTCGCCTTCGGCAGTCGAGCGGTCCATGTAGGCACCCGGATCGCCTTCGTCGGCGTTGCAAACGATGTATTTCTGCTCGCTGGCGACATTCTTGGTGAACTTCCATTTCAATCCGGTCGGGAAGCCGGCGCCGCCGCGGCCGCGCAGGCCGGCTTTGTTGAGTTCTTCGATGACGTCGTCCGGGGTCATTTCAAAGAGGACTTTTTCGAGCGCGGCGTAGCCGTCACGGGCAATGTATTCGTCGATGAATTCCGGATTGATCACGCCGCAGTTGCGCAGCACGATGCGTTGCTGCTTCTGGTAGAAGCCGATCCCGCTGGCGGACAGGCCCTTTTGCTTCTTCTCGTAGAGCAGGGCTTCGACTTGGCGGCCCTTGTCGATGTGCTCGGCGACGATTTCCTTGGCGTGCTGCGGGCCGACTTTCACGTAGAAGCTTTCATCGGGGAGGATCTTCACGATCGGCCCCTGTTCGCAGAACCCGAAGCATCCGGTCTTGACGAGTTGGGCTTCGTGCTCGACCCCCTGTGCCTTGAGTTCCTTTTCGAGTTCGTTGTAGAGGGCGATGCCTTTGCTGGATTCGCATGCGGTTCCGGCACATACGAGGATGTAGTTTTTGTATGCCATGTTGATCCCTGCCTATTTAATGATGTCTGCTGCGGGTTTATCGAAAATATGGTCGCTCACGAGCGCCTTGCCGATGATGTGTTCCTTCACGATGCGCCGTGCCACCTTGCCGTCGACGTTGCCATAGATGACGCGCGGCATGCCCGGCACGGCGACTTCCACCGTCGGTTCGGAGAAGCATAGTCCCATGCAGCCGGTCTGGGTGATGCGCGTATCCTTTACATCGTGGCTGTTGAGTTCGTCCAGGAAGGCATCGAATGCTTCCTTGGCGCCGGCCGCGATACCGCAGGTGCCCATTCCAATAATGATTTGTGCCGACTTCCCGCCGCTGTCGCGCTGGGTCATCTCTTTCTTTTTCGTGTCGCGCAGGCTGCGCAGTTCTTCGAGTGTCATTTTAGCCATGTTTTCCACCTTTTGTTTATAAAACCTTTATTTCCTCCTCTTGGGAGGCCATGTAGTTTTTCAATAAAATCAAATTTTCCGTATCGTTCAGGTCGCCCAGGGCATCGAGCACCTCCATCTTGCTTATGGAGTAGCCGGCGCCGTCCACGCTCCGTTCAATGGTCAAATTCCCTTCAAACCCGTAGGTCATCAATGTGACCGCCGCCATGGTGAAGTTCCCAAACATGGGAAGATCCACATTCGCCGGATCGAACTGGAAGGTCACCGTTGTCCCCACGCCTTCCGTCGACTTGATCGCGGCATTGCCCCCGGTCATTTCCGCGGTTTGGAAAAGAAAGGGCAGGCCTAGGCCAACCCTGCGGTGCTTGTGCTTTTGGCCGTCCGAATAAAACGGATCCTTGGCTTTCTCCAGCACCGCGGTGCTCATTCCCTTTCCATTGTCCGCAATCACGACGTTAAGATTTGTTTTTGTCTCCTCGACGTTAAGCTTGATGTCCGTTGCGCAAGCCTCGATTGAGTTTTGAACCAGATCGGTTATCAAATCGCAAATCGTGGCATGCATGTTCCTATTACGTACTGCGTATTTCGTATTGCCTGTCTGCTCTTCAATACGCAGTACGCAATACGTAGTGCGTCCCTATTTTTCTTCGAACGAATCGATGATCTTCTTCATTTGTTTGGTGGTCACGCCGCCAAACACTTCGCCGTTGACCGTTACGACCGGCGCAAGGCCGCAGCATCCGATGCAGCGTACCGCTTCAACCGAGAATTCGCCGTCTTCGGTTACGGTGTTGAGGCCGACGCCAAGGACGCGTTCGCATTCGGCAATCAGATCTTGTCCGCCCTTCAAATAGCAAGCCGTACCCATGCACACGGCAATCTGGTTCCTGCCGGGTTTGGTCAACTTGAAAAGGTGGTAGAAGGTTATGACCCCGTAGATTTTTGCAACGGGGATTTCCAGCGCCTCGGCCACTTCGAACGCGGCATCGCGCGGGATGTAGCCAAACTCTTCCTGGACGCGGTGCAGCACCATGATCAGGTTGCCAGGCTTGTCCTTCCAGTTTTCTATAAAGGTGATGATTTCCGGTGTGAGCATCTTTTCCTTTTCAGCTAGGGCAGTCATATCGTCTTTGTCCTCCAAATGTGGCGACCTGTAGAGGCCGCTGTTGTTCGCGTTGCCGGTTGTCTGATGCCAGAAACCTCCATCCAGTCTACCACTGAATCCCGGTATCGATCAAAAAATCGACAACCGCAACGCCGTTTTCTTTTCCTAAGGATTTCTGCAATATATAGGTCATGATGTAAGGGTCTACAAAAAAACGGCATTTTGCATTGTTTATACACGATATAGGTAATATTAATGACAACGTAATGCCAAAAATTGCATTATAAAGTTACTTGTTTCACAATATATTTGAGGAGCGTGCCATGAATTCAAACCAAGAAGTTATCCGGCGGCTTTCAAGATACCGCAATGTCATGCGAAAAATGAAGGGATTGGGGTTGGTCAAGGTTTTCTCGGACAACCTAGCCGATGCCGTAGGCGTGTCGCCTTCGTTGGTGCGCAAGGACTTCTCCATGTTCAACCTCACCGGGAACAAGCGGGGTGGCTACCGGATCGACGATTTGGTTACCAAGCTCAACACGTTGCTGGGAAAGGACAAAAAACAGAAAATCATCATCATCGGATGCGGCAAACTTGGCCAGGCCCTGATGAACCACAACGGGTTCCCCCGGGTTGGTATTCGCGTGGTGGCCGGCTTTGATTCCGATCCCGCCGTGTTGAATGCCGAGGCACCGATCCCGATCCTTCACGTCAAGGACATCAAGGAATTCATTGCGGAAAACGAAATCCGCGTGGCCGCGCTGACGGTACCCGAGCCCGCCGCGCAAGGCATGATCGACACGCTCCGGAAAACCTGCGTGAAAGGCGTCATCAACTTTGCACCGCTCACATTGAAAAGCTCGGACGACTTTTTAATCCACAACATGAACATTGAACAGGAAATCGAAAACCTCTTCTACAACATCCACTTTGCGGAAAGCAATCCGGTCGAAAACCTCGTCGCCTGAACTCCCCGGCGCAGAAAAACGCTTGCCACAGGGGCGGTTTGTCGAGTTTGGGGTTGATTCAATCCCTGAAAAACGATTTCCTGCCACGTTCAACAATGGGGCAGCGACGGGCGTTGTCTTTTAACGGTAAGGTTTAACGAAAATAATCCTATGAACGATAAAGCTAAAATCATTTACACGATCACAGACGAAGCACCGGCGCTGGCCACCTATTCACTGCTTCCGATTATTGAAGCGTACACCGCTGCCGCAGGCGTTTCCGTCGAACCGCGCGACATTTCCCTTGCGGGCCGTATTCTGGCAAACTTTTCGGATGTGTTGACCGAAGTGCAATGCGTCTCCGACGCGCTCGCAGAACTCGGAGCCCTTGCCATGGCTCCCGATGCCAACATTATCAAGCTGCCGAACATCAGCGCCTCGGTTCCGCAGATGAATGCGGCGATCAAGGAGCTCCAAGCCAAAGGCTTTGCATTGCCGGATTATCCCGAAGTCGCCAAGACCGACGCGGAACAGTCCATAAAGGCCCGCTACGACAAGATCAAAGGCAGCGCGGTAAACCCCGTTCTTCACGAAGGCAACTCCGACCGCCACGCCGCCGTCGCGGTCAAGAAGTATGCCCAGAACCATCCGCACTCCATGGGGGCGTGGAGCGCCGAATCCAAGTCGCGGGTTTCCAGCATGCCGGGGGGCGATTTCTTCGGCAACGAAAAGTCCGTTACGGTGCCGGAAGCCACGGTCGTGAAGTTTGAACTCGTGGCCGACGATGGCAACGTCATTGTCCTGAAGGACGGCCTCGCGCTGAAGGCCGGCGAAGTGCTTGATGGCACGTTCATGAGCGCCGCCCTCCTGAATGAGTTCCTCGCCAGCCAGATTGCGGCGTCCAAGGCCGACGGCGTGCTCTTCTCGCTCCACATGAAGGCGACCATGATGAAGGTCTCGGATCCGATCATTTTCGGCCACGCCGTGAAGGTGTTCTTCAAGGATGTTTTCGACAAGCACGCCGACACGATCAAGGCCCTCGGCGTCGACGTGAAGAACGGCTTCGGCGATCTTTACGCCAAAATCAAAAATCTGCCTGCCGAAAAACAGGCCGAGATCGAAGCTGACATTGCCGCTGTTTACGCCAACCGCCCGGACATCGCCATGGTGGATTCCGACAAGGGGATCACCAACCTGCATGTGCCGAGCGATATCATCGTCGACGCATCCATGCCTGCCGCGATCCGCACGTCCGGTCAAATGTGGAACAAGGCGGGTAAGCTTCAGGATACAAATTTCGTGATTCCGGATCGTTGCTACGCCGGCGTATATCACGAGACGGTTGAGTTCTGTAAAAAGAACGGTGCGTTCGATCCCCGCACGATGGGCACCGTGCCGAACGTCGGGCTCATGGCCCAGCAGGCGGAAGAATACGGCTCGCACGACAAGACGTTTGAAATCCCTGCAACCGGCACCGTCCGGGTCGTGGATGCTTCCGGTTCCGTGCTCTTTGAACATGCCGTCGAAAAAGGTGATATCTGGCGCGCATGCCAGGCGAAAGACGCACCGATTCGCGACTGGGTGAAGCTGGCGGTGACCCGTGCGCGCGCAATGGGTGCGCCCGCCATTTTCTGGCTCGATGCCAATCGTGCACATGATGCCGAGCTGATTAAAAAGGTAAAGACCTACCTCAAGGATCACGACACGGCCTGTCTGGATATTCAAATCATGGCACCCGAGGAGGCGACGCGAGTCACCTTGGCGCGCGCCAAGGCTGGGAAGGACACCATCTCCGTGACCGGCAACGTCCTTCGCGACTACCTGACCGACCTCTTCCCGATCCTCGAGCTGGGTACCAGTGCCAAGATGCTCTCCATCGTCCCGCTGATGAACGGCGGCGGCCTCTTCGAAACCGGAGCCGGCGGTTCCGCCCCGAAGCATGTGCAGCAATTCGAAAAGGAAAACCACCTGCGTTGGGATTCCCTCGGCGAATTCTTGGCGCTGGGCGTATCGCTCGAGCACCTCGCGGCGGTGTTCGGCAACCCGAAGGCGCAGGTGCTTGCCGACACGCTCGACCTGGCCAACGCCAAGTTCCTTGAAGAGAACAAATCGCCATCGCGTCGCGTCAACGAACTCGATAATCGTGGCAGCCACTTCTACCTCGCGCTCTACTGGGCGCAGGCGCTCGCCGCACAGGATAGGGACGCCGAGCTCAAAGCGCGTTTCGCGCCGCTCGCCGAAGTCTTGACGGCCAACGAAGCCAAGATCGTCGACGAACTGAACCGCGTTCAAGGTTCCCCCGTGGACATGGGCGGCTACTACCGCCCCGACGTCGAGCTTGCCACCAAGGCCATGCGCCCGAGCGAAACCTTTAACGCTGCACTCGCCGCATTGTAGGCTAGAGCTCTTCACGAATGTGATGCCGTATGGTTCTATTTATCGTAGAAGCGCCGCCCTCGTCGCTTTTCCGTGCGCAGAGAACGCGACGAGGGCGTCGCGTCTACGACTCTTCAATCGTTAATTGCTCTAACCGAAGCGTTCGAGCACGCCGCCTTTGGCGAAAAGGCGATCAACCTTTGCGGTGACAGCCGCGTCTTCGATCAGCGGCGGGGCATGGTGCGGCTTGAGGCGCGCGTCGATAATAAGCGGGCCCGTGCAACCCCAGTGCTTGAAACGTTGCGAGGCTCCTACCCCGTGCATATCGTGCGAAGGATTCGAGCGCGTAAAGGTGATCCACAGGAAGTTGTTAAAGTCGGCGGCGCAGAATGCGGGATCGTCGCACAAAACCACCAACGGGAAGTCGTCAACCGAAAGTTGCTTTTCCAGTTTTTTAGCGAGGGCTTCAAGTTCGGCGGGGGCAACATCATAATCTGAAAATGCCGAACCCGGAATGGCTAGAATGCCGGGGGCGACCACCGCGCAATCAATCTCAGGAGCGTTTGTTTTTAACGTTCGGAGGGGTTCGCCGCTACAGGCGAAAACGACTTTTGAGCCGTGGTTCATGCCGGAGCCGGAATAGTCGAGCGTGTCGATGCTGGTTTCGGTTTGGAAGTGCAGGTCGCGTTCCCAGCGGATGCGCGAAAGCAGATGGTTGAAGTAGGCGGGAATGTCGTGGATGTCGAGCGCGGGCTGGTCGGCTTCGTTGACGATGAAAAGGTATTTGGCGAGCGAGAGCTGCCCCTTGCCGAGGGTGGCATTGGCCAAGGTCAGCAGCTCGGAGGGGCGGATGGTTTTCATATAGGGCGTGTAGCGCTCCTGCCCAATCGCCAGTAGCAACGGATGCACGCCGGCGGCATCGACGGCGTTCACGGCGCGAAGGCCGGGAACTTCGGTAGGAATGACCGATCCGGTCATATCGTGGATCACTTCACCGAAGGTGGTGTCTTCCTGCGGCGGGCGGCCGACGACCGTAAAGGGCCAGATGGCATCCTTGCGGTGGAAAACTTCTTCGACTTCGAGGCAAGGGAAAAGGTGGTCGAGGCTGTAGTAGCCGAGATGGTCGCCAAAGGGGCCTTCGCGCTTCAGTTCGTCCTTGATGGTTCCGACAATGCAGAAGTCGGCATCGGCGGAAACGGTCCAATCCTTATAGCGCGCGTAGCGGAAACGGCGACCGGCCAGCAGCCCGGCAAAGGCGACTTCGGGCATGCCTTCGGGCAGCGGCATGACGGCGGAAAAGCTCATGGCGGGCGGACCGCCGATGAAAATGGCCACTCGGAAGGGCTTGCCGGAATCCTGGTGCAGTTTTTGGTGTACGCCGATTCCCCGATGGATTTGGTAGTGCAGGCCGACTTCTTTGTCCCGAACGAATTCATTGCCGGAAAGTTGGATGCGGTACATGCCGAGATTGCTTTTGAGCGGTTTCCCCGGGTGGTCGGGATGTTCGCTGTAAACCTGCGGCAGGGTAATGAAGGGGCCGCCGTCGTCCGGCCAACCGATGATGGGTGGCAGGTCGCTCAGCTTGGCGCGGCACTCGAAAACCGGCGCGTTTTTTGTGGATACTCTTTTGGGCAGCGCATTCAGGGCGGAAAGCCCCGCCCGCAGTGCCTTCAATGGAGTTTTGAGCAGTGCAACCGGATCGGCCTTGGAAGCAACGAGTGTGCAGACGTTGTCGTAGGTGTCGCGGAAAATAAAGCGGGCGCGTTCGGTGGTGCCGAACAGGTTGGAGACGCACGGGAAGGCGCAGCCCTTTACGTGTTCGAACAGAATCGCCGGGCCGCCGGCCTGGTAGATGCGCCGCTGGATTTCCGCCATCTCGAGATCGGGATCGACCTCCTCGGCGATGCGCAGCAGGTGCCCGTGTTTATCGAGGTCGTCGATGCATTCCTTGGTGCTTCTATATCCCATAACGCTCCATCGCTGATGCGGGCGATAATCCTTAACGCCGATGCCAAAGGGCAAGAGCAAAGGGAAAGATTTGTCCGGGCCCTAATCGGCGGATTTTTTTTCCTTGGCCGGCCGCTCGTCGGGGTTGCCGCTTTTTTGCTGGTCGGCGGAGGGTAGGCCGATGTCCATGATGAAGCCTTGCTTGCTGAGCACCAGCAGGCGCGGCTCGTTTTCGATGTGGACGGAGTAGGGCAGGATGTGCATTTGCAGCAGGACCTGTATTTGGTTTTGCGTGAGTTGCAATCCCCTGTAGTCGGTGTCCAGCACGAACGGACAGCCGTCTTTCCAGCCGGAGCATCCGTAGGCGGTTTTGCCTTTGATCACTTCCTTTCCGCAGATGGGGCATGAGCCGAGGCGCGTGGTGTCGAGCTTGGCGGTGGAGCTGCTTTCGATCAGCCCGCGCGTGTAGGCCACGATGCCGCCCATGAAGTCGGCGGGATCGATTTCCTTGCGTTCGATCTGCTTGAGCTTTTCCTCCCACTCGCCGGTCATTTCGGGCGACTTTAGCAACGGGTCCTGGATCAGCGCGATCAGGCATCGGCCCATGTCGGTGGCGCGGATCTGTTTCTTTTCGCGGTAGATATAGTTGCGCCGCAGCAGTGTTTCGATGATGGCCGCGCGGGTGGCGGGCGTACCGATGCCGCGCTCCTTCAAGGCTTCGCGCAGCGTGTCGTCTTCGACCAGCTTGCCGGCGGCTTCCATCGCGCCGAGCAGCGAGTTTTCGGTGAAATAGTTCGGCGGTTTGGTTTTGCCTTCGCGCAGCGTCGGCTCGTGCGGGCCGCTTTCGCCTTTTTCAAACTCGGGTAGCGTCTGCTCGTCGTCCTCTTCCTCGTCATCGGTTTTCTTTCTGCCCTTTTTGGGAAAGAGGATGGTCCAGCCAGGTTCGACAATCTGCGTGCCCTTGGCTTGGAATTTTACGTCGTTGCTCTCGCCGTCGACGGTGGTGATTTTTTTCAGGCAGAGCGGATAGAATGCGGCGATGAACTGGGTGACGACGGCGTCGAAGACGATCTGTTCGTGGGGACCGAGCGAGCGGGGCGTCATACCGGTTGGGATGATGGCGTGGTGGTCGGTCACTTTCTTGTCGTCGACGATGCGCTTGGTGAATGGCAGTTTGGCGAGGTTCAGCGGCGCGATCTGCTCGGCGCGGATGGCCTTGAGCTGTTCGAGGATTTTCGGGATGCGCGGCTTCATGTCGGCGCTGAGGTAGCGCGAGTCGGTACGTGGATAGGTGACGAGCTTGGCTTCGTAGAGGTTCTGCGTCGCGACAAGCGTGTCGGCGGCCGACAGTCCGTGGCTCTTGTTGATTTCGCGCTGCAGGGTGGTGAGGTCGAACAGCTGCGGCGGTTGCTCCTTCTTGTCCTTGCCGGCCACGCCTGTGACGGTAAACGGCTGGCCGGTTATTTTTTCGAGCAGCACTTGTGCTTGCTCCGGTTGCTCGAAACGCTTGCCGGTGTATTTGAACACAACGTCGCGGTATTTCGTCGCCAGCTCCCAGAAGGGCTGGGGGCGGAACTGGAGGATTTCGTCGTCACGCTGGACGATCATGGCGAGCACGGGCGTCTGCACGCGGCCGATGCTCCATAGAACGCGGTCGCCCGAGCCGCCGGTGCGGCCGTGGCGGACGGTGTAGTAGCGCGTGGCGTTGAGGCCGACGATCCAGTCGGACTCGCTGCGGCAGCGCGCGGCCTGGTAGAGCGGGTCGTAGTCGTGGCCGTCCTTGAGGTTCTTGAACGCCTCCTGGATGGCTTCGGGCGTGAGCGAGCTCAGCCACAGGCGGCGGATCGGTTTGTCCTCGCATCCGCTCAGCGCGAGGATGTAGCGGAAGATCAACTCGCCTTCGCGCCCGGCATCCGTCGCGCAGACAATCTCTTCGGCGTTTTGGCACAGCGTTTTGATCGTCTCGAACTGCTCGGCGACGCCGCGGTTTTCGATCAGCTTGAGCTTGAATTCGTCGGGAACAAACGGGAGCGAGTCGAGCGTCCACTTTTTCAGCGAGGGGTCGTATTCGCCGGGATCAAGCAGAGTGACGAGGTGGCCGAACGCCCAGGTGATGGCGCAGCCGCGGCCCTCGATGTAGCCCTTTTTCTTGTCCGTGATTTTCAGCACGCTGGCGATGTCGCGCGCGACGGACGGTTTTTCTGTGATGACGACTTTCATGTTTTCGTAACGAGTATTGCGTACTGCGTATTAGACTTGAAACAAGGCATACTGTACATTGCTTCGAGTCGGTTCAACCTATAATGGAGGCGGAGATGGCGCGGTACGGGTTTCTGGCGGGGATTGCGGCGGTGTTGATGGTGGTTTCGGTGTGCGGTGCCGCGGAGATCGTTGTGCTGACGGAAACGCCGGTGGCGGAATTTTCCCTGCCGGACGGTAGTGTGTTGACCAATGCCTATGTGTGGCGCCGCAGTTCCGAGGGCCTCATGGTCATGCATGACGGCGGCAACTATTTCCTCAACTACAAGCTGCTGCCGGACGACTGGCGGGTGGCGTATGGACTGGAGGCATCCGGCTTGGCGCAAGCACCGTCAAGGCCGGTGGCGCGCGACGACATGTATTTGATCCATCCCATCCTCCTGCGCGTGCCGGGCTTGTCCCATACGGCCTATGGTTTTTTTACGTCGACACGCTATGCAGGGGAGATCGACGAAATCCTTCTTTCGGCCTGCATGCTCCAAAGCCTGTGCGACGGGAAGTACGATAAAGCCGCGCGGTTGCGGCAGATCCTTTCGGAGAAGTTTTCGGAAAAGAACCCGCTCGCCGACGCGGAATTTTTTGCAACGTGCGATGCGTGTGGCGGATCGGGGACCATTTCCTACGCATGCAACATATGCGGGGGATCGGGCAAATGCATCCGGTGCGACGGAACGGGCGAGCGCAAATCAGACCTCACCGGCACAGCAATACATTGCACCACGTGCCGCGGTACGGGAAAGTGCTTCAAGTGCAAGGCGTCGGGGAAGCTGGGCATGCAGTGCGCCGACTGCAAGGGACTCGGCAAGGTCTTTGAAAGCGAAAAGGCCAAGGAGGAACTGGCCGGCTTGGTCGAACAAATGAATGCATTCTATTCCAGCCGTCGACCATGATAGGCGTTATTGGCCGAGCAGCTTGCGCATGTGGTCCAGGCCGCCGCCGTTCACCACGTTGGTGAAGCCCGCTTCATTCAGTGCTTTTTTGGCCGCCGCCGAGCGTGCTCCGCTGTGGCAGTAGACGATGATCGGTTTGGCCAGATCCTTTTCGCGGCTGGCCAGTTCGCGGGCGGCCAGTTGGTATGGAATGTTGATGGCCCCGGCGATGTGACCTCCGGCGAACTCCTCCGCCGTGCGCACGTCGACCACCAAGGCCCCGTCCTTGATCAATGCCGGGATGTCGGAACCCTTGTCTGCCCCGGCGCCAAAAAGAATATTCGAAAGAATGCCCATAATCACTACCGCCAATCCAATTTTCACAACTGTTTTCATGCTGATTCCTCCTGCGTTGCCTGCCGCAACAACCGATGCCCCGGAGTTATCGTCGCCTTCCGTCCGGCGTACAAGCCGTTTCGACTTCTTTTAGGTCCGGGCCAAGCTGGTTTATTTCATTGCCCGTCGGCGCAGGGCAGGGCATATTTAGCGGCGTTTTTTAACGGTAATTGGAAACCTTTTAGGAGAAATGATATGGACGAGTTGAAGAAAAACGGAGCCTTTTCAGGCCCGGAAGGGCCGGTTGTACTGGTGATCATGGACGGCGTGGGAATCGGCAAGAACCCGAAAAGCGACTACGTGAAGCAGTCCAACACCCCAAACCTGAATTGGCTGCGCGAAAACGCGGTCTACACCGAACTCAAGGCGCACGGCAAGGCGGTCGGTTTGCCGGACGACAGCGACATGGGCAATTCGGAAGTCGGCCACAACGCCATTGGTTGCGGGCGGGTCTTTGAGCAAGGTGCGGCGCTGGTCGGCGCGGCAATTGAATCGGGCTCGATGTTCGCCGGTGCGGTATGGCAGGAGCTGATCGCCAACGTGAAGGAAAACCATTCCACGCTGCATTTCATCGGTCTGTTTTCCGATGGCAACGTCCATTCCAATATCAACCACCTCGAAGCGATGCTCAACAAGGCCAAGGCC
>JAIPJC010000047.1 GCA_021734345.1 Kiritimatiellales bacterium | reverse complement strand
TAAAGGAGAAACCAACAAAAGAAAAACTCGTCAAAATACAGTCAAAATTAAACTGGTTTACCATTGCTGCAATTTTCATTATTTTTACAATCGCACTTATTAAAGGACTAAAATGATTCGAACCAAGGAAAGGGGTCTTATAACCTAATGCTTTTTCTCCCTGACTGCCGCCTGAAAACCATCTCCCATGTTCGTGTCTAAATGAATAAACGCATCCTCATCCTGTCCGGCCCGACGCACGAATACATCGACCCCGTGCGCTTTATCGGCAATGCCAGTAGCGGGAAGATGGGCAAGGCTATCGCCGAGGAGGCAACGCGGCGCGGGTTCGACGTCGAATTCGTCACCGGCCCCATCGCTTCGGAAAATCTTCCAACCCTTGGAACTGGCCGCATCCATCCCGTCATCAGTGCCGAGGATATGCTCGCCCAGGCGCGCGACCTTTTCACAACCTCGGATATCATCATCTTCGCCGCCGCCGTGGCCGACTATGCACCGCAGGAAAGGTTGCTTGAAAAGATAGCCAAGTCGACAGGGGAACTCGTACTGCACCTGCGCCCCACTCCGGACATCGCCAAGACGCTGTGCGCCGATAAGCGCCCAGATCAGATCGCCATTGGCTTTGCCCTGCAAACGGCCGACGGTGAAACCAACGCCCGCCGCAAGCTTGCCGAAAAAAAACTCGACGGCATCGTCCTCAATACACCCGCCACACTCGGAGCAGAAAACGGCACCTTCAGTTTCCTCGCCAAGGCATCCAACAGTTTCGAGACGTGGGGCTGCATCGGAAAGGCAGACTGCGCCGCAAAAATCCTCGACGGGCTTGAGCGGCTCATTGCCCCGGCAACTTGATATTGCCCTCATGTTTGGCCCCAAGGGGGCACTTCCTAGGCGGTAAATATAAAGATGCCTGACGATAAATTGTATAAAAGGGGTATCCACTTGACTGCGGTGACCGCAAGATGTAGTGCTTTCCGCCGTGGAAGACTATCCGAAAACGCTGATGGATTTTGAGAAGCGCTTTTCAACAGAGGCAGCCTGCCGGGACTATCTTTTCGAGTTGCGCTGGCCATCGGGATTCGAATGTCCGCAATGTGCGCATGGCAAGGCGTGGAAGCGATCCGATGGGCTGCTTGAATGTGGAGGATGCGGCTACAAGGTGTCCGCCAAGGCCGGCACGATTTTTGAAGGGAGCCGCAAGCCGCTGCTTCTGTGGTTCAGGGCGATCTGGTGGGTTACCAGCCAGAAGAATGGAGCCAGCGCGCTGGGATTGCAGCGCAGTCTCGGTCTGGGAAGCTACCAGACCGCATGGATGTGGCTGCACAAGTTGCGCCGGGCCATGGTTCGTCCGGGGCGGGACAAGCTCACGGGAACCGTTCAGGTGGATGAAACCTACATCGGCGGGGCAAAGCCCGGGAAACGGGGGCGTGGAGCCGAAGGCAAGTCCCTCGTGCTGGTTGTTGCGCAAGAAAATGGCAAGGCGGTTGGTCGCGTTCGCCTTGTGAAAATCAATGACGCTTCGTCGGACAGCCTTGAGGCGGCCGTTAAAGAAACGGTTGTCCCGGGGGCGAAGGTAAAGACGGATGGATGGAAAGGATATAACGGATTGGGAGCATTGGGATATGAACATGAGGAGGTTCGTACAACTGGGGATATCGGCGACAACCTGCTCCCACTGTGCCACCGGGTTGCGAGTTTGGTCAAGCGCTGGCTTGGAGGCACCCATCAGGGGGCGGTCAGCCACGGGCACTTGGCCTACTATCTTGATGAATATACTTTCCGCTTCAACCGGAGAACCTCGAAGAGCAGAGGTATGCTGTTCTATCGCCTTTTGCAAAACGCGGTCGCCATCGAATCGACTACGTACGAAGATGTTGCTCTGGGGGTCAGGGGACGAAAACGAAGAAAACACAACATGTAGGGGCTACCGCATTCAAATGGATACCCCTCTTGTATAATTTATCCTCGCCCCGATCTGATTATCATCAATTTGATCAAAATAAACTCATATTTCGTCAAACCGCAGGGAGTTTGCCGACATTCGCTATGTTAACTTTATACCGGTAATACGGGAACGGCTACACGCCACATCAGGTATTTCCTTTGCGGATCTTTTGCTCGCTTGGTGCTTCTAGAACGTGGAGCTCATATAAAAATACGGAAATTGAAACGAATGAAAACCATCAAAAATCTATTGGATTTCGCCTTGGTCACAAGTATTGCGCTGACGGGAATTTCCTCGGCTGAAACCACCGACAGGGCAAAGGAAATCCCGAACTTTACCGTCGATGCCTCGCGACAACTTGGTCCCTTCCAACGCTTGAATGGAGTGAATGGCGGCCCGCGGATAAACCTAGGGACGACATTTGATAACAGCGAATACTTCCGGGCATTTAATCCGCCGCTGGTAAGGACGCATGACAGCGCATATTCGGATTTGGATACCTGTGATATTCACGTAATTTTCCCTAATTTCGATGCGGATGAAACCGATCCGAAAAACTACCGGTTTGAAAAAACAGATCTTTATATCAAATCGATTCTGGACGTGGGTGCACGGGTTATTTTCCGTTTGGGTGAAAGCATCGAACCGGGCACTCCCAAGTATTACGCCCATCCGCCGGCGGATTTCAAAAAGTGGGCGAGAATCTGCTGCAACATTGTTCGACATTACAATATGGGTTGGGCCAATGGCTTCGAATGGAATATCCAGTATTGGGAGATATGGAATGAACCGAACAACTCCAGTTGCTGGATGGGAACCATGGAACAGTATTGCGAATTGTACCGGGAGGCCGCGGTCGCGTTAAAGCAGCTCGACCCCGCACTGAAGGTGGGCGGACCAGCATTGGCGGGTTGTATTGGTTCCAAGCACGGAAAGCAGTTTCTGGAGTTTTGCCGAGACAACAAGCTTCCTCTGGACTTCGCCTCATGGCATGGATACTCGTCCAAGCCCGATGGCTTGATGAAAAATATAGAAGACGGGATCGCCGCGCTCAAGGAATACGGTTTCGAAAACGCGGAGTCCCACTTCACCGAATGGAACTATGGTTTGGGTCAATCCGCAAAAACAAGAGAGGAAAGACGGGATCATTTTTACAGGATGCGCGGAGGGCCGGGGGCGGCGCTTGCGGCTTCCATGCTGGCCTATATGCAGGGTTCGGAACTGGACGTGGCCTGTTTCTATTCGGCCTTTGGAACCGTTTTCCGCACCGGATTTTTCGACATTTACGGCGTGCCCTCAAAGCAGTTTTATACGTTCAAGGCCTTCCACCAATTGGTTCAATGCGGTACACGCATCGAAACGTCCGGCAATAATCGAAAAACAGGCTTAGGCGTGGTGGCCGCAGTTAACACAGAAACAGGGACGACAGCGGTTTTGCTCAGCAACCTTGATGATAAATCTTCGAAGTTCAAGCTGGAGTTGAATCATCTCCCATTCAAGGAACGTCTCTATTGCACCGAATACGTCATCGACGACAACCGTGCGCTGGCACAGGATCGCGAAAAAACTATCGGCAGCGGGGATGTCAACCTTGAGGTTGAATTGCCGAAAGGATCAGTGCGACTGATTCTTTTCACGCCGGAACCTGTGAAGGATGAACAATAGAGAAAGACCCCACCGATGAAGTATTACCGGATTCTACAAGTTGCGGCAGTCGGCATCGGATTGGCCATCATGGCGCACGGCGCGGTGGCGGACGCCGACCGGCTGAACGTTCTATTTATCGCGGTCGACGATCTGCGCCCCGAATTGAACTGCTATGGACAGAAGCAGATCATCTCGCCGAACATCGACAAGCTTGCCGCCGACGGCCTGCTGTTTGAACATGCGTATTGCCAGCTCGCCGTTTGCGCCCCGTCCCGGACAAGTCTGCTGACGGGCATGCGTCCCGACACCTGCAAGGTCTGGACGATCGGTCCGCACTTCCGCCAGTTCGTGCCGGACGTTGTGACGCTCCCCCAGCATTTTAAGAACCATGGCTACCGCACCCAGGCATTGGGTAAAATCTTCCACGGTTCCTTCAAGACGGCGGGCGCGGGTAGCCGACTTGATGACCCTCTGTCCTGGTCGATTCCCACCTGGTATGGTAGCCCTCAGTATTACTTCAGTCCCGAAGGCATGAAAATCGCCCGCGATGTTTTCCAAGAAAAGGGGCCGAATGGGAACTCCCCCGCCGCTCTGTTGGATCCCGATGACTGGATTGATTACTTCGTGCGGGGTCTGCCGGACGAAGCTCCGGATGTGCCCGACGACGTTCCCTACGACGGACAACTCGCCGAACACGCCATCGCGGCTTTACGGGAACTGAACGCCCCTTCGTCGGGAATAAAAAAACCCTTTTTCCTCGGGGTCGGTTTTATCAGTACGCACCTCCCGTTTGTCGCGCCGAAGAAATACTGGGATCTCTACCAGCGCGACGATATCCGTCTTGCAGATAATCCTTTTCCTCCGGAAGGCGCCCCGAAGCTGGCCCTGACCAATTGGGAAGAGATGCGCATCTACACCGGAATTCCCCAGAAGGGGCCGGTGGCCGACGGGCAGGCCCGCGAACTGATCCACGGCTATCGGGCGTGCGTCAGCTACACCGATGCCTTGATCGGCAGCATCATCGATGAGTTGGATCGGTTGGGGCTACGCGAGAAGACCATCATCGTCCTGTGGGGTGACCACGGCTGGAAGCTTGGAGAACACGGCATGTGGTGCAAGCATACGAACTTTGAATGGGACACGCGAGTGCCCATGATCATCTCGGCCCCAACCTTCCCGGGTGGTCTCCGCACCCAGGCGCTGAGCGAGTTCGTGGACATCTACCCGTCGCTATGCGAGCTGTGCGAACTGCCCTTGCCGGCGCATTTGGAAGGTTCGAGCTTCGTCCCCTTGATGAAACAACCGGACCTACCTTGGAAGAAGGCGGCGTTCAGCCAATATCCCCGAGGCAAGTGCATGGGGTACTCGATGCGGACCGAACGCTGGCGCTACACCCGCTGGCAGGAACGAACAGGCGGCAAGGTCGTGGCTGTCGAGCTGTACGACCACGACAAGGATCCCGGCGAGAATGTCAACGTCGCCGGCAGCCCGGAGAACGCGGATGTGGTTCGGAAGCTTTCGGCCCAACTGGACGCTGGATGGAAGGGTGCCCGTCCTAATCAACAGAGGGAATGGTGAAAAACATGGAAAGAAAGATGAATTCGATGATGCCTCAGACGGGGCGACTTTCGCCGAGACGGCAGTTAGGGATGGTTTATCTGTTAGTTGTCTGTTTGGCATGTCTAGGTCAAACCGAATGCAACTCCAGCGGATTGGTCTTCAGCGTAAAAACGCATTCGACTAAGAAGGGCACGGGCATTACGCCGCTGAGGCTCAGCGATTGGCAACAGCGCCTGGACCGATTGCATCCGGCATGGTTTTACACGTGGCGCCCCCTACCGCCCGATGGCGTCTCTGGCAACATGGAATTTGTTCCGATGCTATGGGGAACAAATGCGTTAAGTGCCGCAACGGCGGCTGATTTAACGAGTGGAGCAATTGACGGCCGCTACAAGAATCTACTCGTACTGAACGAACCAGATGCGGCATCCCAGGCCAATGTGTCGGTTGCGGCCGCGACAAATCTATGGCCCAATGTAGTGGCGACAGGCTTGCGCCTGGGAAGCCCAGCCACGGTGAATTCCACCAACCTCTGGATGCAGAGTTTTGTATCCAGTATTGAAAGTACCGGCCAGCGCTTGGACTTCATTGCCGTGCATTGGTATGGAGGTGCGAATCCAGACAACCTCTTACGGCAGCTGGAGACGGTTCACCAACTTTACGGACGCCCCATCTGGATCACGGAATTCGCGGTCGCCGACTGGGGTGCAGCGAACCGTGGATACAGTCTGTATTCACCGGAACAAGTGCTGGCTTTTATGAAAACGGTGATTCCTGCCTTGGAACAACTGGACTACATAGAACGATATTCATGGTTCTCTCCTGTTGATCCGAACAACCCTTCTTTGTGGCAATCAGCGCTTTTTGATGGTGAAGGGAACCTGACTCTGTTGGGCCGAACCTATGCCGAGTTTTGATCAGGCATTGAATCGTGGGCATAAAAACCCGGAGCGGGTTTAAGCGTACCGGTCCATTCCTTCAACATTGCACGGTGTTGCTCAACAACACCTGCATATTTACCTTCTCGGATTAAACTGCGAGTTTCCATCGGATCATTTTTCATATCGAAAAGCTGTTCGGTCGGACATCCTTCGTAGGTTATAAATTTAAAATCTTTTGTCCTCACCATGTGCCCATGAGCGTTGTACGTCTCCGATATCACATAATCCCGCCAGGTCGTGTCACATCCCTCCAGCAGCGGCTTCAAGCTGCGACCACACATATCGGGAGGCGGAGCTATTCCGGCGTAATCGCATATGGTGGGTGTGAAATCCCTCCCTGATACGAGATGTTGCGTATCGACTGTGTTGGACGGAATTCTTCCTGGCCAGGAGATCGCAAATGGCACGCGAGCCGCTTCATCATAGAAAAAGCCTTTCTCGGTCAACTTGTGACAACCACGACCTTCGCCATGGTCGGAGGTAAACACAACAACTGTATTATCGGCATGTCCTGAAAATTCCAATCCATCGAGAATTCTGCCGACGGAAGCATCAACCATTTCCACGTATCGAAAATAAGCCCATCCGCAAAAACGCCACATGGTTTCAGACCATGAATGTGTGTTTTTACTATCCATCAATTTTCTAAATTCCTGAAGTCGCTCCGGTTCATCCCGCGAATCAAAGTTGAATGCCGGCGGCAATGGGGGCAACTCTCCGGCAATTTCAGGATATCTCAAATCACCTGTATAGTTTCGGAAGTTGCGAATCCAGTATGGAATGTCGTGGGGATTAACCAATCCCGCTGCCAGGAAAAAAGGCTTCTCATCATTTTTTCGACTGTGAAGGAAGGCCTGGCATGTTCTGGCAATATAAGGGTCGCCGAGTTCTCCCATCTGGCTCATGTTGTGTAGCCAATTAAAACTTTTGGTTACATCACGGCCCGGGATATGCCATTTCCCAACGTAATAAGGATCGTAGCCCGCTTGTTGAAGCCATTGGCCGAGGTCTGGGATTTGCGGTTGCATTTTTTTGCCGTTACCAAAAACACCATGTTCAGCACATGCCCTCCCGGTAAACCAGCTTGCCCGGGCCGGACTACAAACCGGGTTGGCACTATATGACAGATCGAACGAAGTCCCTCTTTTCATAATCCGGTCAATGTTGGGAGTTCGCGCGTAGGTACAGCCGCCAAGAGGAGTGGCATGGAAGCTGAGTTGATCAACGCTGATAAAAAGGAAATTCGGGCGTCGTTCCTTCGTACTGCCATGGGTTTCTGCGGCAGAGATATGACGGGATAATGAACTGGCTATCCCGATAGCGCCACCCTGAATAAAACGACGTCTCGGCAATCTTAAATTTTTTATCGCACGTGCAGTATTCTCGTTGAATGGAATTTCACCCGATGCTCTAGGCTCGCTTTTCAAAACAACACCCCCAATTAGACAAAATCCCTGATATCCATTTTTATATCGCGATATACGCTACGTGCCCGGCAATGGCAAAAAGGAGTCTTCGATGGCCATCCAGCCAGTAGTGCCGGGGAAGAACTCCTCGACCAAGCTGCCTGTAGCCGTATAGGCAGATTTGACTTCCCCCAATGCTGGCAGAGACCGATCCGCACGGCGAAAGCCGTTGATCGGGGCGAGGCATGTCGAAATCTTCAAACATATCAAAATTTATCGGCTCATCATCGCTCGGAGCAAACCGCTGTAGGGCATCGAAAAGCATGAAGTCCAATGTCCAGAGAGGACTCAAACGTATTTGGTTGCTTGCCCCGCCGGAAAGGACCAGCGTATTGCCTTCCACTTCAGCGGAAATACCAATCTTTGTTATTATGTTTTCGGGTTTATCTGGATTGAAAAGCGTATCTTCCACGACCCAGCTTAACGGGGTTGAAAGTCTATCATTCCGCGCAACAACCGTTGCTTGGGTAGATATGGTTCTATGATGGCCGTTCCCTTGTCCCAGCCGAGTGCTTTCACGCTCGATGTCGAAACGTACTCTCTTGGAATCCGTGTTCGTTCGCTTAACCCGAAGCGTCCCCATATTGGATCCCGCATACTCGACCGGTGGATGCAACAATTGATCCGCAAGGGCAGGATTGGCTGGATCAATCATCCAGATAATATAACGGCGATCCCAATGGCCGTTTGGATCGAAAGGATCGCTTGGTATATTAAAATCTTTCAAGGCCGGTAGTATGGAAGCCAGCGACCAGTGAGGTAGAATTGCTCCGTTTGCATCCGCCATGCCCACAGGTCCTTTATTTGTAAACGCCGGTTGAAACATACCTGCCAGCAACCCCCTTTAAACCCAACAAACCCCTGTTTTTTTTGACAGGGGCTTGTTGCACAGATAGGGATGCTACGCTGACTATAACAATTCGATTTTCAAACGGATAAACTGGCTGGCATCGTCAACCGTTGACACACGATTGGTGACATAATCGGCAGTCAACCCCGTTATATTTGTTCCCGCAACCGTATACCCGCTATTGGTCCACGTACCGGTTAGATTGGCCGTTAGTTCCAGATAGTAGGACAACCCGGAGTTTGGATCCGATAGCTGCGGATACACATATTCAAACCAGTTGGTTCCGCCATCTGCAACGGTTGCATACGTCGGTGCGATGCCTGTGTCTGTAGAATTCGTTGGATCGCCAACGAGTCCAAATTCGTAGAGGTTGGACAAACCATCCGAATCGTCATCACCATCAGGCCCATACACCAGCGAGTAACTATTCGACCATGCTTCATATGCGGTCTGGGGAACAACCGTGGAAGAATTGAAAAGCGCGGATAGTTCCCCATCCGTCAAGGCGGTGTTGTACAATCGAATCTCGTCGAAGGCACCATGGAACCGGGGGGTTGCGGTAACAGATTGGGTCACTCCAATCCTCGGAATATTTACTGCCAATTCTCCGTAGCTCATCGCGCCGACGGAAGCAACCGATGCGCTGTTGGAGGCCACCAGTGCCGTATCGCCACCCAGCTGCGATTCGTACAATACCGTGGCCGTTGCATTTCCATCGTTCGCATAACGCAACGCAACAAACGTCCATGCACCTTGCTGAACATCCTGCAGGGTCGTGAAGGTATTGTTGATTGCACCGCCCTCAAACGCAATCTTGTTGGAATTGCTAGTGCTTCCGCCAGCCAGAAGAAGGCGCCATCCCAAACCTCCAGTATTCGCATTCGCCGTGGTGATCAATCGAGTGCGCGTCGCAGGAGCTCCATTCAGGTTGACCCACATCGTCACCGTAAAATCCGAAGTGATCTTGAATTCGGAGTTGCTGATACCGGCGGTGGCCCATCCGGTGTTTGCCGTAGGAAACCCCAACGCCTGCCCGGAAATCCCGTTTGTCAGGAACGTTGCCGGTCCGGCATTACCGTCCGAAAAGAACGGGCCGACCGTATCCGTGGGAGCAGTTCCCGTTTCAAAGCTGTACTTAACGAGCAGCTCTGCGGAGACACTACCCAACCCCATGAGAACAACACTGATCGTCGTTACTAATAACTTATTCATTTCAATTCTCCTTCTGTCTGCATTTTTAATAATGGTGAGCTTATAAACTTAGGATGCGCCGAATCCCCAACATGCCGACAGCAAAAACACCAACCAGTCCAAGGGTTGCGGGTTCTGGAATCGCGGCATTGAAAACACCGGAAAGTTCTGCATCCGTCAAAGCAGTATTATATAGGCTGATTTCATCAAAAGCCCCATGGAATCGGGGGGTTGCACCCAAGTTTTGAGTCACTCCAATCTTGGGAACAGCGGTTGCGCCGTAGCTCATTGCTCCGTCAGAAGCAACCGATGCACTGTTGGCGGCAACCAGTGCCGCATCGCCACCCAGCTGCGATTGATACAATACGGTGGCCGTGGCGTTGCCGTCGTTCGCATAACGCAACGCAACAAACGTCCATGCGTCTTGTTGAACATCCTGCAGGGTCGTGAAGGTGTTGTCGATGGTACTTCCACCAACACCGTTGCCCTCAAATGCGACCTTGGATGAGCCATTGCCAGCCACAAGCAGGCGCCATCCTGTACCCCCTGTATTCGCGTCTGCCGTGGTGATCAACCGCGTACGCAACGCAGCAGCGGCACTCATATTGACCCACATCGTTACGGTGAAATCCGACGTAATCTTAAATTCG
Organism: Kiritimatiellales bacterium; assembly: GCA_021734345.1. Taxonomy (GTDB): domain Bacteria; phylum Verrucomicrobiota; class Kiritimatiellia; order Kiritimatiellales; family Pontiellaceae; genus Pontiella. The sequence goes on along the minus strand of JAIPJC010000047.1, from coordinate 12,071 downwards.
GATGCACTCGTTCCAGCAGTGGCCCATCCGGTGTTTGCTGTAGCGAACCCCAACGCCTGTCCGGAAATCCCGGGTGTCAGGAATGTTGAAGGACCGGCATTCCCGTCCGTAAAGACTGGACCGACCGTATCCGTGGGAGCAGTTCCCGTTTCAAAGCTGTACTTAACAACGATTTCTGCCGACACGCTACCCAGCCCCAAAAGGACAACACCAGCAGCTAATATCAGTAACTTTTTCATTCCAATACTCCTTTTTTTACCGTGATTCCCAATACCTTCGTTAACCAAACACACCGACATGGTCCTTAACTTTTCCATCCGAACCGTCGTCGTAATTCTTTCTATCAACGGTGTTACGCTATCACGGGAAATGCCGTAAAACTTCCTGTGGATTGACGAATGATGGTTGTATTTTGACCGAATCAGTGATATTCAATCTGGCAGTTAAGGAATTTAGAACTATTTCCATATCAAGAGAACGAGGTTTCCACAGATGCAGTCAAACAACCCTCCACGTGCCAGCTTTGAAAAGGTTGTGACCAGCGAAAACCAGTCTGTTTTCTGGAAACACGCGATCAGAAAAGCGTTCCGAACGTCCTACCACTACCATCCGGAATGTGAGCTCATCCACATCCGCCAAGGATACGGCCGGCGGTGGGTTGGCAGATCCATTACACATTTCGGGCCTGGCGATCTCGTATTCATTGCCCCCAACGTACCGCACATCTGGCAGGTGGCCCCCGACTGCCCGCAAGCGGAAACCTTCTACATCCAATTTCTGCCCGATTTTGCCGGACCGGGTTTATTTAACCTGCCAGAGATGAAACCAGTACGGGATTTGATCGCCTCCGCCCGTGGCGGCGTCACATTCAGCAAACCCGTATGCAAAGAAGTCGCCTTGCGACTTGAGCAAATCAAGGAACTCAACAGCACGGAATGCTTGCTGAGCCTGCTGGATATCCTCTACCGGCTGAGCATGGACCAGGGCCGCCTTCCGTTGGGAATCGCGATGGGCCGGACGGGCATGAACCAGCGGCAGGAGGAACGGATTGAAAAGGTGTTCGAGTATATCAACAAACACCTGAACGAACCGATATCCCAAGCGGAAATTGCGCAACGGGTGCATCTCAGTCCGGCGGCGTTCAGTCGGTTGTTCAAAAGCACAACCGGGAAATGCTTCATGGGCGTAGTCAACGAATTGCGGATTTCCCAAGCGTGCCGCCTCTTGGATGAAACCAACCGCACCATATCCGAAATCGCCTTCGAATGCGGCTATGAGACCCTTTCGCATTTCAACAGCAAGTTTCGGAAAACCATGGACATGACGCCGAGCGAGTACCGTCGCAATCTTGAAGGTGTCAGAGGTCAACCTTAGCATTGAACCCTTCCATATGTTTTCGCCACTGAATCTTTATAGCTCCTAACTTCCCTTGCTTATGGAGCCACGCACCAAAAAACTCAGCACAAACCCCGGCCACCTCTTCCGGTAGCCGACTGCTTCCAGAGCCGCTACCGCTACCGGGTATTCCTGTTTGAAGAAATCGGATTGATCGGCAGGGAAAGATCGCCTGCCCGGAAAGCGGCGGCTGGCAGACCGGCACCGTTGACGAGGTTGGGTGTGGCAAGCTTGTGCCATGCAAAACGGACTGCGATCGGCTCGGCAACTTCACTGGACTGCACAACAACCGCGTCACCTTCGATTTTGGCTTCAGCCTTTTTGAAACCTCCTGTCTTCCCGGCGATTTCAAACCAGTCCGGATCTTTGCCATCGCGGGTGGCGAGTCCTTTCGCCGACTCGAAAATGACTTTCAGTTTATTACCTTGTTTTTCCAAGGCGTGGAAAGCCGGGCAGGAGCTGACCACTTTCATGCCGTAGTCGTTGGCCTCCGCGAGCAGGGCAAGGCGGGTTCCGGGCGCCTCTTTGTTCCGCGGGTGGACGTTATTGGTTGTGGCGTGGTCATTGATGACCGCCATGCCAGTTTTCGGAATGGTTTTTACGATTTCAGCCTCTGCCTCCCAGAAGGCCGGCAGGATGCCGGGATCGTCGTTGTCGTATTGGAAAGGGGCAATCTGCACAAAGTAGAAGGGGAATTCATAGCCCCAGAGGTTTCGCCAGCCATTCAGGAGGGCCTTGGTTTTATCGACATAAAGCATGCCCTCGCGGTGGTTGGCCTCTCCCTGGTACCAGATGGCGCCTCGGATGGCGAAAGGGATGTGTGCGTGAATCATGCCGTTGTAAAGGGCGCTGGGAGTCTTGCTGTTGACCTTGGACAACTCTGTTAATTTCCGAGCCTGCTGGTAGATATCGCTCAACGTGTCAATCCCTTCAAATCCGCATGGAGGCGTCCACGGTTCAATCCGGGTTCCTCCCCAAGCACTCAGTAGCAATCCGACAGGAACATTCAGGTCTTGATTCAACTTGCGTCCAAAGTAGTAGGCGACTCCGGAAAAGCCGCGGACGGTTTCAGGGGTGCAGACATTCCAGTGGGCATCGATTCTTTCTTGAGGGATTCCCGCAGAAATCCGAGGAGTATTGAACAGGCGAATTTGAGGATGGTTTGCCATCGCAATCTCGGAGGCGGCATTTTCACACTGTACGAGGGCAAATTGCATGTTGGACTGTCCGGAGCAGAGCCAGACTTCGCCGACCAGCACATCCTTAAATTCAATCTGTTGTTCCGCAGAGCGCACGATAAGTGTGCGGGATTCGGCGGAAGCGGTCAACGGCTCCAGATCAACCCTCCATTCCCCTTCGGCATCGGCGGTTGCGGTTTTTGTCTGGCCGGCGAATTCGACAGTAACCGCCGAACCCGGATCGGCCTTGCCCCAGATCGGAACCGCGCGTTCGCGTTGAACGACCATGTGGTCGGAGAACACAGAGGGCAGGATCAGATTCGCGGCAAGGCATGGAATGGAGAAAACCACTACGAACAATATTAGATACAGACGTTTCAACATAACTCCTCCGGAGTTTTCACAGTTAATTTGATACTATTGCCATAGCTTTATTTCTCATCCCCCTGCTTGGCGTCGGTTGGGTTTGGTTTCGTTTTGATGCGCTGCCCGCATTGATCATAGAGAAACTTCTCGGCATTCTTGGGATACGGTTTCACCTGAGAGCGCACAGCCCATGCTTCCCATTTCGCGGCAAGCGCCTTTGCGCGCTCCGGCTCCTGTTCAACAAGGTTGTGGAGTTCCGTGCGATCAGCCGCAAGGTTGTATAACTCCCACGAACCGGCATAGGAATAGCGGACGAGCTTCCAGTCGCCGGTGCGCACGGCGGCATTGCCTTCGTGTTCCCAATAGATCGCGTCGCGCTCGATGGGCTTGTTCGCGAACGCCGGCACGAGGCTGCTTCCCTCCATCGGCAAGATGAGCTTCCCGTTGAATTCGGCGGGATATGTTCCGCCTGCCAAGTCCACGCAGGTGGCCATGATGTCCACGATGTGCCCCGGTTGCGTACGCAGCTCGCCTTTTACTGCGATGCCGTCCGGCCAATGCACGATCAGCGGCGTGGATATTCCCCCCTCATGGTCGAAATGTTTATAACGACGAAACGGCGTGTTCTCCAGCATCGCCCACGATTCGCCGCAAAACACCATTGAATTCACCGCGCCGGGCTTGCCTTTGCCGCCCATCACGCCATTTGGACCGCTTTCGGCGTTGCCGCCGTTGTCGCTCAGGAAAAGGATGAGCGTGTTGTCCAGCGCACCGCGCTCGCGCAAATCCGCGACGAGCCGGCCCACGGCACGATCCATGTGGTCCACGCAGGCGGCGTAGATGGCCATGATCTGGTCGAACCGATCCTGTTCCGCAGGCGTGAGGCTGTCCCATGCTTTAACCTCATCCGGGCGCGGAGCGAGTGGCCACGCTTTGTCTATGATGCCGAGGCCGATCTGTTTTTCATAGCGCTGCGTACGCAACTTGTCCCAACCGGTCCTATATTGGCCCCGATATTTGGCGATATCTTCCGCTGGTGCCTGTAGAGGAAAATGTGGTGCGTTGTAAGCCAGATAGAGAAAGAACGGCTTTTTCGCCGTGAGGGCTTCGTCAATGAACTTCACCCCGTAAGCCGTCCACAGGTCGGTGGTATACCAGTTTTTGGGCAATGCCGGATCGTCATTGGCAATTTTCTGTCCGTCCAGAAACAAGGTCGACACCTCATCGGCGTAATAAAACCCCCTCGTCTCACCCCACCCGGCAAGGCTGCGTTCGAAACCGCGATTCCATGGCACAACGCCGAATTGATTGCCCACATGCCACTTGCCAGTCATGGCCGTAAAATAACCCGCGTTGTGCAACACTTCGGCAAGGGTCACGCAATTATCATTGAGCCGTCCGCGATAGCCCGGAGCACCTTGGTCCCCCGTCATGCCACCCATCCCGGTTTGGTGCGGATAAAGCCCCGTCAGTACCGCTGCCCGCGAAGGACAACAGCGTGCTGCATTGTAAAACTGGGTGAAGCGCAGTCCGTTCGCAGCGAGTTCGTCCAGATTGGGAGTGCTGATTTCCGAACCATAACAGCCGAGGTCGGAGAAGCCCATGTCATCCGCAAGAATGAGGATGATGTTGGGCCGTGGCGCACTCGTTCCGGCAGAAGTGTCTGGGAATTTACCCTGCAAAACCGGAGGCACCTGTTCAGCAGGCGTGGCATATGACCAACTACAGACCGCAAGAAAAGCCCCGATCACTCCGATAGTCAGTCTAAGGAACTTGCGCCGTTGAGAATGCGGACTGTGATTTTCCATTACTTGATTTTCCTTCCTGTCTTGTTTCGCTGACCCGGTTTTTGGGGTGAACGTCTGCGTTGACGTTCCTCCAATTACGACTCCTGTTTCACGTTGAAATTCGTGCGAAATAGTTTGCGAGGACTTCGCTTCTTTATCTTCCATAACCAATTACAGGCCGGGGCCTGTCTGCAACCGGAAGAATTGAATTGCATCGGAATCATTCAGTGGGAAAACAACGGGTTGCGATGAGTCTGAGGAATATGTACCCAGAACGCTCCATTCTCCCAAAAGATTGGTGGCTGACCAAATCAAATAGGTGCGGTTCGAAACCGCATCCCAGCTTAATTGATCCGCCTGCATGCGGACGTTGAACACCGACGAAGCCAGCAAAGGATCTGTTCCGGCGAGATATTCGTCGCCGGTGGCCATCCCGTCGCCATCATGATCGGTTTGCGCCGCCTGCTCGTACCCGTTGGTGGCCAAGCCTTGCGCATCCAGCCACTGGTAGGGAATGCCGGAGGAGGTCTGGTCCGGTCCGATGCAGATCACGGCCGTTTCCGGCGGCGTGAGGGTTACCGTAAAGACCAGTTCCCCGAAGTTGGTTGCGACGGTGCCGGGGAATGGTTTGAGTGTCAGGCTGTCCATGATCGCTTGTTCATACAGCGGGAGCCGCGCGGCGAGAAACTCCTGTTCCGCGGAGAGCGTGCTGTTGGTCGTCATGGTCCGTATGGAGGCAAGCTGCTCCGGCACGGCCGCAAAAGCGGCGTTGAGCATTCCGGCCTCCTCCAAATCCCGACGGATCATGGAATGAACCGCATTGGTCTGGTTCAGCGAGGTCCAAAGAATCCGGTCACCCTCATCCACGGATATGATATTCCGGGGAACCCGGATGGTCACCGTTTCCGGCGTGTGGGAGAGCCTGTCCGGATTGAATACTCCCGTTAAAATCCAATCACGCCCGCCCCCGTATACGGCCAAGGTGCGCGCCTGCGTCTGCGGATTTGCCGGCGGGCCTTGTTCCAGAACAACCGCCTTGCCGCCAACAGTACGATCCAGCACCGCCAGCAACCATCCGTGACTGGTTAGCAACTTATGCAAGCCGCCTTTATTCGAGCGGAACGTGTCGAACACGCCCCAATGATACCAACGCGCAAGTCCGGCTTCGCGTAGACGGGACATCATGTGAAAATACCAAGCGGCACCGCGTGCGCCGGGTTCGCCTGTCGACAGGTTGCTCTCACATGTTAAAATGCCGAATTCATGGGCTTCCCACGGTACCGGATCCGGCAGCAGTGCCTGGACAGAGTTGAAAAACGAAATAAGCCCCGCAGCGGCGGCCTGCGGATTATGCGCATGGGTGGGCAAAGCGATGTAGTCGGAAATGGCAATAAAATCAAACGGAGTGCCGACCGTTCCGGTGGCATGATTGATTCCGGAAACGCAATGCTGTGCAAGCGCCAGTATATTGACATTCAGCGAGGCCGGATCGTCCTTGCCACCGGCCTGGTTGAACGGTCCGAATTTTGCGCCAGGCAGAACGCTTTTCACGGCGGTTGCCGAATAGTCGTAGATTTTAAAATAGTCCTCCTGGGTGCCATGGAACCGGTCGGTACCGGAAGCTTCGGTACCTTGGCGGAAGCGGAACTGGTTGGCGGTCTCGAAGCCATACAGATTGACCAGTTGTACACAAAGATTGGAAACAAAGGTCTGCCATTCGACGAAATTGACCGGCGCAGCTACCTGTCCTGTCCAAGATATGAACGGGGTTTCAACAAAGCAATAAGGGATGTTGTCCAGAACCAGCGTCAAGTTGGTGTATCCCGCCCCGATATACGGATCCAGCCGACCGGCCAGCTTGTCCCATCGGTATTGAAGGATCCCCGCCCCATCCTTGTAGACCAGATCGGCAACGTCGGCCGGTACCGGCTTTTCAACTCCCGCATTCTCTCTCCAACCGCCGATCAACCGGACCACATTCAGATGGTCGGCATACTGGATCTCTTTTCCAAGCGGGCGGGTCTGATAGGCGAATGAATTCTTCCGCTGGTAATCGTGAACTTCTTCTATTCCCTGGCCACTCGCCAGCCATTCGCCGATCACCGGCTCGCCGCGCCAAAAGGATTCCCAGCTTCCAATATGATTCAGAGGAAAGACGGCAACCGTTAACGTCAAATCTTGGTTGTTGTCCGCTAGGCTGAGCGTCCAGTCCTTTCCATCGCCATTCGAGACCGTGAAATTGCTGCCGACGTAGGAACCAGAACCACTGACCGATCCGCCGTTTCCGTCCAGCCAGGTGCGCAAGGCTCCGCCAATCACCAGGTTGGTGGAAGCGCTGTTGATCAACGTATAGGTTCCTGCCGTTGCAAGCGCACCCAGATCAACCTCCAGCATGCCGTCCATGACATTGTCGTTGCCGGTGGTTGTTTTTTTCGCCGTAAACGTGCTGACCGAATCCGCGCCGAAAACAAAGTCAAGCGTACCGTATGTGTTCAGCGTAAGACGCGATTGCTCAAACACGGCTCCGGCTTCAACCACCATGTTGCCGATCATCCCTGCACTGGTTCCACCAATGGAGAGCACTCCTCCATTGTTTGCCGTGGTATGCGTGGCTCCTCCCGAGCGCAGGGTCAATGTGCCGTTGTACGAAGCAGATGCGTTGCCCACGGTAATGGATCCGTCCGAGAGGGCCGCCCCCGAAACAATCTCCACGTAGGACATTCCGTTGTTCGTGCCGCTCAGCGCGTTTGCCCTGAAATTGCCGACGGTGTAGACGCCGTCGACAATGAGCGTTTTAAAAGCGGCCACGTACGCCGTATCCCCCGCGAGCGGGACGGTACCGCTGCTCCAGTTCGCGGCAGTGGAAAAATTGCTGTCCACGCCGGATGCCCCGGTGAAGGTTACGACCGCTGCCCAGCCAGACGACGCCGCCATGCAGCCGACCATGAACATTACCCGTACTGTTGATTTATTCTTTATGACGATCCTCTTTCCTTTTCACCATTGGCAACCCGACGTCACCTGGCAAGCACCTTCACCTGTCGGTTGCATGCGTCAACTACACGTGCGCTGGTTCTCCCGAAGATTGCCGTTCTTCACATCTGCCCTTCCTGCTGCCGGGCAGATATCCCGCACTACTTCGCCACTCCGGATTTGTGGCACGTCATTCTCCCATAATCTGGATTTCCCCCAGCCCAACCGCTTTCGAGCCATCATTCGATGCGCCAAAGATTAACCGAACGTACCGAGCCTGTTCATGAACACCGAACTCAACGGGTTCTTTCGAGAACACCGAGCCCTCAGCAGGGAAGGCTTGGAAAAGGTCGACCGGTGCAGGGGCTTCACTAAGAAAAACCGGTGCCGGTTTAAACGTCTCCCCGTCCAGCGACACTTCGACCGTCACGCTTCTGGGGACATACATATGGTGTTTGTTCCGCCCATAACAGTACAGCCGTATCGCGGCAACCGCGCTCTTTCGCTTCAGATCGATAGTGATCAGAGGGCTCGGCTCCTTGGCTGCATGGTGAAGCCAGAGGTTGTCCGGCTGTCCAAGGATCCCGTCTGTCAGGTTTTGCGCCGCATTCGGGCGCAGGGATGGATGCGTAGAAGATGTGCTAGCGGTGAGTCCGAGGGTTAGGTTTTTGTCGCCTCCGGTCGCCGGTAATTTGAAAACGGACAGGCTCGGAGTTGTGGCATCGGTTACATGGTAGATCGCACAAAGTTCGTCACGGAAGGCTTGCAGCGTTTTCAGGGTTTCCGGGTCGGAGAGCCCGCATTCGACAACCGTACCGGCAATGGCGGCCCGGATGAAAAGCATCCGCCAGCGCCATGAGTTTTTACTCCAAGCAGGCAGGCGGGCATCTATGTTGCGCGCCAGTGCCCAGGCCTCGCGAACATCGTGCGGGGCACCAAAACTCCATCCGCTTTGCGGCATGGTTTTTTCCAACAGATAAAACAGACGGACTGCATCCGGTGCGACTTCGGGCGAAAGGTAGTAGGATGCATAATCAGCAAGGATTTCATCCGTTGACTGCTCCGGATTCCAGAAATACCTGATCCAATAGAACTTGTTTACATCGTCGTAGATCCCTTCGGAATAGGGCCAACCCCCTTCGACTAATCCTGTCGTTGCCAAACTGTATTTTTTGTTGAACTCCGGCAGTGGATTGGCACCGTATCCGCCCCATGGCTTCATTTTATACATGGCGATTTCAGGGAAGCAGTACAAGGGGTATCGACTGGATTGCGGACGTTCAAGCAACTGCGTCTGCATTACATTGTTGTTCTCACCAGTAAGGAGTCCGTTGAACCAAGTTGGCGATTCCTTTTCGATATAGCTGAACAGGCTCTTGAAATCGTCACGCAGGGCTGGAACCGCCGGGCGATCAAACCACCACGTGGACAGAATCACTTTCCCTTCGGGAAATTTGGCGTGAAATTCGTCGGCAAAGGCTTTTGAGGCTTTCATGAAACCATTGCCACCCCACGGCATGCACTGCGGACAGCCGCATCCGCCGCCGTCATAGGGCCAGGTAACCAGGGTATCGAGGTGATCAAATTGTTCGATGATTTCCTTGGCCCCTTGGCTGATCAAAGCCAATCCCGCCGGAATGGACGGGCAAACCTCATAGCCCTTGTGCCAGACGCCGGGTATTTCCATCCCTCGTAGTTCGGAGGGGGTGTTGTTTCTGACAAAAATAGGATTCTGCACCAAGGTCGTGTGCATTCCCATGTTTTGAGCCGATGTTTTGATGCGTTTCAGCAATTCGAGCGTTTTCACCGATCCGGGATCGGAGAGTTTTGAACTTTGGTGGCTTGGATAGTTAAATGCCAAATCGTTGGCTCCCCATAAAGCCATGTCGGTTACCAAACTGTTTATCTCATCTGCGGAAGCTTCTTCATAGTAATTATGGAAGTGGGTGGCGATATACATGCCGCGAAGCGGCATGCGAGGGAAATCGCGCCCGGAAATGCAGGGAAACCGTACTCCCTCGTCTGAAAACCGCATCCCCCGCAATAGCCGACCCAACCCGGCCAGCAGACCCGACGGACTCTGTCCCGCAACATAAATCCTATTGGCAACTCCAGGCTGGACTTCCAGCGCATAGCCGTCAATCGGCAGTTCCTCACCAAGCCACTCGGAAAGCAGCTTGTTATTTCCAACCGTGCCAGCGACCAGCACCGTCTGGCCATTTTTCGCAATGCCCGCGAGCCCGATCTCATCAACGATCCGGATATCGACCGGGCTTCGTTTTTGCACCTCTGCAATATAAGCCTCAACCGCACGCAAATCGGTTGCTGGGCGACCCTTGCCAACAACGACGACACATGCGTTTACAACTCCCGTTGCGGGAAGCGCACGCTGATCCGTAAAGGTTGAGTCTGCCGCGTGACCGCACGACACGGCCATGCATCCTGCAATAAGCAACATCCATACTGTTGATTTTGTCTTCATAACGCGCACTTTCTTTTTCTCCTAAAAGGGATTGGTTCCGCGAAACGGTTTTTTTGGTTTCCCGTGCTGCCTGACGCTGCGCTCGGTTGGAGAGCTGCATTAATCCTTTGTTTTAAACAACATCTTGATCATTTATCGTTGGAAGTGCCGGATCGTTGAATTATTTGCGATTAGTATTGGAGGGGTTCCTCTCTATCGAAACTGGCTATGGCGGCGACGGAGCGCCGCCCTCCACAGCACGGCATTTCATTCTATCCAAAACCTACTGGTAGGTCCGTGCAGCACAGGGAGGGGGAGGCTCGAACCGGAAGCCCGCCCCCTTTTTCAAATGCGCGCGGAATAGCTAAAGAGCAATTAAACGCCGGATGGCAAGCGCACCGAAACCAGCCAGGCCGATTAGTCCCAAGGTAGCTGGTTCGGGAATAACCGTCAGCGTCAAATCCTGATTGTTGTCCGCCAGACTGAGCGTCCAATCCTTTCCATCGCCGTTCAAGACCGTGAAATTGCTTCCAACGTAGGATCCGGAATTACTGTAGGATCCGCCGTTGCCATCCAGCCATGTACGCAAGGTTCCGCCAATCTGCAGGTTTGCGGAGGCGCTGTTGATCAACGTATAGGTTCCAGCAGTCGCAAGCGCCCCCAGATCAACCTCCAGCATGCCGTCCAGGATATTGGCATTGCCGACGGTTGTTTTTTTCGATGTAAACGTACTGACCGAATCCACGCCGAAAACAAAGTCAAGCGTACCGTATGTATTCAGCGTAAGACGCGATTGCTCAAACACGGCACCCGCTTCAACCACCATGTTGCCAATCATCCCTGCACCGGTTCCACCAATAGAGAGCACGCCTCCATTGTTTGCCGTGGTATGCGTGGCTCCTCCCGAGTGCAGGGTTAAGGTGCCGTTGTACGAAGCAGATACGTTGCCCACGGTAATGGATCCGTCCGAGAGGGCCGCCCCCGAAACAATCTCCACGTAGGACATTCCGGCCGCGCCGCTCAGCGCGTTTGCCCTGAAATTGCCGACGGTGTAAACGCCGTCGACAATGAGCGTTTGAGAAGCGGCCACGTATGTCGTATCCGCCGCGACCGGAACGGTACCACTGCTCCAGTTCGCGGCAGTGGAAAAATTGCTATCGACGCCGGATGTCCCGGTAAAGGTCACCACCGCCGCCCGACCTGACGAAACCGCCATGCAGCCAACTACAAACACCATCCACCATCCCGTTTTATTCATGTTTCTTTTCATCTTATCCTCCATTATTTTGTTTCCCTGACTTGCCCTATGAACCTTTAATGGCCCGATCATTGGATCTGGATCCGCAGCCGCACAAACTGCTTGCCTTCGGATTCCGTTGAAATGCGGTTGGTCACCGTATTGAATTCCGCATCCAGCGTGCCGGTTCCCGCAACCACGATGCCGCTGTTGGTCCACCCCGGGAAACCCAGATCCAGGCTGCGTTCGGGATAATAGTCCAATCCGAGTGCCGCCTTGTCGGAGCGCTCGTAATAGACATATTCGAGCCAGTTGGTTCCTCCATCCGCCAGCAATCCGCTGGTCGGGACATGGCCTTGGTCGCCGCTATTGGTCGGATTGCCGCCGAGTCCGTATTCGGACAGGTTGTCGACCCAGTCCCCATCTGGATCCGCCGTCATCGCGCCGGTTCCATTGGTATCGGCCAAGCCATAGCTGGCGGCCCACGCAGCGTAGATGCCTAAAGGGCCTCCGGAAACCGTTAACGTCAAATCCTGGTTGCCATCCGCCAGGCTGAGCGTCCAATCTTTTCCATCGCCATTCAAAACCGTGAAATTGCTTCCGGCATAGGATCCGGAACCACTGTAGGATCCGCCGTTGCCATCCAGCCAAGTGCGCAAGGCCCCGCCAATTAG
>JAIPJC010000046.1 GCA_021734345.1 Kiritimatiellales bacterium | reverse complement strand
AAGGTCAGGTCGGGCTTGCGACCTCCGATGGCAAAGTCGTTGATGCGGTCGAGCGCATCGATGGACATGCCGCGGGCGAATCCCTGATAGGCCATGGTGGAGTCGATGAAGCGGTCGCAGATCACCCATTCGCCTCGGTCAAGGGCTGGCAGAATGACGCGATCCACCAGTTGCGCACGGCTGGCGGTGAACAGCAGAAGTTCGGCCCGTCCGCTGAGCGGCTCGCCAACGGAGTCGTGCTGCAGGATATTGCGGATGGCCTCGCCAGTGGCGGTACCGCCCGGCTCGCGGGTGCACACTACGCCAATACCCTGTGCTTCGAGCTTTTCGGCCAGCAAGCGAATCTGCGTCGATTTGCCGCTGCCTTCCGGTCCTTCGAAGGTGATGAACTTGCCTGCCATGGTTTAAATCTTTCTGAGTTTCGGCCCTTCGGGCGTGTCCTTGACCGTCCAGCCGAGTGCGGCCAATGCATCGCGAATGCGGTCGGATTCCGCCCAATCCTTGGCGGCGCGCGCGGCGGCGCGGGCTTCGAGCAGTCCTGCGACGTCGGCGGAGATTTCCTCCTTCGGCGGCTCCAGAATGCCCAGCACGGTGTCGAGTTCCTTCCAAAGATTGGAAACCGCAACGGCCTGCTTGCCCGTAAGCGGCGTGGCGGCCATCGCTTTGTTTCCGGCGTGGACCATGTCGAAGATCGCGGCCATGGCACCGGAAATATTCATGTCGTCGTCCATGGCGGCGGCAAAGGCGGCACGGGTTCCGGAAGCCCATTCCGGCAATTCGTCGGCGACCTTCTCGGCGCCGATGGCTTCCTTGATGGTTGCATGGAATTCGTCGAGGCGCTTGAGCGCGGCGCGATTGGCGTCGAGCGATTTGAAGGCAAAGTTGAGCGACTGGCGATAGTGGCCGGAGAGCAGTTCGTAGCGGACTTCGCGGCCGGTGTAGCCCATGTCGAGGATTTCGCGAAGCGTATAGAAGTTGCCGAGCGACTTGCTCATTTTCCTGCCATCGACGACGAGGTAGCCGCAGTGCATCCAGTATTTGGAATAGGGCTTGCCGGTGGCGGCCTCGGACTGGGCGATTTCGTCTTCGTGGTGCGGGAAAATATTGTCGACCCCGCCGGTGTGGATGTCGAAGCTTTCGCCGAGCAACTTCATGCTCATGGCGGAACATTCGATATGCCAGCCGGGGCGGCCGCGGCCCCACGGGGAATCCCAAACCACATCGCCGTCTTCGGGGACATAGGCTTTCCAGAGGGCGAAGTCGGCGGCGTTGTCCTTGTCGTATTCGTCCTGGGCGACGCGCGCTCCGGACTGCATGCCCTCGCGGTCGAGGCGGGCGAGCTTCCCGTATCCGGCGAACTTGTCGATGCTGTAGTAGACGGAGCCATCGTCGGACTGGTAGGCGTAGCCTTTCTCGAAAAACGTTTCAATGATGGCTATCATATCGGGAATGTAGTCGGTGGCGGCCGGATAGTGTTCGGCTGGTTCGATGTTGAGCTTGGCGAGGTCCTCGAAAAACGAATCAATATATTTTTTGGTGTATTGCTTGAGCGGCAACCCCTGCTCGATGGAGCCGCGTATGGTCTTGTCGTCCACGTCGGTCAGGTTTTGAACCTGGGTAACCTCGAAGCCGCAGAATTTGATGTAGCGGCGGAGCAGGTCCTCGAACATGTAGGCGCGGAAGTTGCCGATGTGCGCATAGTTGTAGACAGTGGGGCCGCAGGTATACATCCGGACATGTTTTCCGTCCAACGGGACGAGCTCCTCCTTGGCGCGGTTCATGGTGTTGTAGATTTTGAAAGCCATGTCTAGTTTTCCTGCAGGTTGACGGATGGGGCGTCCTTCCAAAGTTTTTCGAGGTCGTAGAAATCCCTCAGTTCGCGTTCGAAAATATGCACCATCACGCCGTGGTAGTCCATGATCATCCAGCCGCTGTCCGGCACGCCGCTCTTGTAGAAGCCCTTGAAGCCGGCATCCTTGAACAAGCGTTGAAGACCGTCGTACAGGGCCTTTAGGTGTGGCTTGTTCGCGCCGGTGGCGATGATGAAATAGTCGGCAATGTTGGCGTGCTCGCGCAGATCGAGCACGACAACATCCTCGGCCTTGCGGTCGTCAAGGAAACCAACGATTTGTTTTATGATTTCAATATCCTTTTCCATATCCAATCCTTTTCAGCCTCGGTATAGGCCGTGTTCGTAAATATACATTTCCACCTCCGGCGGCACGAGATAGCGTATTCCCATCCCTTCCGCCACGCGCATCCGGATTTCGGTGGAGGAGATCCCGATCCGATGCGTCTCGACCACGTTTGCCAATAGCCGCTGCTTCTGTTCCCCGGAGAGTCCGATCTTCCGTTGGATCTCTTCCAGTTCCGCTTCGCCCGGGCGCAGAAAGGTCGCCACTTGGCATTGGGCAAGCAGCTCGTCGATCCGATGCCAATTATGAAGATCAACCAACGTATCGCTGCCGACGATAAGGAACAATTCGTCCTTGGGGTATTTTTCCTTCAGCGCGCGAATGGTGTCGACCGTGTAGGATACCCCGCCCCGTTCCACTTCGATATCCGATACGGAAAAACGAATATCCGCCTCGACGGCCAGACGCAACATGTTCAGCCGATGCTTGGGTTCGACTTGCAGCAGATGCTGCTTATGCGGCGGGATCGCGGCCGGGATAAACACCAGTTCGGCCAGTTCAAGCCGCTCGACCGCATCCTGGGCAATCACCAAATGTCCCATATGCACCGGATCAAACGACCCCCCCATGATTCCAACCCGTCGCTGCGCTGGATAGGATTCCATCATTTAAGGAGCCGGAGGCCGAGCGGAGGAGCCTAATACCACTGCTGCCAAATCTTGACGACGTCGCCCGCCTCGATCTTCACGTCCTTGGAGGGATCCTTTTCGAGTGCCGTGGCGTTGTATGTGTATATCTTGCCATGCCGGGTGATGGTGACCTTCTTCTTGTTTGCAAAAGCCGTGTAGCCCCGCGAGCCGGCGATGGCCTGCAACAAGGTTGTGCCACTCATGAGCTGAAACTGGCCAGGCTGATTGATCTCGCCCTGCATATAGTAGACCTTGGCCGTCATGGTCACATTGACGGAAACGTTCCTGTAGATTCCTCCATCGACATACAGCCGCTCGATCTTCTGCGCCAACTCGGAAGTGGTCAGGCCGGCGGCCTTGATCGGCTCTGCAATGTGAAGCAGGCTGATTTCTCCATTTTCATCGATCACCAGTTCGAGCTGCTGCTGCTCCGCGATTCCACTAAAGCGGAGAAAGAGGGGATCAAGCGGATTCAACCGATACGCCCCGACATCGCTGTCGGACGCCAAAACCTCCCGGTTAGCCGAAGCAGGATCTCCCGGAGCCGAAACCAAACCTGATCCCGGAGCATTTACGGGCTGGATGACACAACCGTTCAACATCAATGCGGAACCGACCAACGAACAAAGAATCAACGTACGAAACATTTTTTAAACCTCACTGGAATAACCCTTAAACACTGTCATCGGTACCAAGGTCGCTCTGGTTGCTATGGTAGTAGTCCGAATAGTAGGAGTGGTAGTAATAGTAGTAGTCGTCGCGCATGACATTGATGTTGTTCAGCACAGCACCGACGGTCTTGACCCCGAGGGTTTCCATCATCTGCTTGGCCTTTATCAGCATGTCGCGCGGATATTTGCGGTATTGCACAACCAGAATCGCGCCATCGGCCTCTTTTGCGATGATGGAGGAGTCGCTGATGCCCACGAGCGGCGGAGTGTCGATAAGAACCACATCATACTTCGACTTCAGACTGGTGATCAGTTCACCAATGCGCTTTGGATCCAATACGCCCAGCGAGGTACGCGGCAGACGTCCACTCGGAAGGAAGTGCAGATTGGGCACGCTCGTGGCCTTAATGGCCTCTTCCACTGGCACATCGCGCAACAGCACATTGGTCAGACCAAACCGATTGGATACACCCAGAATAGTATGCTGCACCGGCCGCCGAAGGTCGGCGTCAACGAGCAATACCTTTTCCCCCTGCTGTGCACACACGTAGGCGAGGTTGAATACCGTGGTAGACTTACCTTCTCCCGCACCGCCACTCAGCACGCAAAATGCACCCTTTGACGAACCCCCTTCGGAAAACGCAAGGTTGGTGCGGAGAACACGATAGGCTTCGGCATGTTCGCTATCCGGACCCTCTTCCACCAAAGGACGCACCTTTTGGGGAATCAAACCAAGCACCGGAAGTCCAAGGAGACGCTCGACATCGTCGGCGGTTTTGATCGAAGTATCAAGATATTCAATGAAGTAGGCCAGACCGACCCCCGCTCCCAGACCAACGAAGATACTGAGCAGTACGTTCATGAACAGATTGGGACTGACCGGACGGTTGTTCGGCTCGGCCGTATCGATGATTTCAACCGGATTGCGAGGAACCTCCAACGTGATGATTTCCTGCCGATGCTTCGCCTTGAGCTGGTTGTAGATAAACTTTTCCGACTCCAGCTCGTCTTGAGCATTCCGGAACGGGCGGAACTTGGCACCCTGCGACTCGATGCTTGTGGAGCGCACGCCGGCCAGAATCTTGTCCAAGCTCTCGAAATTGTTCTTGGCCATCACATATTCGGTTTGCAAACCATTTCGCAAGGCCGTCAAGCGCTGGGCCAACGTCTTTTCCATGGTTTCCTTTTGCAATTTGGCCTTTTTGACCTCCGGGTGATTTTCCCCATAATCGGCTTGCAGCGAGCTTAGCTGCACATCGATATCCTGGATCTGCTGGATGGTGGTCGCCACAAACTGGTCGAAGGTGATATACGAAGCACGCTCAATCAAGTCCTTGTCGTTGAGACCCTCGAGAATATCCAACATCCCCTTCTTCTCGACCATCTCGCGCTGGGCGGCCAACCGATCCCCTTCGAGCTGCTGAAGACGGATATTATCAACATCCACGCTACCTTCACCACCGATGACGGCAATATCAAACTGGGTGCGCAGGTTTTCAACCACCTGCTCGGCCGCGTCCACACGATCACGCTGTTCCTTGAGCGCCTCAGCGATTTTATCGATGGCGCCTCTTGACCCCTTGAGCGAAAGATCCACCCGCGAATCGTGGTAAACCTCGGCAATTTCATTTGCAATCTTGGCGGCTTCGTTGGGGTTGTCGCGTTTGACGGAGATAACAATCAGCGAGGTATCGCGTTGCTGGAAGACGCTGATGCTGTTCTGGAGAATCTTGTATGCCACGTCGCGCGGAAGCTTTTCGCCCTCCTTTCCCCATTCAGACTGAAGGTTGAGGCGGTTAATGACCTCGTAAAGGATCGGTTTTGATTGGAGGACTTCGAACTGCGTACGCAGGAAGTAGGGATTGTAGCTGGAGTAGTAGTTTTGCTGGGCGGCAAAAGGGTTGATTTCCGGCGCATCCTCGGCAACGGAAATGCGAGCCGATGAAGCATATATATTGGGGAGCATCAGCGTATATACCGTACCTGTGAGAACAACGAGAATGGCCACGGCCAGTACGATTTCTTTGCGCGACCGGATAACCCGCCAATAATCCAGAAAGTGAAGGGTACCCGATTGCTGCTCCGCAGACTCATTACTCATATTCAAAACTCCCATTCAAAAACTAAGATGGTGAAGGTAAACCTTCACCACCTTGTCGTTCAAACCAAAACTATAACAAACCGCGTCCGTCTAGAGTCGGAGTCTCCAGCCAATATCAATCCGGTTGCGGTCGTACTCGGTAAGGTATGGCGAGTCCGATGAACGGGTAGAGAATTCGTAGCCGATATCCACAAAGTTGTTGCGGTTGATCTGGTAGGAACCCCGCAGGTTGAACTTCAAATAATCTTCATTGGCATCGCCAGGATTGAGCGCATAATTGACACCCGAAGCGTAGTCCCCGTTATAGAGGCTATATATGTATTCCAAGGCAGAGGAAACACTGATCTTACCGGTCAAGTCATGCCGGACACCAACGCCGATATTAAAGCGATCCTGCGCATTGTAGACGGAGTTTTCGGTCCGGTAAATCGAGTATCCCATCGTGCCATTGATGCTGGTGCGAGCCGTTGGGTTAAAATCCAGACCAGCCATCATGTACGGGGTCGAGGTATCCGTGCTAGTCGCACCATCAACCGAATTCAAGGAATAACCCAACCTAGCGTTGCCCGTAACGTTGGGATTAAAATTATGATCCGCGCCGGCAAACAACGAGGTCGACTTGTATCCGCCGCGTGATCCATCATACTCCTGATCCACATAATTCATGCCCAGTACACCCTGAGTGGTGTTCGGGCGCAACTCGCGGATATAGGAAACATCCGCTATCGAACGGGTATAGTCATTGTTGAGCGTACCAGATCCATAACTCGAACTATCCCAAGTACGGAACTCATATCCACCACCGAGTTTGACCTGACTGAGGGAATTGACGGTGATATCCAACGCACCTGCCAAATCGTTTTCCATATAGGTTTGACTACCTGCACTATCGGATTGGCCATCCTTGTCCTGATAGCGGAAACGATCCGACACTTGGAGGAACGTACGCTGGGAAACAGCGTGGTTGAAACGGGCATACAAGTCGTGATAGCTAACGAGTTCGGGATCAGCATCGAAGCGATTGCGGACTTCTGGTTGCCAGTAAAGCAACATGTCGGTACGGGAGGAAAACGTCAGCTTCCCGCTAATGTTGAGAATATCTGAAATAAACCCTGTTCCTTGTTTATTATCATTTGATTGATACACATTGTCATCGTAACCAACCCGCAACGAGTTTTGAACACGAAGGCTGCGTTCCTGGGCTGCAAATGAGGTCAAGGCAACCAAAGACAATGCACCCAGTATGTAAAACTTCCCTTTATTCATAATTGAACTCCCTTAAAAAAAACGTGCAGTCAAATCCGCCCAAACCCAGCGTATCATTCCGGAGTGGCATCACGATCATTAAAACCGCCCCGATTGCCTTGAGACTCCCAGATTGTCCCAAACAGCCCTTGGTAAAAACTGCGCAAGCCCTGCGTATCCCACGGACGGTCATAGATATTCGGCGGATCATATGCGCGGCCCGGTCCTCCACCTGTGTTTTTCTGGCCTTCCACCCATTTCGCATGTTCGCTCTGCGGACTTGCTTCCGGAACGGCACCAAACAATGCGTCGAACGCTTTTTGACGGGCAGCATCCAAATCGTCGGACGCCGCAGCCGCGGCATCTTGATCGTTGCCTGCAACCGCACGTTCCAGTGCAGAAAATGCGTCTTGCGCTTCAGCCATGGCTGCATCGACGGCATCGGCACGTTTGGCTGCGTCCGCGATGGCATTAACATCTCCACTGTTTGCCGCACTTGCCAGATTAGCCTTGGCTTGAACCGTTAAGGTCGCCACTTCGGCCAAGGTTCCGCTTGCTGTAGCCAGATCGGCACGCACTGGAACCGATGCCATCAGAACCACTGCCACAACACTTAAAATCGTTATATTGAATTGATTCTTTTTCATACGCCGAACTCCTTATTTGGAATATTTTTCTGCGATGAGCGTCTTTACACGCTCGTAGTTGAACTGTACTTGGGAAGCGGCGGCCAGAGAGTCTTGCATCGCCATTCTAATAATATCAAGGGCTTCCGTTTTGTTATTGGAAACAGCGTCGACAAAAAGCAACCCTGTCTGCACCACTTTGGCTCCCGACAACGCCAATCCTGCATTGACCTTGGCCAGCAACGCATAATCCTTCGCGATAGCGGTGCTCGAAGCGGAAGTGATTTTTGCAGCGCTTTCCTTCGCGCCTTTAAGAGCGGCAACTGACAAGTTCCAGTTGTCGGAGGCAGCCAGCAACATGCTCTTCACTTCGCCAAGCTGGGCTGAGTCGGCTGGAATTTGGGCAACAAGTTGTTTCCCGTTTTCGATAGCGGCACGGGCCTCGTCCATGGCCACCGATGCGGCAGCGATAGATTCATTGGCACTACTAACCAACGCTTCCGCTCCTTCGGCTGCCCGGGCAGTATTCGGGCCACCACCAAAAACGAAACCAGCAGCCACCATCATTGCAATACAACTTTGTCTGTTCATACCTGTTATCCCTCGTGTTAAGAGCCCTATAAATATCAATATATTCTTTTCGGCGCAAGAAAAACTATTCCACCATTCCACGTGGCTTCCGAATCACGTCGAGCATGGTCTGGTACGCTTCGGTATATTTAACGCCGTTCATGATACAATAATCCTCCCATGAATCAATCCCTTTAGGCAACTTTACCTTACCCCCCGCATATTCAGCCTCGCCAGCCAGAATCAGATCGATCTGTCCCATCGCCCGCGCACAATCCGACAGCTTGAATTCCGACCCGTTGACCACTTCCAGCAATCCGAAATAAATGCCTGTTTTGTTCAAAAAGGCTACGCATTCGTTCAATCCGGCGGATGGATCGACATAGCGATCAAACAGGCCCGAAAATTTTGCGAGGATGACGGCGGCATCGGCATGGGTGGGAACGGGATCGGGTACCGCTGCCGGTTCCGCAGCCGCAACACCCGCCACCAGAACCGCAGCAAGGCAAGAACCCGACAGGATGTTGAACATGGTCCTCATTATTCGACTCTCCGCAATATACAACAAAAACCAGCTTCTTAGCTTCAGCTGTTTTTGGTATGTATCACCGCCTAATAAACACGGAAGACGCGATGAATACCAATTCTTTTACCTACAAACTTACCGACGAGCAACAGAATGCCCTGCTCAAACTCTTGAAAAATTCTAAATATCTACCCACGTCGGTACCCCATACCCAAATGGCCGTATCCATCCCTGACTGCCGCATCAACCTATACACATCCGGCAAGTTGCTGGTGCAAGGCAAGGCCGCGCAGGAGTGGATCACGTTCTCGCTGGAGCCCGAAATCCTGATGGAAGCACGGCTCGGCTATGAAGAACTCCTCGATCCCGAAGCGTTCCAGCCTCACATGGGCATCGACGAAAGCGGCAAAGGCGATTTCTTCGGACCGCTCGTCATCGCCTCCGCCTACGTCGACGAAGGTCTGGTGGAAAAACTACGGGAGATAGGCGTGCGCGACAGTAAAAAGATTTCCTCCGACAACGTCGCGATGAATATGGCCCGGGACATCCGCAAGATACTTGGCGACCGCTGCGCCATGATCACCATTGGCAACCGCTCCTACAACCGGATGTATTCAAAGATCCGCAACGTCAACAAAATGCTTGCCTGGGGCCACGCCCGCGCCATCGAAAACCTGCTCGAAAAGGTTCCCGACTGCCCGCGGGCGCTCTCCGACAAGTTCGGCCCCACCCACCAGATTGAACGCGCGCTGATGGAAAAGGGAAAGCAGATCAGGCTCGACCAGCGAACCAAGGCCGAATCCGATCCCGCCGTGGCGGCGGCCTCGATCCTGGCGCGCGCCGGATTCATCCACGCCCTCCGGACAATGGGCAAAACCTACGACTTCGAAGTCCCAAAAGGCGCGTCCGAAAAAGTCCGGCGCGAAGCCGAAAAACTAGTCGCGCACCGTGGCCCCGGCATCCTGCTTGACACGGCCAAGTGCCACTTCCAAACCACCGACAAGGTACTCGCCGAAGTCGGCTATTCAAGGAAGGATCTGCCGCCGCCGACCTAGGCCTACGGATTCGCGATCTCGTCGTAGAATCCGACGTAGTCGTCCTTCCGCTCGCCGTCGCGCAGCTTGATGGCGGAGCGCGGATGTTCGTTGTAGTGCCCCGTGATCATGTAGGGAATGCTGTAGCCCCAGTCGATCTCCTTGCTGAGCGGGAACATGGTGTCCTGCACGAACTGGAGGATCGGACGGAGGTTGAACTTGGGATTCTTGAGGAAGCCGACCATCAGCTCCGTAGCGCAGTTGCCGGCGCCGCGCCCCATGCCCATCATCGTGGTATCGAGCAGCTTGACGCCGTTGATCGCCGCGTAGATGGTGTTGGCGTAGGCCAGCTGCTGGTTGTTGTGCGCATGGATGCCAAGCGTCTTGCCGGTTTTCTTGTAGCGCTCGATCAGGTCGCCGACCTGTTCGTAGTAGAGCGACCCGAAGCTGTCCACGACATACAGGAAATCAATTTCATCCACTTTGGCGATGGCCCCGAGGCCGTTGTCCAGCTCGTAGTCCGGCACGGTCGAGACGGCCATCAGGTTCAGGGCGACTTCGTAGCCCTTTTGTTTGGCGTCCTTGACGATCTCTAATGCGGCGGGGATTTGGTGGATATAGGTCGCCACGCGGATGAGGTCGATCACGCTCTCGCTCTTCGGTAGGATGTCGGACGGGTTGGTCCGGCCGGTATCGGCCATCACGCAGAGCTTGAGGGCGGACGGGTTGTCGCCCACTTCCCGGCGAATGTCCTCCTCGTCCGAATATTTCCACGGGCCGCAGCCGGTGCCGGAAAACAGCTTCTTGTCGGCCTTGTAGCCGACTTCCATATAATCGATACCGCCCGCGACGCAGGTGTCGTAGATCTTCTTGAAGAATCCGTCCTCAAACTGGTGGTTGTTGCAAAGCCCGCCATCGCGCACCGTGCAATCCACAATCTTCAGGTTCGGATCGAAGGTGACCCAGCCTGCGCTCTTATCCATTGGTTCACTGCTGATCTCTTTTGCGTTAGTCATTTTTTTCTCCTTTAAACCTACTCCCTTTTTCAAGGCATCCACTTTATCAGCCATCCGCCGCAACGCTTCTTCACGGTCACCCGTCTGAAGCGATTCGGAGTTTTGAACGCCACGGATCCTCTGCCGCCAGTAATATATGCCGCCCCGCAGCTTCAGATTCTTTATTCCCGTTCCCTCAAATGTCGACATGCGCATCACTCCAGATGATCACATTTTTCATGTGTGATGCGCATTGATGCGTTTTTTAAACCGGATGTCAACATCGCGCCGCCATTTGATGTAGGCCGGGTGCCCCCACCCGGCGAGGCAGACGCAGAAAAAAACCGCCCAGCGAGGGGCGGTTTGGATTCGTCATGCGGAACGTGCAATTACATCAGGAAGAAACGACGAACGAAGGCGAGACCCCCGCCGACCGGACCGATCGCCTGTAGGAAATAATCGAATATTCATCGGTCTCTTCGATGGTCTCCGCCGGTTCGAAATTTTCCAGCCATTGGTCATTGAAGAAGGTATCACCCTCGACCTCTTGTTTCACCGTGGTCACCAGCAACTGGTCGCACCGCGGAATCATCAGATCATAAATCGCCGCGCCGCCGCAGACGATCGCATCCGCCGGAACGTCAGCGGGACTGGACACGGCGGTTGCCCCTTCAAAATGTGCGTCCGGATTGCGGGTCAGCACAAAAACATCGCGCCCTTTCAGCGGCGGAAGACCTTCAAAAGTAGTGCGGCCGACCACGATCTTCCGCCCCATCGTGGTGCGCTTGAAAAACTGCAGATCGCCTTTGCAGCGCCACGGCAGGCCACCGTCTAACCCGATGACTCCGTTTTTAGACCGGGCAATAATCGCAATCATTAGACCGCCACCTCCCCTTTGATGGCGGGATGGCAATCATAGCCCTCGAGCGAGGCATGCTGCCATTCCCAGCCGAAGATCGAGTCGTAGCCGTCAAGTATCAGCGTCGGCGGAGCATAGGGCTCGCGAGTCATCTGCTCAGCCAGCTGAGCCTGATGATTTACATAAATATGGGCATCGCCTAGGAAACCAATCAACTTGCCGGCTTTCATGCCACACTCCTTGGCGACCAGCTCCAACAAGAGGGCATACGAAGCAATGTTGAAGGGGATACCGAGGAATAGGTCGCACGACCGCTGGTTCCAGAGCAAGTCCAGCACGCCATCGTTGCAGAGCAGCTGATAGGAATAATGGCACGGGACCAGCGCCATCTGGTCTAGCTGCTGCGGATTCCAGGCATTCACCAGAATACGGCGGCTGTTCGGATTGGTCTTCAGGGTCTCAATCGCATGGGCCAACTGATCGATGCCGCCGTCCAACTTTTCGGCTCCGAATTCATACTGCCCGTTAAAGTTACGCCACTGGAAACCGTAGATCGGGCCGAGGTCCTGCTCCTCAGCCATGGCTTTGTAAGTGGCCTCGTCGTGGCCGTAAGGAACCTTCGCCGGCGAACACCACTCGTTCCAGATTTTGCAACCGCGCTCCTGAAACCACGATTTGTCGGTCACGCCTTTGATGAAGCCCTCCAGTTCGACCCGGATAGTCTTCCACGCCATTTTTTTGGTCGTGAGCAGCGGAAAGCCGTTGGCCATGTCGTATTCAATCATACAGCCACTGACGGAAATGGAATCCGTGTCCGTCCGATTGGTTTTCTTTTTTCCCTCTCGGAGGACTTTTTCAATAACCTGTTTGTATACCTGATCGATATTCATGCTTCAGCGGCTTCATCGGTTGCGTTTTTCAAAAAGAGGGATGGAAACTAGCACGCCCGGCCGAGGATTTAAAATTCCAAACATTGGAAATGCGCCGCGAGTGCATCAACCTCCCCTTTCGCTCTACACCGAATGGTGCTGGCAGATGGACCTCAAGAACATGTTCCATATCCTCCTACGCATAGACAGCCATTCATAGTGGGAAAGTTCAACAAGTAGGTTCTGCTTGCCATTCCCTGATTCCGGCGCTAAATCGTATGTCATGACAAGGGAGCGGGAAATACTGGACGAAATCTGTGGGCAGCTCGAAAAAGCAAAAGACGAGCTAGCCGGTTTCAGGGTATTCCTTTTTGGATCGCGGGCCGCTGGTACTGCAAAAGAACGCTCCGACTTCGATATCGGCGTTTACGGAGCCGGACCGCTGGCTCTGAACACCTTCTTCAAGATCTCCGACCTGCTTGACCAAGTGCGCACGCTATACCGTATTGATTGGGTCGACCTGCACGAAACGTCGGAACAGTTCAGAACCGAAGCCTTGAAGAATGCGAGGGTGCTTTATGGATAGCAACATCCTGTTAAAGGATCTGGCCACCGCCGTGGAACAACTGGACGACGCGCTGGCGATGAATGCGGACAACGATGTGCTCAAGGCGGGTTGCATTCAATATTTCGAGTTCTGCTTCGAACTAGCATGGAAGACCGTCAAGCGGCTCGCAGAGGAAGATGGGCAGAACGACTGTAGCTCCCCGAAGGCTGCACTCAAGCAGGCCTTCGCCAACGGATGGATCACCGAAGAGGAAATCTGGCTCAACATGCTATCCGCCCGCAACCGGATGTCACACACCTATAACGCCAAGGACGCCCTCTCCGTTTTCGACAGCCTTCCCGGCTATCTTTCGGCACTTAAAACCCTACTGATCGAATTTAAAAACAACCAGTAGAGCAGCAAAATAATTCTGCCACCAAATCATTCTGCCAATAATATGGCCGCCACGTTTTCGGCGGCTTTTTTTGCGCCGAGGAGCTGGCGGACTTCGGCATAGCCCTTGAGCATTGCTTGCCGCTCCGGCGTGTCGGCCATCAACCGGGCCGTCGCTATCGCCAGCGCTTCCGGCGTGGCGTCGTGCTGGATCAGCTCCGGGCAGACCGTACGGTTGGCGACAATGTTCACCAACCCGATATGCAAAATCTTCACGACCGATCGCGCGAACCAATAGGTGAAGGCGCTGGTCTTGTAGACGAGGATGTGCGGCGTGCCGATCAGCGCGGTTTCAAGTGTGGCCGTCCCTGATGTCACAATCGCCGCCTCCGCCTGCCGCATCACTTCCCGGGCGTGGCCGCAAACAACGCCCAAGAGCAGCGGCCGTTCCTTGCAGCGGGAAATCTGATTCTTCACGATTTTTTCGATGCGGTCATTGGGCGTGGCGATCATGAACGAGACATTGGGAAACTGCGCTTCGAGTTTTTTCGCCGCCGACAGCATGGTTGGCAGGATGCGGTCGATCTCCTGTTTTCGGCTTCCCGGCAGCAAAGCAATCCGCCGCTCCGACATCCACGGAAGTGTTTGCTGATCACTGGCAAGAAAGTCGTCGATCTGCGCAACCAGCGGATTGCCGACAAAGTCGACCGGCAGACCGCTTCCTTCGAATACGCCGACCTCGAACGGGAACACCACCATCAGGCGATCAATGACCTCGGCCATCTTTGGAATGCGCTTCTTGTTCCACGCCCAGACCTTCGGGGAGATATAATAGAAGACCTTCACACCGCGCTTTTTCAGTTCGGCAGCAAGGCGCAAGTTGAAGCCGGGATAGTCGACGAGCAGCGCTGCGTCAGGCTTGCGCCGATCTACTTCGGCCAGCACCTGTTTAAAAACGGTTCTGAAAAATCGGTACTGCTTCAGCACCTCGACGATGCCCATCACGCCCATGCGGTCGGTGTGCTGCAACAGCCCGACGCCTGCGGCGCACATATCGTCACCGCCGATGCCCCAAAAGGTTGTCTCCGGCGCACGGTCTTTCACCGCCTGCACCACCTTCGCGGCATGCAGGTCGCCCGACACCTCCCCCGCCACTATGAGAATCGACTTCTTCATTCCGAGGTTTGTACGGCCACGAAGGCCATATCCATTGCATCGGCCATGGCGACCAGTTTTTCCTTTTCGAGCAGGATGGTTTTCCCGGCCTCGACCGCGAGGCAGGAGACCTTCGCCCTTTTCATCACATGGAAGGTCTTGGTTCCAACCACGGGAATATCGAAGCGCATGTCGTGTCCAACCTTGGGAACTTTCACGATCACCGTGCCAGCCTTGCCGACCTTGCCGGCACGCTTGATGGTTTGGTTGGTTCCTTCCCACGCCTCCACGGCGATAATCACGCCATCCTTGATGGCAACGGTCTGGCCGATCTCGAATTCGCTCGTGCCCTTCACCAGCTTCAGGCCCAGCGCAATGTCGGACAGCTCGCGATCCGTCGGCGCGCGGCGGCCGAGTTGTCCGGCTTCCGGCGTGTAGCATTCCATGAAGGCGTTGCCCGGCAGCACTTCGATGCCCAACTTTTCAATCTCATCCGCAACCGTTCCATAGATGGTATGCGCATTGCGGACATTCAACGCCCGGTAGAGCTCCAGCGCCAGCTTGTCCATCCGCAGTTGGAAAAGATTGTGCGGCGCAATCTGGCCGACCATCACCGCCTGCTTGATGCCCGTCGATGCCAACGTATCGAGGAACGCGCGCATACTGCCGAGGTGCATCCAGTGGACTTCGTCGGCCAGCGCGGCGAGGTCGCGGCGGGTTTCGCCCTTGAAGCCGAGCACCACGATGCGCTCGACGCCCGCCTTGCGCGCGGCCTTCGCCAGCATCAGCGGATAGGCATGCCGTCCGGCGATAAGTATGAGTGATTCAGGAACATCCTTCTTCATATGGCGGCAGATCATGCCAGAAACGCCCAACCCCCTCCAATCCTTTTTCCGGAGGTTCGAACCGGAGCGTGGACAGTTCCGTACCCACGGAGGGTCGATTATGCATTCCCATCATTCGCATACCGCCACATGGGCCATTGCGCTTCTTGCCGTGGCCTCGCTGGGCGGCCATCGGTTGGCCGCGCAGGAAGCCACTCCACCGGCAACAACCAACGCCCAATCCTCCCCGCGAAACCCGGCAGCCGCGGTCGGCGCGGGTAGAGATTCCGGCCTCGCCTGTTGCCGGCCAGTCGGGACGGCAGGGATTCTTCTAAAAAGATCCTCCGTCACAACCCGCCGACGAAGACCGGGGGAAGAATGATAGCCACCGGAAATAATGCGGGCGGCGGAGGCTGCTTGCCAAACGAGAAACCCTGCCTTGTACGAATGCCGACGGATGCATAATCAAGGTTCGATCCGTTGCGCCACGCGGCGAGGATCGCGGGGAATACGCCTTCCCCTTCGCCCGTCGCCACGGCATCGAAAGGCGCGCGTTCGAGCAGCGGATGGTTGTTCGCCACTTCAGGTCCGCCCGCCGCAATCTTGATTCCCGGCATGGCCTGCTTGAGGCGGGCCGCAAGGTCGATGGTTCGTTCGATGTTCCAGAGGTAGAGCGTGCAGACGACGATGTCCACGCCGACCGCGAGAATGTTTTTCGCCAGATGCGATGTGTCGAGATCGTCCCAAGCCGTCGGCGGAAACCAGGACTCGTGATGCTGCGCTTCCGAACTCCTTTGCAATGCGTGATCGAGATAGGCCCCGGCAAAAGGGAAGTTTTCGCACGCACCCTTTGCATCGTTGTCCAGCAACGGGAGCTGGAGATAGATGAGTTTCTTGGTTTTCACGCGCGCAACATAGTCGAAACCGCGGAACGGGAAAGAGCAAAATCATGTGGCTCGTGTTGGAATTGTGGGGCCGCATTCGACGGGACGCCCGTTCCACGTTGCAGAATAGAGCCCGTCGTCCAAGGCGCGGACGTGGCTCGCAGCACAAGTGCTGGATGATCCAATAAGGAAATGGCAAATGTCGGATTCGTCAACAGACAGCTCTCAAACCCCAACGTGGCATGGGTGTCCCGCCCATGTGCGGACCCGTTCTCCCGCACCGCCCCACCGAAACGGGCAAGATGCCCGTGCTACGTTAAAAATCGTAGACGGCGCGTCCGCTGACGGTGATGGCTTCGTAGCGGTCGCTATATTGGCCATCGACATCCAGCACGATTTCCAAACGGTCGCTGAACGCGATGCCCAGCCCAACACCGGCTTCAAGCACATCTTCGTCGGGCGCCTGCACACCGAAGGTGTAGCGACCGGTTCCGCCAGTCAGCGAGTAGCCGATCTGGTCGGAGTCGGCATTGAACTCGTGCAGCCAATACGCACGGACTTCCGGTTTCAGCACCGCGGTGCCGCATTGACGGGGAAGCGCGAAGGCCGCGCCGATCCGGGACTGGTAGCTCCACCGGTCGTAGGTGCCGACATCCATCAGGCCATCGTTGTAGCTTTCCTGACCGTAGTAGCCAACCAGCAATGCCGCCTCGGGCGTGAACAGCAGACCGGTGTTCGATAGTTGGAATTCTTTCCCACCTCCCACATAGACCGCATAGTTGTCGGCATCGAAGCGTCCTGTTCCTCCGAGTGCCGTACCTGAATGGGTGTCGACGTGGCTGCGGCCATAGCTGAAGTTCAGATCGCCGAACCAGTCGGCGGTGCCAACGGAACCGTAAAGGATTCCGAAGCCGGTGTCGGCGTCGCTGCTGTCGTGGTTGTCCTGCGTCAGGTCCGAACGAGCATATCCACCTGCCGCGCCGAGCAGCACGTTGCCATAGGATTTGTCGATGCCCACCACCGTGCCGTAGATGCTTTGGTCAAACCCGCTGGACGAGCCGCTGCCATCGCGATCCGCCCAACCACCGTATCCCCGCATCCAACCGCGCAGGCCTTGTTCCGCCTCGTGCGGACCAGCGGCACCTTCCGGCGTTGCTTCTTCGGCATGACGGTCCGACTGAAAGGTGCGGCTCTGCGCCATGATTTGCTTCCGTCCGTCCAGCATGCCTTGCCGGTGCATATAGGTCGGACTGCCCTGCGTATAGC
The DNA here is from genome assembly GCA_021734345.1 of Kiritimatiellales bacterium. Classification (GTDB taxonomy): domain Bacteria; phylum Verrucomicrobiota; class Kiritimatiellia; order Kiritimatiellales; family Pontiellaceae; genus Pontiella. The sequence goes on along the minus strand of JAIPJC010000046.1, from coordinate 5,443 downwards.
GTTGCGTCAACTGGGCGTTCTGCCGCGCGGACGACATGCCGTTCAACAGATTGATTTGCCTTACCGCCTCTGGATTGCCGAGCAACGACAGGTCGTCGATCTCCTTGGATAGCCCGGCCATTTGCGAACCTTCGTCAAAGCCGGCACTATCCGCCAGATGGCGGCGGCCAACCAAACCATAGATATCCTGATCGTCCTCCCACAGCAGAACATCCACCAGCGAGCCATCCAGATTGATCGCTTCCAGATCCAGCGCGTTGGCGTTGGTGACGCCACCGACAATCAGCTGATTCGCCTCGACAATCAGGTTGGTATAGAAGGTATCAAAACTCAGCACGCCCACGTTGCTGTGGTATTGCAGCGTCGCGCCCGTTTCGAACTCGGCCGTTCCGCCGACGCTCACCAGCGCATTCAGCGGCGCACCCGCCGCATTGGTCTCCACGCCGAAGCGCAGCACCGACGTCGCATCTTGGTAATAGTTGCTGGCAATCAAAATGTGCCCGCCCGGATCGACACTCACCGTTGAATAATTCCGGTTGTGCATGTCGCGCCCGACCGTCACCAAACCGCCGTCGCCAACATACAGCGAGTTCCCGCGCCCGCCGTCGATCCAAGGAGTGAACCACCCGTCCTCCATCATGTATGAGAGCTGCGACATGCGCCCGCCAATGTAGAGATCCCGCATATTGCGCCATTCAGAATTGGTTCCAACCACCGAAACCGCATTGTTCCAGGCATTGGACGTTTCGCCGATGATTCCGTTGTAGTTGGCCACCAGCGCACCGTTCGAAATTTCCAGCGTGTTGTCCGAACCGCCGCGCCCGATGGACAGGTCGCCGAAGTTCGCCTCTATCCGCAACGCGAATACGGGAGGGGGCATGTTGTTCGTAATGCTAATGAGATTATTGGTCGACGCAACGGCCAACTCGCCCGTAAACGTGCCCCCTTGAACAACCAAATTGGTCGGATTGAGCCAAAAACCCGAACCCCCGAGCGACGAGCCCATATCAAGCAGGTTGGTGCCAATCAACACAAACTCGCCACTGCCGCCGATGAAGCCGCCGTCGGTAATGACCAGTTGATTCCCGGAAGAGAGGGCCATGCCCGCTCCATTCAAAAACGATCCAACGTTCGTGGCACTCCACAGGTTGTTCGTGAGATAGCTTCCCAGTTCCAGATTCCCATCCAGCGTCAACACGCCACCGCCCCAAGATGATCCTGCATTCGTAATAACCAATGTTCCGCCGGATGCATCGCCGCCGAAATACGTGTTGTTCCCCGACAAGGAGACCGAACCTCCGAAGGTTGCGTAGGAATTGGTCGGTATGATAAACACGGTGAAAGGCGGCCAGGGCAAGACCGGATTGTTCGTCAACCCAGGCCAATCGATAGGCGGGAAGACTCCGGTCGGCGGCAGGTTCGTGAACACCGGCCAATCGAATACAGGAGTCGCCGGTTCCCCGAGACGTAGCACGGCCCAGCCATGACCCCACACGCTGTCCTCGCCTGAAACCACAACTCGGTTGCCGTTGGCGGTTTCGCCATAGCCAATCGCACTGTTCCCCGCATAGACCTGTCCGCCATCCTCGATCCGCAACGTATTGCCGGAGCCGTTGTAGCCGACATGCAGATTCCCGGCATTGTCCCAGACCGAACCGGAACCCGACACGACAGCGCTGTTATTGGATGCCATCGCGCCATAGCCAATGTAGCCATCCGTATTTTCAACCCGCCCGCCATCTGTAATGGATAGGGCATTCGCCGAGCTGCCATAGCCAACATGCAGTTCGCCGGAACTGCGCCACTCCGACCCCACGTCTGTGACTAAAACCTCATTGCCGCAGGAAATCAAAGGTTGCAGATCCGGCGCGGCGGGTGTCAGCGTTTCGAACCCGATGTATGCATTCACATTTTCCACCCGACCCCCATCTGCAACGAAGAGATGATTGCTGGAGCCAAGATATCCAATATAAACATCAGCGGCATTACGCCACGTTGAATTTAGGCCGCTGACGGAAACGGAATTTTGATCCGAACCAAATAAATAGCCGATGTATCCATTCGCATTGGTTGCCAATCCTCCGTTGTCTATTTCAAGGGAGTTGAAGGCCCCTTCCCACCCAACTAAAAGATCTGACTCATTGTCCCATCGTGATCCCGCGCCGGTTATTAATACTTTATTCCTATCAGCAGTATTCTTGTGGCCGATAATATTGCCGTAGCTTTGGACGTATCCTCCATCGGAAACCATCACCGTATTATCTGACCCTCCATAGCCGATGACGAGGGTATCCATAACCCAGCGCGATCCCATTCCTGCCACGACCACACTATTGCTCTTCGAACGACTAAAGTACCCCAGCGTATCGAATAAATAGCTCCGAGGGGTTTGCCTTGTGAACACACCACCCTCCGTTATAAGCAACCGGTTGTTGGACCAAAACGTACCGATGGTGACGGTGCTCCCGACCTCCAAAACCGATCCTTGACCCGTTACTTCGATGAAACCCCCTCCATCACCGGCTTCAATGCCAACATCGCGCCCGTAAACATAACCCCCATCGGCAACGGTCAGACTACTTCCCGAGCCGCCTCCAACCGTAATCCACGACGCATTGCTCCACACCGACCCTGTGCCTGTCACGAGAGCGGTGCCGCGTTCATTCTCTTCATATCCAATGACTCCCTGATCGCTAACCACCGTCGATCCATTCGCAACAATCATCTCCGCCGTACCACTAGCATTGCCGACTATAATACCGCCGGAGGTTCCTATGCCCGGAAGAATATTGGTATCGACATCGCCGACCAGCACCCACCCACCGTTTTCGACCGTAAGCGAGTTGCCCGTCCCGCCGTTGACCCAGTTTGTGCCGGACTTGTGGCCACCGAGATAGAGCGCGTCGCGGTTGTACCAGACTGAGCCAGAACTGGTTACAAGTACAGAGTTATCGTTGGCTCCAAGCGCATAACCGATATAGCCAATACTGTTATTTACAAGTCCCCCTTTGGCAATGGACATTTCGCTCTCAGAGCCATGGTATCCAATGTAGAGATCTCCAAAATTGCTCCAACCGGAACCAGCGCCGAGTACGTCAACATGATTTCGATCCGCACCAACCTCATGCCCGATAAAACCATCTCTTCCGTCGACCATTCCTCCATCAATGATGGATAGTGAGTTTCCATCACCGGCAAAACCAATGGCCAAATCGCCTCTGTTCTCCAACTTTGATCCGAAGTCCGATACCACTGCTGAATTATTATGAGTCAACCCTCCGACAAAGGCGTTTGAGCATGCAATCAAGCCACCATCCTGAACATCTAAGTGGTTTCCTGAACCATAATATCCGATAACCAGATCCCGCTTATTGCTCCACACCGACCCGTCTCCCGATACCAAAATACTGTTGTTTCCACTGCTACCGGTACCTTTATACACGCCTACAAAACCGACAGAGCTGGATACCAATCCTCCATCGAGAACTTCCAGCCGGTTTCCTGAACCATAGGCTCCTATATAGAGATATTCTTTGCAGGTAATGGTCGAACCGGCTCCCGTTACACTAGCAGTATTTCTCGATGAGTCTTGAGACAGCGCGTATCGATTTCCTATCAACATTTCCGAACAATCCAACCGCCCTCCGTCAGCAACCATCAATTGGTTTGCAGAGCCGGATCGTCCGACAGAAAAAGTCTTCTCAACAGCTAGGGTCGAATCAGGGCCTGTTATATAAACGCGGTTACTCAATGATCCCGGATCATTGCCAATAGCTCCATATTCAGTAAACACGGAACCTCCATCTGCGATGATCAGTGAGTTGCCAGAAGTTCTGGATCCGACCGTCAATGATGGCGTGGAGACGATCCACTCGTTCGTAACCGTCTCGGTCGTCCCGCCTTCGATGGGATTGGAATAACCCCAGGCCAGCAGCGGCATGGCAAACAGGATAGTGGCAAGAACGGCATTCCCTGGATGCTTCATAAAGATGTCCCCCTGATGCCGAAACAACCCGGCAAGATTTGAAGTAGAGCCCATCCCCTAGGCATGGGCAATGCGAAAAACCCGCCAACCATGCATTTTAAATAGTACTTTTTACTACTCGGAGTATGTCAAAAGAGTTGGAAATAGCTTTGGTAGGGGCTGTCGATCCGGATGGTCAGCGGCCTGTCCCGCAGACTTCGCACATGACAGGGTTTCACTGTTCCATGGTCAAGGAGCGTCCACGACATCGACCGCGTTGGTGGCGGCGGGTTCGGGCGGGTGGTCGCGGAGTTCGATGAGGTCGAGCAGGGATTGCAGCTCCTTGCTGCGCATGAGGTCGGCGGCGGTTTCGCCTTCGGCGTTGGCGATGTTGACGTCGGCCCCCTCCCCGATCAGGAATTCAACGGTCTTGTAGTCCCGGGCAACGACCATGAGATGGATGGCGGTATAGCCGTTTTTCCGGACGCGGTTGATGTCGGCTCCGTTGCGTAGCAGCAGGCGGGCAGTATCGTAGTGCAGCCCTTGGAGGGCATAGTCGAAGGCGGTGCGATCGTGTTCGTTGCACAGGTCGACCAGTCCCGGCTGTTGGAGCAGCAGTTCCACCAGCTCGTTCTGCCCGTCGAATGCCGCGATATGAAGCGGCGTCATGTTGGCACCGTTGAAGATTTTGGGATCGGCACCTTTTTGCAGAAGCAGGCGGGCCATTTCCAGATTGTGCTGCCGTACGGCTTTGTGCAACGCGGTGTCGCCACGGCTATCGGGCAGGTTTGGATTTGCGCCGTGCTCCAGCAGCAGTCCTGCCGTTGGAAGGTTCTCCGCGGCTATGGCCAGCAGCCGCGGGGTTTGATGGTTTGGATCGCGCGCATCGACGTTCGCGCCGGCATCGAACAACACCGCCAGCGCATTCGTGTTGCCGGTTGCCACGGCATAGTGCAGAGGAACCCAGCCGTCGGCATCGGGCGTATCCGGATTTGCGCCGTGGCGCAAGAGGACGCCAAACAAGGGAAGGTTGCCCAAGGCTCCAACCAGGTCCTGGCCGGCCATCGCATCCTCCAGCCGCGCCCCGCTCGCAAGCAGCAGGTCGACCGCCTTTGCATTACCGCTTTCCACCGCCAGCTCCAGCAGGGTCTTCCCGCTTTTCTTATCGGTCTGCTCAAGCAGTTCCGGGTTCTGGGCAAGCCGTTCGCCCAGCAGGGCCAGCTCTCCACGCTCCAGCAGCATGAACTCGTTGTCGCCGCGTCCCGCATATTTATGGAGAACAACCGCCATCGCTGCGATAAAAACGCACAAGACGACGCACTTGACGACCCACCACGGAAAGTTCGCCCAGCGGTCTTTCGGGTTGTATTGCGGATCCAAGCCCCGCTTGGTGGATAGAACCATCACGGCCAATACGACCCAGGCTAGCGCCAGCGCTCCGGTCACGGTTGCGCTCAGCAAAAAGGTCTCGTGGCCTTC
>JAIPJC010000045.1 GCA_021734345.1 Kiritimatiellales bacterium | reverse complement strand
ACAAAATCAACACGTCAACCGGCAAGGTCTTCACTACAGCCCGTTTTGAAACACGCACCCCTGCAAATAAAGGGCGAAATGAAGGTCAACCCCTAAAAAAAAGGCAATTTCTGGGTCGAATAGCGAAAGACGGGCTAATATCAAAGGACTGACCCATTGCCTGGGAAGAGACAGTTTCGGCTGATGGTTATGGAGTACCTTTATCCAGGACTTCTACGCGGAAGTGGCAATCAAGAGCATCATCCCAAACTGAACCATAGCTGATCTCGTATATCCATTTAGTCATTGAACCTCTATGGTGTTTCTCCGAAAAGGCAATGCCACCAAGGTTGGATAAAAGGGGAGCGACGCGCATGTAGTTGACTGGTGTAACGATAATCCTAACAGGAAGACGCCCTTCCCATTTAGTTTTGTCGTACTCAAAGTCAATCTTTCGAACATGTGCCAGCCCTCCATCATCAACTATTACAGAACCGCGTTCATCCAATATGAGCGATGGATTTGCAGCACGTGCAACGTTTTGGATAAACTCGCTGCTAGATATTACCTCATTGATTCGGTGGTCAATATACGTTTGGACTCCGATAATGGTGCCGATAACAGCACCTAGTGACAATATCCCAGTCCAGACTAGAGATAGCTTAGATCGGAATTCACTGAGTTTCATTGGTTCTATCCCAGCTGCGCGATGGCTTTTTCGAGCGCTTCCTCGAGCATTTCGACGGTCGGTTCCTTGATGAACTTTTCGTCGATGAGGTGCTGGACGAGGCCGCGGGCTTCGTCGATGTCGATGCTGGCCTGGGCGTAGACCTCGTCGGCGGTCATGGCGACGCGGGCGACGCCGTCTTTCTGGGCCTGTAGCGCGACGGCGCGGGCGACGTTGCGGAAGGTGTCGGTTTCGCTCATGAGCGGGCTGATGTAGTCCGGGGTCAGGCCGTTCTTCTCGGCGGTCTCGGCAATGGCGTACGCGGCGGCGATGGCCATCTTGTCGGTAATCTTCCGCGCCTTGACGAGCAGCGCGCCTTTGAGCAGGCCGGGGAAGCAGAGCGAGTTGTTGACCTGGTTCGGGAAGTCGCCGCGTCCGGTGGCGACGATGTAGGCGCCTGCTTCCTTGGCGGCGTAGGGGTAGATTTCCGGCACGGGGTTGGAGCAGACGAAGACGATGGCCTTTTCGGCCATGGTTGCGACCCACTCCTTTTTGACGGTGTCGGGGCCGGGCTTGGAGAGGGCGATGAGCACGTCGGCGCCGTCCATGGCTTCCTCGATGGTGGTGATCTTGCCGGGGTTGGTGGCTTTGCAGAGATCCCACTTCTTGTAGAAGGCCGTGTCGGCCTCGATGTCGGCGCGGCCGGTGTGGAGTCCGCCCTTGGAATCGCACATGACCATCTTTTTCGGATCGCCGCCGGCCTGGATGATGAGGCTGGCGATGGTGGTGTTGGAGGCGCCGGCGCCGAGCATGGCGATCTTGACGTCGCCGATCTTCTTGCCGACGACTTTCAGGGCGTTGATGAGTCCGGCGAGGGTGACGCAGCCGGTGCCCTGGGCGTCGTCGTGCCAGACGGGGATGTCGCAGGCGTCGCGGAGGGTGTCGAGCACTTCGAAGCAGTTGGGCTGGGAGATGTCCTCGAGGTTGACGGCTCCGACGCTGGGGGCGAGCATCTTGACGAATTCGATAATCTTCTTGGGGTCGTGCTTGCCGTTTTCATCGCGGGAGTCGATGCAGAGCGCGATGGCGTCGACGCCGCCGAGGTATTTCATCAGGAACGCCTTGCCTTCCATGACGCCGAGGCCGCCGGAGGGGCCGCAGTCGCCATCGCCAAGCACGCGGGTGGAGTCGGAAACGACGGCGACGAGGTTGCCGCGGTTGGAGAGTTCGAAGGAGGCGTCGGGGTTGTCGCGGATGGTGGTGGAGACCTTGGAAACGCCGGGGGTGTACCAGACGTTGAACCAGTTGAAGCCGTAGAGTCCGGCCTTCGGGATGGTTTGCATTTTGCCGCCGTAGAAGCGGTGCATGCTGTCGGAAAGCTCCTTAAGGAAGAGGGTTTTGCCTTTCGCGACTTGTTCCTTGGTAAAGGTTTCCGGGAATAGCTGGTCGAGGTTTTCAAGTTTCAGGTTGTCTATCTTGCCCATGGGTCTTGTCTCCTAAGTTGAGTTTGAAAGTCACATTATGCCGTGGTTCAACAACAAATCAATCTTGAACCGTCAAATGCTTAAGGAGAGGTATGGGCATGGCGTCGGCATATCGCCTCGCGCAAAACTGCAAGCCGCAAGGATGCCCGAAAGCAGGAATCGCCCTTGCTTCATTTTTTTTGTGAAAAAAACAACAGATGCCTTGATGATGAAATATTAGAGATATATAATGTTCAGTTGAAACGCGATCCTCTTGCTCCGATGGGGGGGGTGGGAGAAGAAAAATGAACAAACCGATTTCAATAGCCAGAGAATTGTTATAGTTATGCTCACTTATCACTAGTAGATTTGGTGTTTCCAGTAGGCTGTCACATAGGGTGTTTCGACCATGAATGTTAAACAAACGCTGCTCTCCTCGATTGGCCAAAAGTTGCTGTTGGCGACTTCCGGGCTGGTCATGTTCCTCCTCTTTTTGATTCCCCACATGGGCGGAAACATCCTGTTTCTGTTCGGTCCGGACATCTTCAACTCCTACGCCGCGCACCTGCATCAGCTCGTTCCGATCGTGATCGGCATCGAAGTGCTGATGATCGTTTCGATCACGGTCCACATGGTGATGGCGGTCCGCGTGACCTTGGCCAACCGCACCGCGCACGACAAGCGCTTCACGCAAAAGTCGTCGCAGGAACGTTCGCTGGCGGCCAAGCTGATGCCGGTTTCCGGCGGCATGATTTTCATCTTCATCGTCAAGCATCTGCTCGACTTCACGCTGGGCGTGGCGAAGGACCAGATCGCCCTGAACGGCCACATGGTCAACGATGTCTACGGCATGGTGCTCGCCAAATTCCAGCAGCCGGACCAGATGGTATTCTACGTCCTGTTCATGGTGGCGGTCGGGTTCCATTTGAGCCACGCGCTGCAAAGCTCGTTGCAGACCTACGGCCTGTATGTCCCGCGCGAAGGCAGCAAGATCAAGCTCGCCAGCACGCTCGTCGCCATCGGCATGGCGGGCACCTTCGCCATCATCCCCATCGTGGCTTTCATCCGCTAATTGATATCCGAGGAAAACAATGAAACTTGATTCCAAAATCCCCGCTGGACCGCTCGCTGAAAAGTGGACGAAGCACAAGTTCAACGTCAAGCTGGTCAATCCGTCCAACAAGCGCAAGCACACGGTGATCGTGGTCGGCACCGGCCTCGCCGGCGCATCCGCCGCCGCAACGATGTCCGAGCTCGGCTACATGGTCGACGCCTTCACCTATTCCGACAGCCCGCGCCGCGCGCACTCCATTGCCGCGCAGGGCGGCATCAACGCCGCGAAAAACTATCCCAACGACGGCGACTCCATCTATCGCCTCTTCTACGACACCATTAAAGGCGGCGACTTCCGCTCGCGCGAAGCCAACGTCTACCGGCTGGCTGAAATCAGCAACCAGATCATCGACCACTGCGTCGCGCAGGGCATCCCCTTCGCGCGCGAATACGGCGGCTACCTCGCCAACCGCTCCTTCGGCGGGGCGCAGGTTTCGCGCACCTTCTACGCCCGCGGCCAAACCGGCCAGCAGCTGCTGATCGGCGCCTACGGTGCGCTCTCCAAGGAGATCAAGGCGGGCGGCGTCAAGATGCACACCCGCACCGAAGTCGTCGACATCGTCGTCATCGGCGGCCAGGCGCGCGGCATCATTGCCCGCAACCTCGTCACCGGCGAGCTGACCCGCCACGTGGCCGACGCCGTCGTGCTCGCGACCGGCGGCTACAGCAACGTCTTCTTCCTTTCGACCAACGCCATGAACTGCAACGCCAGCGCGGCGTGGCGCGCCTATAAGAAGGGGGCCGCCTTCGCCAACCCGTGCTACACGCAGATCCACCCGACCTGCATTCCGGTGCATGGCGACTACCAGTCGAAGCTCACGCTCATGTCCGAAAGCCTGCGCAACGACGGCCGCATCTGGGTGCCGAAGGCCAAGGGCGACAAGCGTCCCGCGAACCTGATTCCCGAAGACGAGCGCGACTACTACCTCGAACGAAAATACCCGAGCTTCGGCAACCTCGTCCCGCGCGACCTCGCTTCGCGCAACGCGAAGATGGTGTGCGACGAAGGCCGCGGCGTCGGCCCGACCGGAAACGCCGTCTACCTCGATTTCGCCGATGCGATCAAGCGGCTCGGACGCGACAATATCGCGGCGAAGTACGGCAACCTCTTCGAGATGTACAACCGCATCACCGACGAGGATCCGTACACCACGCCGATGATGATCTTTCCCGCCGTACACTACACCATGGGCGGCCTGTGGGTGGACTACAACCTGATGACCTCGCTGCCCGGCCTCTACGCCATCGGCGAAGTCAACTTTTCCGACCACGGCGCCAACCGCCTCGGCGCCAGCGCGCTGATGCAGGGGCTGGCCGACGGCTACTTCGTTTTGCCCAACACCATCAACGACTATCTTGCCACGGCCAAGCTGCCAAAGGTTGGAACCGACCATCCCGCGATGGCCGAGGCCGAAACCGCCGCCAAGGAAAAAATCGACAAGCTGCTATCCATCAAGGGCCACCGCACCGTCGACGACTTCCACAAGGAGCTCGGCCATCTGCTTTGGGAAAAATGCGGCATGGGACGCAACGCCAAAGGGTTGAAGGAGGCGCTTGAAAAAATTCCGCAGATCCGCGCCGAGTTCTGGAAAAACGTCAACGTGCCCGGCTCCGCCGACGATCTCAACCAGGCGCTGGAAAAGGCCAACCGCGTCGCCGACTTCATGGAGTTCGCCGAGCTGCTGGTTCGGGACGCGCTCAACCGCGCCGAATCCTGCGGTGGCCATTTCCGAGAGGAGAGCCAGACGGAAGAGGGCGAGGCGCTGCGCGACGACGAAAACTTCACCTACGTTGCCGCCTGGGAGTTCCAAGGCTTGGACAAGGAGCCCATCCTCCACAAGGACGAGCTGGTGTTCGAAGAGGTTCACTTAACACAGAGGTCGTACAAGTAATGTCTGAGAAAATAAATATCACACTGAAGGTCTGGCGCCAGAACCGCGGCGAAGAGGGGCGCTTCGAAGTCTACCAGGCGCAGGACATCGACACCGATGCCTCGTTCCTCGAAATGATGGACATCGTGAACGAAGGATTGACGCTCGCCGGCAAGGAACCGATCGCGTTCGAGCACGATTGCCGCGAAGGCATCTGCGGTTGCTGCGGCGCGCTGGTCAACGGCAAGACGCACGGCTCGCACGAGCAAACCACGCTTTGCCAGCTTCACATGCGCAAGTTCAAGAACAACGAACAGATCGTGGTCGAACCCTTCCGCGCGCACGCCTTCACGGTGATCAAGGATTTGATTGTCGACCGCAGCGGGCTCGACGCCATCATACGGGAAGGCGGCTACGTCTCCGTCAAGACCGGCAGCGCACCGGAAGCCTCGACCACGCCGATCAAGAAGGAACTGGCGGAAGCGGCAATGGATGCCGCCGAGTGCATTGGTTGCGGCGCGTGCGTGGCGGCCTGTCCGAACGGCGCGGCGATGCTCTTCACGGCGGCGAAGGTCAGCCAGTATGCGTTGCTGCCGCAGGGCCATCCGGAGCGGACGCAGCGCGTGAAGAACATGGTGGCGAAGATGGACGAGCTGGGCTTCGGCAATTGCTCGAACGAGTACGAGTGCGCCGTCGCCTGCCCGAAGGGGATTGATGTCAAAAACATTGCACGGCTAAACCGCGAATTCATCAAGGCGAGTCTGGTGAAATAATACGCAGTACGAAATACGAAGGAAGGAAACCCATGGCAGCAGCAAGAAAGAAAGCGGTATTCTGGTCGGAGCCGGTCAGCAAGGTCGATCTCGAGCGTCCGGCGGTGGTCCAGAGCGGGGCCACGATTGTCGATGCGGTCAAGGAGATGAAGTTCAACCAGATCAGTTGCGTACTGGTGGTGGATGAAAACCAAAAGCTGGTCGGCATTCTCAGCAACGGCGATCTGATGCACGAGTATGTTGGATCGACACTGCCCGGCGATTCGCCGGTCGATACAATCATGACGAAGGATCCTTTTTCCGCCACGGCGGCCTTGACGGTCAAGGAGGCGCTGGAAATCTTCCACTCCAAACCCTTCCGCCACATGCCGATCCTGAGCGGGGACAAGATCCTGGGCATCCTATCCATCCGCGGCCTGATGACCTTCATCAGCCAGCACCTGCCGATCCAGGTCCTGAACCTGCCGCCCGACAGCAGCCTGATTGCATCACATACGGCGGGGGAATAAGCGATGGCCAAGCAAAAATCAAATTTGATGGAAAAAGATTCGGTCGTCGTGCGTTTCGCCGGCGACTCCGGCGACGGGATGCAGACGGTCGGCGAACTGTTTGCGGACGCCAGCGCGTTGCTCGGCGATGCGATCGTTACCTTCCCGGACTACCCGTCGGAGATTCGTGCGCCGGCCGGTTCGCTGCCGGGGGTGTCCGGGTTCCAGGTGCATTTCGGCTGCGCCAGTGTGATGACGCCCGGCGACAAGGCGGACGCGTTGGTGGTGATGAATCCCGCCGCGCTGAAGGTGAACCTGCGCGAGCTGGAGCCCAAGGGCTTGCTGATCATCAACACCGGGGCGTTCACGCCCGCCAATCTCAAGAAGGCGGCGTATGAAACCAACCCGCTGGACGATCCGGCGCTGGACGACGAATACTGCGTGCTGCGGGTGAATATCGATGCCCTGACGGAAGAGGCGCTCAAGGATCTTCCGCTCAAGCCCGCCCTGCGGGCGCGCTGCAAGAACTTTCTTGCGCTGGGCATCACCTACTGGGTCTATTCCCGGCCGATGGAAATGACGCTGGATTGGATCGAGACCAAGTGGCGCAAGAACCTGCCGATGATGGCGGATGCCAACAGCATGGCGCTGAAGGCCGGCTATATCATCGGGGAAAACAAGGATATCTCCCTTCCGCAATACACGGTGCATCGCCGGATCCTCGAGGATGGCATCTACCGCAAGATCACGGGGAACGAAGCCACGGCCCTGGGGTTGATCGCCGCGGCGGAAAACAGCTGGCGCGACCTTGTGCTGGGCAGCTATCCCATCACGCCCGCCACCTCGATTCTGGAGACGCTGGCCAAGCACCGGAACTTCAACGTCAAGACCGTGCAGGCGGAGGACGAGATCGCGGCCATCGGTGTGGCGATCGGCGCATCTTTTGCGGGTGCGCTGGGCGTAACGACCACCAGCGGTCCGGGTCTCTGTCTGAAGTCGGAGGCGCTGGGGCTGGCGGTGATTACCGAGCTTCCCTTGGTCGTCGTGAATGTACAACGCGCGGGACCGAGCACCGGCCTGCCGACCAAGACCGAGCAGTCCGATCTGTTGCAGGCCTTCTATGGCCGCAACGGCGAATCGCCGGTGGCGATCATTGCGGCGGCGTCGCCGTCCGATTGTTTCGACTGCGCTATCGAGGCCGCGCGCATTGCGCTGAAGTACCGGACGCCGGTCGTGATGCTGACGGATACGTATTTGGCCAATGGTTCCGAACCGTGGAAGGTTCCTTCCGTGACCGATATTCCGGACATCTCCATCGAGCCGATCAAGCATGGTGAAAAATATGTCCCGTACCAGCGCGATCCCAAAACGCTGGCGCGGCGGCTGGCCGTTCCCGGTCGTCCGGGGTTCGAGCACCGCATCGGCGGCTTGGAAAAAACCGAAACCGGCCTGGTGAGCTACGATGCCGAGAACCACGACAAGATGTGCCGGTTGCGCGCGGAAAAAGTGGCGCGTATCGCGAACGACATTCCGCCGGCCAGCGTGCTGGGCGAGAAGAGCGGCAAGGTCTTGGTGATCGGATGGGGCAGCACGTGCGGCGCCATTACCATGGCGGTGGAGCGGTTGCGGGGTGAAGGCCAGTCCGTAAGCTATGCCCATTTGCGCCATCTCAACCCGCTTCCCAGGAATCTTGGCGAGTTGATGAAGACATTCGAGCACGTCGTGGTACCCGAGTTGAATCTGGGGCAGTTGTCCAAGATTCTTCGAATGGAATATCTGGTCGACGTAAAATCCATCAACAAGGTCCACGGGCGCATGTTCCAGATTTCGGATCTCGTGGACAGCATCAAGAAATATCTCTAGGGGGAAACGCTATGGACGGATTGAAGGAATATTTGACTCGCAAGGATTTTGTTTCGTCCTCCGAGGTTCGCTGGTGTCCCGGATGCGGCGACTATGCCGTGCTCAACGCGGTGCAGAACGTGTTGCCGCAACTCGGCCTTCCGAAGGAAAAGTTCGTGTTCGTGAGCGGCATCGGCTGCTCCAGCCGCTTCCCGTACTACATGGATACCTATGGCTTCCACTCGATCCACGGCCGCGCGCCGACGATCGCCACGGGAGTCAAGGTGGCCAATCCGGAACTGTCGGTTTGGGTGATCACCGGCGACGGCGATGGACTGAGTATTGGCGGGAACCATCTGGTGCATGCGTTGCGCCGCAACCTCGACATGAACATCATCCTGCTCAACAACCGGATCTACGGCCTGACGAAAGGGCAGTACAGCCCGACCTCCGTGAAAGGGCAGATCACCAAGACGAGTCCGTACGGCGTGATCGAGGAACCGCTCAATCCGCTGCGCGTCGCGCTGGCTTCCGAGGCGACCTTCGTGGGGCGCGCGGTGGACACCGATCCGAAGCATATCACCGAAGTGCTGAAGGCCGGTGCGAAGCACGCGGGCACGTGTTTCGTTGAAATCCTCCAGAGCTGCGTCATCTTCAACAAGAAGGCGTGGGACCATATCTCCGACCGCTCCACGCGCGACGACCGCCTGCTCTATCTTGAACAGGACAAGCCGCTCATCTTCGGCGAGAAGCGCAACAAGGGCATCATGCTCAAGGGCACAAGTCCCGTGGTGGTGACGATCGGCGAGCAGGGGATAACGGAGAAGGATCTCGTCGTCCACGACATGTATCGCGAGGACACGGTCTATGCCGCCATGTTGACCGAAATGGACTTCCCCGATTTCCCGCTTCCCGTCGGGATCTACCGCGCGGTGAAGAAGCCGGTCTATGAAGAGGAACTCGAAAAGCAAATCAAGAACGTGACGGCTTTGAAGGGACGGCGCAACCTGCAGGCGCTGCTGCGCGGTTCCGAATACTGGACGGTTTCCAATGGCGGCCAGGACATCAAGCGGTCTAGCGGCATCAGTTCGCTGGCGAACGACGAGTCGCAGGTGATGGACGAGCAGATCCACGAGCTGCTGAAATCCACCGATCCGCTCACCGCCAGCCTGAAGACCAAGATTGGCAAGATTTTCTACGACTACGACTACAAGCGTTCGAAGGTCCTCTCGCCGCGCGACAGCGTTGCGACGGCCATCGCCAACTTCAAGTCGGCGCGCATCGAATGTATTCTGGTGGGCGACTCGAAGCAGCTCTATGGCATCCTGGCCGAACGGGACATCATCCAGAACGTTGTGCTCACCTCCATAGATCGCGACCGCACGCAGATCTCTGCGATCATGCGGCCGGTGTATGAAATCATGGACGAAAGCAATTCGATCGGGGACGTCATCAACATCCTCTCCATCAGCGGTCACCGCCATGTTCCAATCCGGCTCAAGGATGGCGGATTTGGCCTCGTGACCATTCGCCAAATCCTTCGCTTCATCCACGACACCGTGGAGCAAGTGGAGAAACAGGAACCAGAAACGGATAGCAAATGAAAATACATGAATACCAAGCCAAAGGGCTTTTGAAGGGCTACGGCATACCGATCCAGGATGGCGTGACCATCGAAGATCTGGCGCAAGCCGAAGCGGCGATCGATGCCGTGAACAAGGAGCATGGCGCCGAGCAATACGTCATC
Organism: Kiritimatiellales bacterium; assembly: GCA_021734345.1. Lineage (GTDB taxonomy): Bacteria > Verrucomicrobiota > Kiritimatiellia > Kiritimatiellales > Pontiellaceae > Pontiella. Next base: position 12,894 of record JAIPJC010000045.1, on the reverse strand, counting down.
AAGGCCCAGATCCATGCGGGCGGGCGTGGCAAAGGCGGCGGCGTCAAGTTTTCGTCCAGCCGCGAAGCCGCACTGGAGAATATAAAGAAGATCCTGGGCATGACGCTCGTCACCCATCAGACCGGCGCCGAAGGGCGTCTGGTCAAAAAGGTGATGGTGGGCGAGGCCTTGGACATCAAGCAGGAATTCTATGCCGCCATCACGCTCGACCGCTCCAAGGGAATGGATGTCTTCATGGTCTCTTCCGAAGGCGGCATGGAGATTGAAGAGGTTGCCCGGACCTCGCCGGAAAAGATCATTCGCGAGGCGATTGTCCCCGGCTTTGGACTGCGTGGCTTCCAGGCGCGCAACCTTGCGGCGGCGCTGGGACTCGAAGGCCAGGCCGCGAAGCAGGCGGTCGGCATGTTCCAGAAACTCTACAAGCTCTATCGCGAACTCGACTGCTCGATCGTCGAGATCAATCCGCTGGTCGTCACCGAGCAGGGCAACCTGGTTGCGCTCGACGCCAAGATCAACTTCGACGACAACGCGTTGTTCCTCCATCCCGAGATTGCCCAGATGCGCGACCTCGATGAAGAGGATCCGGCCGAGGTCGAAGCGGCGAAATACCACCTTAACTACATCAAGCTCGACGGCACCGTCGGCTGCATGGTGAACGGAGCAGGCTTGGCGATGTCGACCATGGACATCATCAAGCAGGTCGGCGGTTCGCCGGCCAACTTCCTCGATGTCGGCGGCGGCGCGAATGTCGAAACCGTGAAGAACGGCTTCCGGATCATTCTTTCCGATCCGAATGTGAAAGCCGTGTTGATCAACATCTTTGGCGGGATCGTCCGGTGCGACCGTATCGCGAACGGGATCATCGAAGCCGTGAAGGAACTCGATCTGAACGTACCGGTGGTGGTGCGGCTGGCCGGAACCAACGCCGACGTGGCGAAGGAGCTTTTGGCAAAATCCGATGTGTCGATTATTTCCGCGGACTCCTTCGAGGATGCTGCACAAAAAGTGGTTCACGCTGCGAAAGGCTGATTGTTATGTCCATTTTAGTTAACAAGGATTCAAAAATCATCGTGCAGGGCATCACGGGCTCCGAGGGGAGCTTCCATGCGACCCAGTGTTTGGAATATGGCAAGAATGTGGTTGGTGGCGTCACTCCCGGCAAGGGCGGGCAGACGGCGCTCGACGGCGCGGTTCCCGTATTCAACAGTTGCCAGGAAGCCCGGGAGAAGGTTGGCGCAAACGTTTCGCTGATCTTCGTGCCGCCGCCGTTCGCGGCGGATGCCATCATGGAAGCGGCCGCGGCCGGCATTGAACTGATCGTCTGCATTACGGAAGGTATTCCGGTGGCGCAGATGGTCGAGGTGAAGGCCTATGTCGCAACAACAGGCTCGCGCTTTATCGGTCCGAACTGCCCCGGCATCCTGACGCCGGGCGAAGCGAAGGTCGGCATCATGCCGGGCTTCATCGCCAAAAGGGGTTCGGTTGGCGTGATTTCAAAATCGGGAACCCTGACCTACGAAGCGGTGCATCAGCTGTGCGCCGAAGGGTTGGGACAGTCGACCTGCATCGGGATCGGCGGAGACCCCATCATTGGAACGACGATGCTCGATCTGCTTAAAATGTTCGAGGCCGATCCGGAAACCGATGCGGTCGTAATGATCGGCGAGATTGGCGGATCGATGGAGATCGAGGCGGCGCAGTTCGCGAAGGATCACATCACCAAACCGGTGATCGGATTCATTGCCGGACAGACGGCGCCACCCGGCCGCCGCATGGGACATGCTGGAGCGATCGTTTCCGGCGCGGACGAGTCCGCCGCCGCGAAGAAAAAACTCATGGCCGAATGTGGACTGATCGTCGTCGAATCCCCGGCGGACATCGGGCGCACGGTTAAAGCCGCTTTAAAGTAGGGATATAAACGGAGAACGTAATAGATGAGCAATAAGGCAATTGTTGAATACGATGGGAAGAAGCTCGAGCTAGATGCCATCATTGGCACGGAGAACGAGGTTGGGCTCGATATCACGCAACTGCGCGCAAAGACGGGGATGATCACGCTGGATCCGGGCTATGGAAACACCGGCTCGTGCACATCGGACATCACCTTCATTGACGGTGAAAAGGGGATACTGCGCTACCGGGGTTATGCCATCGAAGAGTTGGCGGAGAAGTCGACCTTCCTGGAAACAGCCTTCCTGGTTCTCTATGGACACCTGCCGAGCCAAAAGGAATTGAACACGTTTTCGGCGGGGATCTCTGCCGAGGCGGGATTGCATTATGCCATGAAAAGCCATTTCGACGGTTTTCCGGCCAATGCACCGCCGATGGCGATTTTGTCCGCCATGCTCAACACGCTGGCGTGCTACAACACCGAACTGCTTACCACGGCCACGGACGGCCCCAAGTTCGAAGTCCCCGCACTCAAGATCATGTCGAAGGTCCGTACCATCGCCGCCTGGGCATACCGCACCTCCAAAGGGCGGCCGTACATGCCACCCTCTCCGCGGTTGAGCTACTGTGGAAACTTCCTGCACATGATGTTCTCGCAGCCGTTCGATCTTTATGAAGTCATCCCGGAAGTCGAAAAGGCCCTCGACCTCTTCCTGATCCTGCACGCCGACCACGAACAAAACTGCTCGACCTCGACCGTGCGGATGGTCGGTAGTGCGCGCGCCAACCTGTTCAGTTCCGTCGCCGCCGGTGTCGGCGCGTTGTGGGGGCCGCTCCATGGTGGCGCGAATGCCGAGGTGATTGCCATGCTCAACAACATCCATGACAACGGGATCAAGCTGAGCGATTATGTGGAGGCCGCCAAGGACAAGAACAGCGACACCAAGCTGATGGGCTTTGGCCACCGCGTCTACAAGAGCTTCGACCCGCGCGCCAAGATCCTTAAGCTGCACGTCGACCGTGTGCTCGACAAGCTGCACATCGACGACCCGCTGCTCGACATTGCCAAGCAGCTGGAGGACGTCGCCCTGCACGACGAATACTTCATCGAACGCAACCTATACCCGAACGTCGACTTCTACAGTGGCATCCTGCTGCGTGCCATCGGCATTCCGGTGAACATGTTCACCGTGATGTTTGCAATCGGCCGCATGCCGGGTTGGATTGCCAACTGGCGCGAAATGCTCTGCCAAGAGCAGCGCATCAGCCGCCCCCGCCAGATCTATACGGGCGAGACCCTTCGTTCCTATGTACAGATCGGCAGCCGGTAGAGGGAAATGGAACCGAAGGAAGTGGTCGTCAACGACCGGATGCAGCAGGGATACACCTATCTGCTGACCGCTCCGGTCGGGCGCGACTTCCATCCGGACTTCGATCCGGAGTTGACTCCAAAGGAGATGCTCGCAATGGGCATCTTCGGCGGGAAGTACATGACCGATTGCCGCGCCGAATTCCCCGCCTCCTGGTTCGGGCAGGCCAAACTCTGCGCCGAGCGCCACGATCCCAAGCTGAACTATTTCGGCGTCAACGCCTCCAAGCCGCTTTCCTACTGGGAAGAAAAGGATTGGATCCATCCCGACGACCCGCGCGGATGGTTCCAGTGGTACTGCCGCTACTACATGGGCCGCCGCCATCCCGACGACGACCGGCAGATCAAACGCTGGAAGGCCATGACGCGCCACATCGCACAAGTCACCAAAAACTGTGCCCGCGGCGACCTCTCCTGCCGTCCCCGCCAGCGGCAGGCGCTCCTCCACTGGGCCTACGACAGCCGTCGGTTTTGAAGAATGTAGATGCGGCATCTTGCCGCATTGCGCACGCTCGCCGTCCCCTCCGCTGCAACGCGGCTGGAAGCGCGCGTCTACAATGTTGCCGGAACCACCCACGGCGGAACGGGGCAACCGAGGCTATCGGCGAGGGCGCGGAATAGCTCGACTTCCTCGACGGTAATGGTTCGGTCGTGCATTAGACAGGTGAGCGCCGCACCGAGTAGCCACTTCTTCACCTTGAACGACCCTTCGTTAAGCTTGTCGAGCGCGGCATCGAGCTGCTTCCACGTACACGCATCCTCCGACATAAACTCGAATATGGCGTTCGGTGCGGCGATCTTTTCGACTGCGGCCTGAAAGGCGACCTTCGCAATGGCCGGATTCCCATGCCCTTTGCGGGCAAGGACGGAGAGGACGAGCGAGGTTTCCTTTTCCAATCCCCGGATGGCGTAGTAGTTGGCGGGCTTCGGCTTGGGCGTGCCACCAAACACGGGAGCCAGATGGTGGAAGAGTACGCGTTGAAGCGCATATTCGAAAACATCGGTCTGCTCGTCGGCGTCGATCAGCGCCTTGACGATGGTGCGGAAGGTTACGTACTGCATTGGGGAGAGGAGCCGCAGTGCGGGAATCGCGAGGTCGATGATCGGCAGGCGCATTCCGTGGTGGATTTTTCCAAGGTTCGGAAGCGCGGTTTCCAGGGTTTGGAACACCGGGGGTTCGGCCATGCCCTTGATGATCGCCATCTGTTTGTTCCGAATCGTCGCTTCGGAATCGAGCAACAGGAAATAGACGAGCATGCGCGCCCCATACGGGTCGCGTGCATATTGCTTGGCCGCTTCCGGGATCGCGGCGATAAGCCGCCGGGCTTCGTCGGCATGGTGTTCCATCGGCGCGCCGATGGAATCGATCAGCGTTTCAGGATCGTTGGGCTTGAATTCGGGCTTGGCGGACGGCGTCCGGCCAACGGAGCCGAGGACGGTTGCGGCGGCGAACAGTTCGTCCGGATGGGCGAGAAGGTCGGCCAGTCCCGGTTCTTTCCCTTTTCCTTTTTCCGTTTCGAGGGGCGCTCCCTCGAATCTTGCCAACTGCTGTCGCAGGTCCTTCGGGGTCACGACCGGAAAGTTTCCGTCGAAGGTGGGTTCTAGCCATTGGACGCGTTCGGCCAGCGGCGGATGGGTGCTGAAGAGCGAGCCGCCCATGCCGTTACCGAAAAACATATGGCTGGCTTGCTCGGCGTTGGGGGAGGAGATGAGGGAGCCGTATGAAAGCCCCCCGATTTTTTTCAAGGCACCGGCGAGGCCGGCCGGGTTGCGGGTAAACTGCACGGCGGAGGCGTCGGCCAACCGTTCGCGCGAGCGGGAGATGGCTGATTTGATCAGCTTGGCAAAGAGCATCCCGCAGGATCCGACGATCCAGAGGATGATTCCGGCGGCGATGATAAAAACAATGACCTGTCCGGAGTCGTTCTTCGAGGAGCGTACGCGGGTGCCGCGTCCGGCGAATTCGAGAATGATGCGACCGGTCAGACCGATGATGATCAATCCGTGTATGATGCCCATCAGGGTGATGTTCATCTGCGTGTCGTTGTTGAGGATGTGGCTGAACTCGTGGGCGATTACGCCTTGGAGTTCTTCGCGGGTGAGTCCGGTCATGGTGCCGTAGGTGACGGCAACAACGGCGTCGGAATGGGTGAAGCCCGCGGCAAAGGCGTTGATGCCCCGTTCTCGTTCGAGCACATAGACGGGAGGAACGGGAATACCGGAGGCGATGGCCATTTCTTCGACGATGTTGCGCAGGCGCTTCTCGAAAAAGTCGTCGGTTCCGGGCTGGATTGGTCGGCCCCCGAGCATCTCGGCAACGCTCGCTCCGCCGCCGCGCTGCAATGAAGCGATCTTGAACGTGGCCCCGCCCGCCACCACCAAGAGTGTGCCGCCGCATACGAGCGCAAAGAGGTCGGGATGCCACCACGTCAGGGTGGGTCGGATTTCCCGCGGGCCATAGTTGGATTGGTAGGAGTACCACCCAAGGACTGGAAGAAAGTAGACCAGCAGGATCGTGATGGCTACCGCCAGGCAAAAGTAGAACAGCAGCAGGCTGGTCTTTCTGCGGGCATCATCCTGTCGGGCGAAGAAATCCATGGTTGAAACCTGAAATGTGAAACTTGAAACCTGAAAACAAAAAAGCCCTTGTCTCAAATTCAGGTTTCAGGTTTCAAGTTTCGTCAGCTAGAAGCTGACTTTCGGGGCTTCCTTTTGCGCGGCGTCTTCGATTTCGAAGAGGGTGGCGGCGGCAAAGTTGAACATGTTCGCCACGATATTCGTCGGGAAAACCTCGCGCTTGGTGTTGTAGGTGGTGACGGCGTCGTTATAGGCCTGCCGCGCAAATGAAATCTTGTTTTCGGTCGAGGTCAGCTCTTCGGTCAGCTGCATCATGTTCTGGTTGGCCTTCAGGTCCGGATACGCTTCCGAGAGGGCGAACAGGCGGCCAAGGGCTCCGCTCAGTGCGCCTTCCGCGCCCATCAGTCCGGCCATGGCTCCGGCATCGGCCGGGTTTAGCGCGGCGGCCTTGCCGGCGGCCATGGCCTGGTTGCGGGCCTGGATGACGGCTTCGAGCGTCCCGCGCTCGTGGGTCATGTAGCCCTTGGCTGTTTCGACGAGGTTGGGGATCAGGTCATGGCGGCGCTTCAGCTGCACATCGATCTGGGCGAACGCGTTCTTGAAGCGGTTGCGAAGCGTTACGAGGCCGTTGTACATCGAAACCACGGCGACGAAGAGCGCAACAACCAGTCCGAGCAAAACAAGCATTCCAATCATCCTTTTCTCCTTTGTTAATGTGCCGCGATAGTAGGCAATCCCTGATTCCATTTCACTTATAAAATCCCAAGGTTTTTATAGTTTACCGGCTGCGGGCGTCGACCATCCGGGGTTCTGGATTTTACCCGGATTGCCGCTTGACGCTTCGGGGGAAGAGGCGTAGTTTCCTGCGATTGTTACAGGTTTGGCTCTGATCAAGAGTGGGCATTGCCCGCTCTTTTATTCTCTATGGGCCGGTTGTTTGAATGTCGAATGTTTTGCGAAGGAGGTGCGGATATGAATCCTGCAGAGTTGAAAGCCGTTGTTGAATATATGGAGAGCGAGCGGGGTGTCGAACGCGAGGTGATCATCAAGGCCATCGAAGCGGCCTTGCAGAGCGCCACCGAAAAGAACGAGCCCGCAGACGACCATATCCGGCTGGCGATTAATCGTAAAACATTTGAGATCAAGGCATACAAAACCCTTTCCGACGGAACCGAGATTGAAACCACCCCGCGCAACCTCGGCCGCATTGCCGCGCAAACCGCCAAGCAAACGATCATGCAGAAGATCCGCATGGCGGAGAAGGAGCGCGTGTTCGAGGAGTTCAAGGATCGCGCCGGCGAAATTGTTACGGGCAGTGTGGTTCGTTTCGACCGCAGCGATGTGATCATCGACCTCGACCATGCCGAAGCCGTCATGCCTTCCAAGGAGCGGGTTCCGACCGAGGAGTACGAGATCGGCGAGCGCATACGTGCCTTCATCCTGACCGTGCGCGAGCGCGAGCGCGGCCCGGAAATCGTCCTGTCGCGCAACCATCCCGATTTTGTCCGCCGCTTGTTCGAGCTCGAAGTTTCGGAAATCGGCGACGGAACGATGGAGATCAAGGGCATCGCCCGCGAGGCGGGCTACCGCAGCAAGGTCGCGGTGATTTCCCACGACGATCGCGTTGATCCGGTTGGCGCGTGCGTCGGCATGCGCGGCATGCGCGTTAAAAACATTGTGCGCGAGCTCTCCGGCGAGAAGATCGACATCGTCCGCTGGAGCGACGACATCAATACCCTGATTACGAATGCCCTGGCACCGGCCCGGCTGAAGCACGTGGAAGCCGATGCGGATACGCAAACCGTTACCGTTACGGTCGAGCCCGACCAACTGTCGCTGGCGATCGGCAAGCGCGGGCAGAATGCGCGCCTGACCTCCAAGCTGACCGGCTGGCGCGTCGACATCCAAAAGGATGAAGAGAGCATGGATTTCGAAGAACGCGTCGCCGTGGCGGTAACCAAGCTGGCTGCAGTTGCAGGTATCGGCGACGAATTCGCCGAAAGCCTGGTGTTCTCCGGCTTCCTGACCTTGGAAGGCATCCTGGCTGCGGATCTGAGCGATCTGGAAGCCATCGAAGGAATTTCAGGCGAACAGGCGCAGGCCATCTGGTATGCGGCTGAAGCGGCTTATACAAAAGAACATGGTGAGATAACAGAATGATGACAGTCCACGAAGTAGCCAAAGACGTAGGGGTTTCCGCCGAGGAGCTCGTCGAGATTCTGAAGGACATTGATATTGCGGTCGACGGACCCGATGCCAAGCTTTCCGCCGAACAGATTGTTCTGGTGTGCGACGAGCTGGGCTATGCCTCCATCGAAGAGGCGCGCATGGAAAATGCGCCGGCGGCCCAGGAGCCGGAACCCGAACCCGTGGTGGTTGCGGTACAGGAGGCTGCTCCGAAGGCCGTGGAGACCGCTGCCGCGAAAGAAGAGCCTTCCGAAGAATCCAACATCATCGAGCTGAAGAAGCCGAAGATCGTGGTCAAGGAGTTCGCCGAACGCATGGGCATGAAGCCCAACCAGGTTGTCGCCGAGCTGATGAAGATGAATATCTTCGCCTCGATCAACCAGGAGATCGATCTAAAGATCGCCAAGGACATTGGCGCGAAGCACGGCTTTGTCGTGTGCAAGGAAGAGAAGAAAAAAGCGCCTATCCCCGAGCCGAAAGCGACGAAAGCCGCCGCGAAGAAGGAAGCGGAGCAGTCGGATGCGCCGGAGGCCTTGCTACCTCGTCCGCCGGTTGTCACCTTCATGGGGCATGTCGACCACGGCAAAACCTCGCTGCTTGACAAGATCCGCAACACCCGCGTGGTAGCGGGCGAATCCGGCGGCATCACGCAGCATATCGGGGCGTATACGGTCGAGGTGAACGACCACAAGATTACCTTTCTCGATACACCCGGCCATGCGGCCTTCACCGCGATGCGCGCCCGCGGCGCAAACCTGACCGATGTCGTGGTGCTGGTTGTCGCGGCGGACGACGGCGTTATGCTGCAGACGATCGAAGCCATCAAGCATGCCAAGGCAGCCGGCGTTTGCGTGATCATTGCGATGAATAAAATGGATCTGCGCGCGGCCAATCCAGAGCGCTTGAAGCAGCAGCTTCAAGAACACGACATCATGGTGGAGGACTGGGGCGGATCGATCGGATGTTGTCCGGTGAGCGCCATGACCGGCGAAGGGATCAACGGGTTGCTCGAACGCATCATCCTCGAATCGGAAATGCTCGAGCTGAAGGCGAACCCCGACAAGCCGGCCCACGGCTTTGTGGTTGAAGCGCAAATGGAACCTGGCATGGGACCGACGGCCAGCCTGCTCGTAAAGAGCGGGACGCTCAAGTTGGGCGACAGTGTGATTTGTGGATTGAGCTGGGGCCGGGTCAAGGCACTCATCAGCGACCAAGGCAAAAAGATCCGATCTGCCGGACCGTCGATGGCGGTGAAGATTCTGGGACTGACCAGCGTGCCGGGCGCCGGCGACGAATTCCAGGTGGTGGGTAGCGACCGGGAAGCCAAGGCGATTTCCGATGAACTCCAGATCGAAGACCGCCGTCTATCGCTCGAAGGCGGAGTGGCTCCTAAAAAGATTTCGCTCGACGATCTTTTCGGCGCGGCCGCGGCGGAAGAGAAAAAGGAACTTAAAGTCATCATCAAGGCGGATGTTCAGGGATCCGTCGAAGCCATCGAACATTCGCTCCGCGGCATCAAAAGCGACAAGGTGGATATCAAGATTATCTCCGATTCCGTCGGCAACATCACCGTCAACGACGTGCTGCTGGCCAGCGCATCGGAAGCGATTATCCTCGGTTTCCATACCGGGAAAGAGAACGGTACGAATGCCGCAGCCAAGCGCGAAGGCGTTGAAATACGGCTATATAGCATCATCTATGAACTCATCGACGATGTTGAAAATGCGATGAAGGGCCTGCTGGATCCGGAGCTGCGCGAGCAGGTGATCGGTTCGGCTGAAGTGCGAGAAGTATTCCAGCTCAGCAAGAAGAGCAGGATTGCAGGGTGCATGGTGATGTCGGGACGTATTACCGCGAAAGCCAACATCCGAATCAAGCGCGGACAGGAGATTCTTTTCGAAGGGAAGATTGGTTCGCTCAAGCGATTCCAGAACGAAGCCAACGAAGTCCGGCAGGGACAAGAGTGCGGCATTCGTCCCGACAACTTCATCAACTTCGAAGCAGGCGACTCCATCGAAGCGTACATGGTTGAGAAGATCACGCAGGAACTCTGATCGCACTGCACATGCGCACGAAAAAAATCCGTCCTCATCGAGGGCGGATTTTTTTTGTCGGCATGCGAAAAAATTTCTTTGCGGAAAACTGGAAACGGTCGGCGCGGTCATCAGTTTTTAACTCGCATTTTTCTAAACTAAACGGGTTGCATAACATTTGGTTTCTGCATATAACGTTTTTCAAAGGAGCGATGAGTGATGGCTCCTTTGATTAGTGCAAGTTCAGTTGAGTCACGGCAACACATCGGTAGTTGTTGTCAGGAGTACAAACAAGGAGGCTACAATGGCAGCGAAGAAGAAAGCAGCAGCGAAGAAAAAAGTAACCGCTAAAAAAGCGCCTGCGAAAAAAGCAGCAGCGAAAAAAGCTCCAGCTAAAAAGGCTGTAGCAAAGAAGGCACCGGCTAAGAAAGCAGCAGCGAAAAAAGCTCCAGCTAAAAAGGCTGTAGCAAAGAAGGCTCCTGCAAAAAAGAAAACCGCAGCGAAAAAAGCACCGGCCAAGAAAGCCGCAGCCAAGAAGGCTCCTGCAAAGAAAGCCGCCGCCAAAAAGGCCCCGGCCAAGAAAGCCGTAGCCAAGAAGGCTCCTGCAAAGAAAAAAGCAGCTAAGAAGAAATAGTCAGGGCTTCAACTGAAGACAAAAACGGCGGACACAGGTCCGCCGTTTTTTGTTGTTCGGATTCGTGGTTGTAGGCTATCTTCCCGCCACTTGTAGAGAAGGAGCGCGCTGCATGAGATGTCCGAAATGTGAGGGAAAAGAGAACCGGGTGATCGATAGCCGCGAAGTACGCAACGGCGATTCCATCCGCCGTCGTCGTGTTTGCGTGGACTGCGGCCACCGGTTTACAACCTACGAGGAGATCCAGCGGGCACAGCTGCTGGTCACCAAACGCGATGAGCGCCGGGAGGAATTCAGCCGCGCCAAATTGGTGAAAAGCGTCCAGATTGCCTGCCGCAAACGCCATATCAGCGCCGAGCAGGTCGAGCGCCTCATCGATGCCATCGTGCTGGAGACCGAGTCGGAATACGAAAAGGAAGTCCCAAGCATGGCTCTCGGCAAAAAGGTCATGGACGCGCTCGAGAAACTCGATGAGGTGGCCTACATCCGCTACGCATCCGTCTACCGCCGCTTCCGCGATGCCGGCCAGTTCATGAACGAGGTTGAGCGCCTCATCGGGCGCGAATGAGGTCGGCTTCATTCCAACCTGTGCATGCCCGGCAGGATGCATGGTCGGCGCATTTGCAGGATCTTTTCCGCTCCTTGGAAATCCCTTCCAATACACTCGCCGAAAATTTGGCGGCGAGCATCGCGATGTACTGCCGGCAATTCCATCCACGCGGTCTGCAATCGGCCGATCTAAAACTACTCATCGCGCGCGCGTTCTGCGCCGTCGGCGAGCGCGCTTCCGCCGAGCGCGTGCTGCAGACGATGGAGCCGCACCGTCGCCATGTCTCCCGTTGGTTGGAAATCCTTTCCGAGCTGCATCACTTCCCGGAGCTGCTTCCCTATTTTTCGTTCGGCATCATCCGTCCCGCCGACTGGGCCGGAGCCCGGCTCGACCGCATGTGGACGCTCGATTTTGGACGGCTCGTTTTAAGCGAGTCCGAACGGCATGAGATGATGCTCTATCGGTCCATCCGTACGATCATCGAAAAAATGTTTGTCTTCTGGGATGTCCCGGAAGGGGAGGGCACGCTGGGGTTGAAGGGTCTTGCGTCCATGAATGTGGAACCCAAAGGGCGGAACCTGCAAACCCTCACCGCGAAGAACGACCTACTTGAATACATTGCCGATCTCTTTCGGAGGCGGCAAGCGGAACGCGGATGGAGCACGGTTCCCGTATTGCTGAATCTGGATCTCTAACCCACGGTGGAACTTCCCATGTCTGGAACCAAACAAACAATCTTCCAATCATTGCAGGTCCGATGCCTCGGTAGCGCACTTTCCGGCGTGTTGCTGGCGATCAGTTTTCCTGGAGTTGGGAATTCAACGATGGCTTTCGCGGCGCTCGTTCCGCTCATGTTTGCGGTGCAGTCGGTTCCGGGAAAACGGGCGGCGCAACTCGGTTTGCTGAGTGGCTTCGCTTTCTTTATGGTATCGCTCTTCTGGTTGCACAACCTTACGGGGACCGTCGAAGGCGGTCTTCTAAAAGCAAGCGCACTATTGGGCTACGCCGTTCTTGCGCTCTACTGCGCACTCTATTTTATCCCAACGGCGGTGGTCGTCGCCCTCTTCACCAAGCAGTGGGGGGTGGACAAGCTACGGCAGAATATCCGGCTGATGTTTTCCGTCACGGTGGTGTGGGTTGGGTCGGAATACCTGCGTAGCTTCCTCTTCACCGGCTTCGGGTGGAATCCGCTCGGTGTCAGCCAATATGCCAACCCGGCCATCATCCAAGTGGCGGAGTGGGGCGGGGTCTACCTTGTGTCGGCCTGCATCGTCTGGATGAACACCGCGCTCTTTATCACGCTCCGCCAATACTCCCATGGCCAACGCGCCCGGAAATACCGCCCGCATGTCGAGCTGATGTTGGGCATATTGCCGATCGCGCTTTCGGCCGGCTATGGGATCAACGTCCTCTTCAACCGGCCCGAATTTTTCCAGTCCGTGCATGTCGCATTGATCCAGCCCAACATTCCGCAGACTGAAAAATGGGACCAGGAAAAGGATCAGCAAATCCTCGACCGCCTCGAAGAACTCACCGGGGCGGCCACGCGCCTCTGTGGAATAGATCTTGTCGTCTGGCCGGAAACCGCGTTGCCCGATTTTGTACGTGGCAGCCGGTCGAGCTACATGCTGGTCCAGCGCATGGCGGGGCAGGG
>JAIPJC010000044.1 GCA_021734345.1 Kiritimatiellales bacterium | reverse complement strand
TACCGCTCGCAATCCGCATTGCTCTGGAACCATTCAAGGAATTCCTCGAACGTCTTCGGGTATGGGTTTTCAGGGGTGGCCTTCATGGCTTTTCATACTACATATGGGGGGTACTTGAGTCAATCAGCCACCCATATTAAATAATATTTTTGAAATTGAATTTATACACCTGAAATAAAGGAATAGGTTGCGATCCATGAAGTGGATTTTCCTGGAAACCGTGTTGGTTGTTTTGCTGCTTGCGCCATGCGCCCAAGCGATTTCGACATGGTACGTTGATGATGATCGTCCAGATGACACCGGTTCCGGAACGGGTTGGTCAACGGCATTTCAAACCATCCAGGCCGCGGTGGATGCTGCCAGCCCTGGCGATACCGTGGTGGTGAAGGACGGTCTTTACAACATTGGGAATCGGGTGGCTCCCGACCAGGTACTGTGTGGAAACCGCGTTGTCGTTGACAAGGACATCACCGTGCAAAGCCTGAACGGCGCCGCAGTTACAACCATTCGTGGCGCTGGTCCTCGCGGCGACTCCGCCGTCCGCGGAGTATGGATGACCGATGGGGCCACGTTGGACGGGTTCACGGTTGAAAATGGTTTTACGGCCCAATTGGGTGGTGCGCTCAAGGATGATGATGGAGGCGGCGTATTTTGTTCATCATTGGCTTCGCAAATCAAGAATTGCGTAATCACTGGAAATTCCGCCCGCTACGGCGGCGGCATCCATTCCGGTACCCTGACCAATTGCACCCTGTCGGGAAACTCGGCATCCTACGGCGGCGGATCCTACTATAGTTCGCTGGAGAACTGCACCCTCTCCGATAATTCGGCACAATCCGGTGGTGCTTCCTATTTCGGCACGCTTGACGACTGCGTTTTGTCGAACAACTCGGCATCCTCCGGTGGCGGTTCGCATTCCGGAACGCTTCACAACTGCACGCTTTCCCTCAACACAGCCTCGTATGCCGGCGGCGGTGCCTACTACGGCATACTGGACAACTGCATCCTCTCCGGCAATTCGGCAACGTCGTTTGGCGGAGGCGCTTATTACGGAACCTTGAACAACTGCTTGCTCACGGGCAATTCAGCCGTCTCTTTTGGTGGCGGGTCGTACTCATCCGCCATGAACAACTGTACGTTGACCGAAAACATGGCTTCCGCCAGCGGCGGTGCCCGGAACGGGACACTCAAGAACTGCATCATATACAATAATGGAGGTGGCAATGTTAGCGGCGGAACCCTCTCCATGTGCTACACGAACAACCCGCTTTTTGTGGATGCCGCCAACTCGAATTTCCGGTTGTCGTTGTCATCGCCCTGCGCCAATGCAGGACTCAACGCCTTTGCTCCGGCCCTGGCCAACGATTTGGACGGCAATGCCCGGATCGTGAATGGAACCGTTGATATCGGAGCCTATGAATACCAAGGCGGAGATCTCCATTTCATAACCGTCACAACGGGTGGACATGGGAACATCAGCCCATCCGGACTCGTGAATGTGCTGGCGGGGTCGGATCGGATCTTCACTTTCGCACCCAATCCGTTCTATCAGGTGGGCGACGTGCGAACCAATGGAACCAGTCTCGGACTTGCCGGCGTTTCATCCTTCACGTGGCAAAACATCCAGGCGGACGGGACATTGGTGGTGGATTTCGAAGCCCTTGCCACCCAGAACAATGTTCCGCTATGGTGGCTCGCCCAGTATGGCTGGACGGATAACTTCGATGTCGCCGCCCTTTCCGACACCGACCATGACGGCTATGCCGCCTGGGAGGAATACGTAATGGGAGCCGACCCGACCGATCCATTATCGAACCTTGATCTTCGTGGAAGCGCCGTCGGCAATGCCGCCCGGTTGAATTTCACCACGGTTGCCGGACGGATGTACACCATCGAAACCACCGACTCGCTGGGTGTTGGCTCGTGGCGGGAATATATGAGCTTCGGCGGAATCGGCGGCGAAGTTGGCATTAACTGCTACAACCTCGTCTCCAACCTGTTTTTCAGGGTCAGGGTCGACTTGATCCAGTAGCCGGTCAGACCCGCTCCTTTCCAAGGTTTGGAATGGTATCCATTGACTTCAAGCTTCAAACCACGCCCTCCAGAAATTTGAGCGCGGTAAGCGAAAGGTTCACATCCTTTATGAAGACAATGAGGGAGCCAACCAGCGATAGCAAACAGCCAATGAAGAGCAGGATGATCAGCCACGCCATCTCAAACCCCAGAAGCACGACGCCAAACAGCACGATAATAAGGACTGCCGCCCAAAGAACACTCATTGATGCAAGAATGATGGCCAATCGAATCAGCTTCGCCCGATGCAGCAAGATCTTTAGCTGGGCGTCGATGGCGTCCCGACCTGCGCTTGTCGCTTCGGCGAGTTCCCCAGATAGAAACCTTGATCGGTCAATGACACGACCGAACCGGTTCGTCATACTGAGCAAAATAAGACCGACACCTGAAATGAGAATAACCGGGCTTATGGCTATTTGAAGCAGAGGGATAAGTTCGCTAACGGAAATATTTGTCATCTTGCCAAGCTAGCGGAATTTCACTGTCCCTGCTACCAAACTGTTACTTTAGATGCGCTCCTTTGCGTAATACTTGGTGTGGAGCAGCTCGTGGGAGAGATGGCCGAGCGGCGCGCCGAGGAACTCTTCGTAGAGTTTGGCTACCGCTTCATTTTCGTGCGATTTTCGCAGGGTTTTGCCTTCGTCTTCGGCGTAGATGGCAGCGATGCGCTTCTTGCGGACTTCGTCGGTGGTGATGCGCGGCTGCCCTCCCCCGCTGATGCAACCGCCGGGGCAGGTCATTACTTCGACGAAGTGATATTCGGCTTCGCCGGCGCGGATCCGTTCGACCAGCTTGCGGGCGTTGCCGAGGGAATGCACAACGGCAACCTTTGCGGTGACGCCTTCGAGGAAGCTCCAGGCGGGTAGCGTGCCTTCGATTTTGATGGAGGCCTCTTTGATCCCTTCGAGCCCGGCGACCGGTGCGACGTGCAGGTTTTCGAAGGGCAGCTCGCGCCCGGTGACGAGTTCGTAGGCGGTGCGCAGCGCGGCTTCCATTACCCCGCCGGTGTTGGCGAAAATATCGGCGGCACCGGAACCGAGGCCGAGGGGCGCGTCCATTTTCGAATCCTCCAGTGATTGGAAGTCGAGGCCGGCCTGGGTGATCATCTTGCCGAGTTCGCGGGTGGTGAGCACGATGTCGACGTCCTGCGCGCCGCTGGAATTCATTTCGGCGCGGGCGGCCTCGAACTTCTTGGCGGTGCAGGGCATAATGGAAACCATGAATATTTCCTCGGGCTTCTTGCCGATTTTACGGGCGTAGTAGGTCTTTACCATGGCGCCCATCATCTGCTGCGGCGATTTGCAGGTGGAAAGGTTTGGGAGCATGTCGGGATAGTAGTATTCCATGAACTGGATCCATCCCGGAGAGCAGCTGGTGAACATGGGCAGCGCGACTTGCTCGCCATCGACCAAGGCTTTCTTCAGGCGCGTGAGCAGCTCGGTCCCCTCTTCCATGATGGTGAGGTCGGCCGAAAAGTTGGTGTCGAAGATGGCATCGAAGCCCATGCGGCGCAGCGCGGTGGTCATCTTGCCGGTGACGAGCGTGCCGGGTTCCATGCCGAAGCATTCGCCAAGCGCGGCGCGGATGGCGGGCGCGGTTTGCACAACAACGGTCAAGGCTGGATTGTCGAGCGCCGCCCAAACCTCGGCGGTCTGGTCGTTTTCGGAGATGGCACCGACGGGGCATACGGCGGCGCATTGGCCGCATTGCACGCAGGTGACGGTATTTAGCCCGTGCCCGAAGGCGGGACCGATGGTGGTTTTGAAGCCGCGGCTCTGGGGAAATAGCGCGGATACGCTTTGCGTTTCCGTGCAGACGGTTACGCAGCGGCGGCAGGAGATGCACTTGGCGCTGTTGCGTACGAGCCCGACCGTGCTGTGGTCTTGGTAGCGCGGTGCCTTTGCGCCTTCATAACGCAGTTCCTTGATGCCGAGGTCGTGGGCGATGTTCTGCAGTTCGCAGTCCTCGTTGCGGTCGCAGGTTTTGCAATCGCCTTCGTGTTCGGAAAGCAGCAGCTCGACGACCACTTTGCGCGCCTCGCGCACGCGGTTGTTGTTGGTGTGGATTTTCATTCCTTCGGATGCGGGCATCACGCAGGAGGCCACGAGATCCTTGATGCCGTCTATCTCGACCAGGCAGACGCGGCATGCGCCAATGGCCTGGATCTTTTCGAGATAGCATAGCGTTGGAATATTTATGCCTGCCTGCTTGCAGGCCTCCAGTACAGTGGTGCCTTTGTTGACCCTGAACGGTGTGTTGTCGATGGTGAGATTAATCATGGATGCTTTCCTAATTTAAATTTCCGTTACCAAGTGTGGAGTTCTTCGCGGTAGTCGCAGCGCAGGCAGCGTTTCGCCTGTCGGATCGCCGTTGCTTCGTCCCACGGTTGCTCAACCTCGTCGAAGTTGCAGCGGCGGCGCTCTATTGGAATAAGCGGCTGCTTTTCGCGTTCGAAGGTGACGGGCTCGGCATCGGGATCGAAAGAGGTGGTGTTCCTTTTCTCTTCGCGCCAGAAGGCGTTGTTTTTGCCGGATAGTAACAGGTCTATTCCCACCGCCGCCTTTTCCCCGTCCGCCACCGCATCGATGACGGACGACGGGCCGGTCGATACATCGCCACCGGCAAAGATCCAATTTTCGGAAGTCTGCTTGGTAAGCGCGTCGGTGGCCAGGTAGCCGTTGCGTTGGACGTTAAGCGAAATACCGCCGGTGAGTCCGGGCAGGTCCACGCTTTGGCCGATCGCGGCAATCACTTGGTCGCATGGAATCACAAAGTCGGAGTCCGTGCCTTGCACGGCACGGCGTCGTCCGGAGCGATCGAACGAGCCGAGCGTCATGGGCCTGCAACGGATGCCGACCACTTTGCCATCTTCGACCATGATTTCTTCCGGGGAAGTCAACAGCTGGAGTTTGACGCCTTCGGATTCAGCCTCTTCAATCTCCTCTTCGTAGGCTGGCATCTGCTCGCGCGTGCGGCGGTAGAGGACGGTCACGCTTTTCGCGTCCAAACGTGCTGCGGTCCGCGCGGCATCAATCGCGGCGTTGCCCCCGCCGATGATGACGACGTGCTTGCCGACGGGAACGGAGCCGCGCGTGTTGTATTCGCGCAGGAAGCTGATGGCTTCGGTTACGCCCACAGCATCCTCGTTCGGCAGGCCGAGCTGAAGGCCGTCGGGTGCCCCCACCCCAAGGAATACGGCTTCGTAGCCGTCGGCCTTGAGGCTTTCGAGGGTGTAGTCCCTGCCAAGCGCCTTGTTGCATTCGATGTCGACGCCGAGGCGCTCAATCATGCGGATCTCGCGGGCGAGGATTTCGCGCGGTAGCCGGTAGGACGGAATGGTTTGCGCCATCATGCCGCCGGGACGGGGCGCGGAGTCGAACACCTTGGGTTTGTAGCCGAGGCGGGCAAGGAAGTATGCGCATGAAAGTCCCGCCGGGCCGGCACCGATGATCGCGATCTTCTTCGCGGCATTCTTCTTGTTTTCCTTCACCTCCGGAACCTGGATGATCATTTCCTGCTCGACCATGAAGCGTTTAACCCCTCGAATTGCAAGCGGTTGGTCGAGCGTCGACCGGCGGCAGTGTTCTTCGCAGGAATGAAAGCAGATGCGGGCGCACGCGGCAGCAAACGGATTGCGTTCCCGGTGCAGCTTGAGCGCGTCGGCATAGCGTTTTTCGCCGACGAGGGAAATAAAGCCGGGGACATCGACCGAAGCCGGGCACGCGCTTTGGCAAGGTGCGCGGACGAGTCCGGCGCAAACGCCGGCGCGGCATTTTTTCTCGCGGATATGTTCTTCGTATTCCACGCGGAAGTGGCGGATGGTGGAAAGCACGGGGTTGGCCGCGGTTTTTCCAAGCCCGCACAGTGCGGTTTCCTTGATCTGGTTTCCGAGCTTGATCAACTTTTCGATATCGCCTTCCTGCCCTTTCCCGTCGCAGATGCGTTCAAGGATTTCGAGCAGTCGTTTGGTTCCGACGCGGCACGGGGTGCATTTCCCGCACGATTCCTCTTGGACGAATTCAAGGAAGAAACGTGCGACGTCTACCATGCAACTTTCTTCATCCATGACGATCAGGCCACCGGAACCCATGATGGCTCCGAGCTCATTGAGCGACTCATAGTCGAGTGGAACATTGAGGTGTTCCTTTGGGATGCAACCTCCGGAAGGTCCGCCAAGCTGGGCGGCCTTGAACGGTTTGCCATCGATAATACCGCCGCCAATATCGAAGATCAGTTCGCCCAGCGGAATACCGATCGGCACTTCGACAAGACCGGTGTTGTTCACTGCGCCGGCAAGCGCGAAGACCTTCGTTCCCTTGCTCAATTCGGTGCCGAGTTCGGCATATTTTGCGGCGCCGTCCAGCACGATAACCGGAATACTGGCAAAGGTCTCGACATTGTTCAGTAGGGTTGGCTTCCCCCACAATCCTTTGACCGCCGGAAACGGCGTCCGCGGCCGCGGTTCGCCACGGTTGCCTTCGATCGACGTCATTAGCGCGGTTTCTTCGCCGCAGACAAAGGCTCCTGACCCTCTTCGGATTTCAAGGTCGAAGTTGAAATCAGAGCCCATGATGTTTTCGCCGAGCAGTCCATATTCACGTGCCAGGTCAATGGCCGTCTGCAAACGTTCGATGGCCACGGGGTATTCTGCACGACAGTAGACATAGCCGCGGGTCGCACCAACGGCATAGCCGGCGATCGCCATGCCTTCGATTACACTATGGGGGTCGCCTTCCAAGACACTGCGATCCATGAATGCCCCGGGGTCGCCTTCGTCGGCATTGCAAACAACGCTTTTCGAATCCGCTTCGGCTGCCCGCGTGAATTTCCATTTAAGTCCGGTCGGGAAGCCTCCCCCACCCCGCCCGCGCAAGCCGGATTCGAGGACGCTTTGGATGACTTCGTCGGAAGACATGCCCGACACCGCTTTTGCCAACGCCTGATAGCCCTTGGCCGCGATGTAATCGGTTATTTGCAGTGGATCGATATTTCCGCAGTTGCGCAACACAACCTTGTTTTGTTTCTTAAAGTAGTCGATGTCGCCAACGTCGGCTACGGGTTTTCCGCTCTCGGCGTTCTTGTGGAGCAAGTGCGATACGATCTGGCCGCCTTTAATGTGCTGCTCCACGATCGTTTTTGCGTCTTCCACAGTAATTCCTTGATAGAAAACATTGTCCGGCATAACTTTGGCAACAGGCCCTGCGGCGCATGGCCCCATGCAACCCGTTTCGATTACTTCCGCCTTATGAGAAAGCGAATTGGCCTTAATGGATTCGCGTAGGGCTGCACTAATTTCCTTCGCGCCCGAAGCAAGGCAGCCACCACCGACACAGACCAAAATCTGGCGGAAGGAGTCAACATGTGATTTTGTTTTTGAGGGATCGACACGAAATCCGGTTTTTTGAACTTCCAAGGCTTGGAGTTTTTCCAGATCGACAGGAGATAGAATCTTTGCAGCCATGGTTACGCTTCCTCCAGTTTGTTTGCATAATATGGGGCGATGATTTGTTTGATACGGGCTGGCTTAACTCTTTGGTGCACATCGTCGTTTATCATAATGGCAGGAGCTAGACCACAGGCACCGAAGCAACGGGCTACTTCCAAAGTAAAAACCTTGTCCGACGTTGTTTCTCCAACATCGATGGATAGCTCCTTCTTGATTGAGTCCAACACTTGTTTCCCTCCACGCACATAGCATGCAGTTCCAAGGCAAACCTTTATGACATTTTCACCACGAGGTTGTGTGGAAAAGAAGGAGTAGAAGCCCACCACACCAGCCACTTCACTGTAAGGCTTGTTCATTTCTGTGGCAATATGGCGCAGGACATGTTCCGGAAGATAACCAAATAGCCCTTGGGCAATTTGAAGGGCTGGGATTAGTCCACCATCCTTGAATTTATATTCGACAAGTATCTCGTTCAGCCGGTCAACGAGTTGTTCTTGATCAAGTTCTCGTTCACAGGAACACGCTGCACATACCGATTCTTTATTCATACTTCCTTTCTATCCAATTGGATATATAAATTCTAGTTACTGCTAGTTGTGAACCAATTTAATCATTCGAGGGAATAATTCAATATAAATATATCGAATAGAGAAAAAATGCCGAACACGATTTTTGCATGAGCTGATGATATGTATGAAGGAGGGCTGTTCTATATTAGGAAGCTTGAGATCCGGTGGAAAACGATGGTTTTAATCACAATAAAGTGAATTTACTGTCCGGTAAAATATATATTGGCGTAACTGTTGTGGTTGGTCTTCCGATGGTATGGAGAAAGATCTTGGGTTAAACCACGGTCTTCATTAATGACGGAGGGTTTTTTAGTACCCGACGAGACACTATTCGCGGCGCATAGGCCCGATTGACATTAATTTCTACAGTTTAACTGAAGGAAACACATGGGCCGGTGCACCAGAAATTGAATCAGATATTTGGGATTCAATATTTCCGAAACTTCGGATATCCGCTGTGAATTTAATCGCTCATTTGTTCCATCGCTTCATCCACATGCTGAGTATAGATATATCTGAAGGATTTACGCCTGATATTCGAGAGGCTTGTCCGAGGTTCTCCGGTTGAACTTTCTTTAGTTTTTCACGTGCTTCGAAACGCAGACTTTTCACGCGATCATACTCGAATCCGAGCGGTATAGGTTGTTTTTCGCTGTTTTTTGCTGAATCGATCCGTTCTCTCTCGCGTTTTATGTAGCCTGCATACTTTACTTCTATTTCAACCTGATTGATGACGATAGAATCAAGCGTTGGTGAAATCTGCGGAAGAGCTGAATATTTAATTTCCGGACGTCTCAAAATTTGGGCAAGTGAAGAGCCATCATGGAATGTTTTTTCCAAGCGTTTTATTTCGACTTGAATTTGATGCCCTTGGCTAGAAATATCATCAATTTCAACTTGATCCACTATGCCCAGTTGCTTAGTTATTTCCAATAATCTGAAATAAACGTTGTCCTGCCGCAATGTTAAGCGGTGTTCTGAGCGCGAAGTAAACATTCTGTACGGTTCATCGGTTCCCTTGGTCACCAGATCATCAATAAGAACCCCAATGTAGCCCTCATCACGGTTCAAAACCAGTGGGGCGCGGCCAAGAGACTTTAGTGCTGCATTCGCTCCCGCGATGAAGCCTTGGCCTGCCGCTTCCTCATAGCCGGTGGTTCCATTGAGCTGACCGGCAAAGTATAAATTTTCAACAATCTTTGTTTCCAATGTATGAAAAAGCTGTGTTGGATTGGAATAGTCATATTCTATCGCGTAGCCAGGTCGAAGTATTACAGCCTTTTCTAGTCCTTGGATCGAATGGATCATCTCCGTCTGCACATCTTCGGGAAGGCTATTGGATGTTCCATTGGGATACATTCGAATATTATTTCGTCCTTCGGGTTCTATGAAGACGTGATGGGAATCTCGTTCTGAAAACTTGACGATCTTGTCTTCGATTGATGGGCAATAACGAACGCCCGTTCCCTCTACCATGCCTCCATACATCGAACTTTTCTTTAGGTTGTCGGCGATAATTTGATGGGTTTTTGTATTGGTATGAGTGAGATGGCAGGGGATCTGGTCTGATCCGGGAATCCATGGGTGGAGTGCATCATGTTCCACGTGGAACAGAGGCCCTGATATTTCAGGGTTCATAGGGGCATTTTTTTTACCTATACCATCCCATTCTTTTCGAGCCATGCGGGAGAAGAAAGGTGGAGGAGTATCTCCATGCTGAATTTCCATCCGTGAATAATCAAGTGTATCCTTGTGAAGGCGAGGTGGCGTTCCTGTTTTAAGTCGTCCAAGTTCAAACCCAAGCTTGTCGAAGGATTTTGAAAGTTCCTCTGCCGACTCTTCGCCCATGCGACCCTCCTTGATGCTTTGCATACCAATCAGGACTCGACCCCTCAGAAAAGTTCCGGTGCAGATCACTACGGAATCAGCGTTAATTTCGCCGTGCGAACGACAGGTCACCCCTCGTAACTTTCCTCCATTGGTCCTTATGGCGGTTACTATGTCGTTAATTTGGCAAAGATTCTCCTGCATTTTTAGAACGGCTTGGATTCGGAGTGGGAAAAGATCCTTATCACATTGCAATCGATTCGATTGAACCGCCGGACCCTTGCGGGTATTGAGCATTCGGTATTGGATTCCCGTATAATCGGCATTTCGTCCGAGTTCCCCTCCAAGTGCGTCGAGTTCGGATACTATATGAGATTTCGCAATGCCCCCAATGGACGGATTGCAGGGTAATCTTCCTATTAATGACATATCGATGGTAATTAATAAGGTTTTAGCTCCCAATCTTGCCGATGCAAGCGCCGCTTCATAACCGGCATGGCCTCCACCGACCACAATAACATTATAATTTAATGAATTCATAATAAGAAAAAGTAAAAATTGCAATATTTGAATCAACTAGTTAGTCATTGATTCACCAATAAAACCGGAACATATACCCAAGAATTCGAATAATCCAACGGCGAATGGCTAAATATAAAGGGGTATCAAAAACGCGGATTTTACTGGCGACGTTAGTGGGAAGGATTTCTCTCGCTGTTTTTGGGGTGATTTTAAGGACGTATGTCTGACTAAAATTATTCATTAAACCGATACAGCCGCACTGTTATTCAAGATCCAGAAGGGCAGGTGTGATAAAACAACAGCTTTTACAATGAAGATGCCGCTAGTCACGGCGGTCAGTATCCATTTTATCGGCGGATCTATTATTTGACTGTGTATCAATAGCATAGAGGTATCTTTTTACTTTTTGGGTGGTGGTTTTTTCAAATTCCTCGAAACGGATCTGAATCTTGCGCGGCCGCTTGTAGTCAGAGAGGTGTGTCAGTTGCTTGCGGACATCGTCACGCAAAAGAACCTCGATTTGCTGGTCGGTCAGGCGCTGGCCGGTATGGTCCTCTAAGGCGTCGAACGCTGCTTGATTAGGCACAACGATCAGGCCGATGCGCTCGCCAGTATCTTCCCCGGGCTCGCGGTAGCCGAGCGAGAGGCATTCGAGCACATAGTTGCTTTCGAGCACTTGGCGCTCAACTTCTTCAGGATAGATGTTCTTACCCTCGCGGTTGACAATCATGCTTTTCTTACGGCCGCTGATAACAAGGTAGCCCTTTTCGTCGAAATAACCCAGATCACCGGAATAATACCAGCCGTCTCGGAGCACCATGCCGGTCTCTTCCGGGTTGTTATGGTAGCCTTGCATCACGTTGTCGCCGCGGGCAATGATTTCGCCAACACCTTCGATATTCGGGTTAATAATCTTTATTTCAACGCCTGGGATGGGCAGTCCAACCGTGCCGACCCGCGGCGACTCCGGTGGATTGAGGGTCAGAACTGGCGCGGTTTCCGTGATGCCGTAGCCTTCGATCGTATTGAAGCCAAGCATGTTCCATGCATTCAGCGTGGCTGGGCTGATTGGTGCGCCGCCAGAAACGATCATGCGCAACGAACCGCCAAGCCCTTGGTGGATTTTTCTGCCCACCACCTTAGCCAAGCCGTAGCGGTACATTAGGCGTGCCGATTTTTTGGCATTGATCCCTTCCATGATGCGGGCCAGCATTTTTTCCAGCAACAGCGGTACAGCCAGTAGCACGGTTGGTGCAGTTTCGGCCATATTGGCCGCGATTGTCTTAAGATTTTCGACCAGACTAACTTGGCACTGCGCATAGATCGGTAGCAGCAGCATAGCTGTGAACGCAAACGAGTGGTGCAATGGCAGAACCAGCATGAAGTTGTCGGTTTTACGGACTTCGATCGCTTTAGCAATACCGACAACGTTTGATATGAAATTGCGGTGGGTTAGTACGGCACCCTTCTGACGGCCGGTTGTGCCGGAAGTATAGATGAACGATGACGGGGAATCATCCGTCAGTTCGTGCCGGTCATACGCTCTACTGGCCGACATTGCCACGGCGGAAACTTCCCGCCACAGTTCGTCGTAGCCGAGGTAGTCAATCTGCTGCCCGGTTGACAGGGGTGTCGTGGCGGCATCGAGCACGACCACCTTGCGTAACTCGTGCAACCGCCCGTCCAGCCCCTGGATTACGTCGACGTTCTTGGCCGAACAGAATACCACCGACACGCCGCAGTCGTGGAAGATATGCGCCACCTCCATCTCGCGCAGCTTCACATCCACCGGTACGGCAATAGCGCCAATGGCCACGATGCCGTAATAGAGTTCGTACCATTCCGGCGAGTTTTCACGATAGAGCGCGACGCGGTCGCCAGCCGCTACGCCAAAGCTGGCCAGCATTTCCGAAACATGCCATGCCCGTTCACGGAGCTGGGCAAACGAAGTGGTGCGCCAAGCGCCATCGCGTTTGAACTTCAGCGCAATCCTGTCGGGACTCTCATCCGCCGCCCGGTTCAGTATATCCTTGATCGTCATATCCACCTCCCGCGAAGCGAAGGGATTCTGCCATATTGCAGTTCGGCGGGCAATGGGTTTCCGGTGAGGGGTGTCGTCGGATTTTCCCTACTCGAATTTCCAGCCTTTGGAAGCGAAGGTTTCGTTGAAGAGAGTGGGGGCGATAGGGCGGCCATTGCGGGTGAGAACCCCGGAGACCTGCGCCTCCAGCACGGTCTTACCATCAGCCTTGCGGATGATGGCTTGGTCGAAAACAAAGCGGATGCGGCCATGTTTATGCATGCCGAGTGTGACGATGAATTCATCGCGCGGCTTGAGCGGCAGCTTGTAGTTCATTTCGATGCGGGTGACGACGGCGTCGATGCCGTCGTTATGCAGCTGGATGAAGTTGAGGCCGACATCGTGCAAGAATGCATGGCGGGCGTGTTCGAGATAGTTTTGGTAGACGGCGTTGTTGACGATGCCCTGGATGTCGCACTCGTAGTCGCGTACCATCATTTCGAGTTGATAAACAGGATTCATGATTCGTTCCGGTTTCCGTTCTGCCGTGATTTATAGAAATGGCCAAAATCCTTGTCCTTGCTACGCTTTTCAAGCGCCGAGTGCTCCTGCGCCGCGATTTCCTGCATCAGGCGGACAAAGTTGTTGTAGCGCGCTTTGGCGATCTCGCCGCGTGCGACCGCTTCGGCCACGGCGCAACCAAGGGTATCGATATGGGAGCAGTCGTTGAAACGGCATTGGGGGGCGAGGGCGGCAATATCGTCGAACGTTTCATGGATGCCGTCGGTCACGTTGATGTTGCCGAGTTCGCGCATACCGGGGGTGTCGATCACCAGTGCGCCGTTGTCGAGAGTAATGAGCTCGCGCCAGGTGGTCGAATGCAGGCCCTTTCCGTCTTTATCGCGGACCGGGAGCGTGAACAGATATTCCTCTTCGCCGATCAGGTTGTTGAGCAGCGTGGTCTTGCCGACGCCGGAGGATCCGACGATGCAGTAGGTTTTACCGGGTTGGAACAAGGCCATGACCTCTTCAAGCCCGGTGTGATCCGTATTGCTGAAGGCGAAGACGCGCGCATCCGGCATGCGCTCGTGGATTTCGGCAACCTTTGATTCAAGCTCTGTCTTCGAGAGCAGGTCGGACTTGCTCAATAGGATGATCGGTTCGATATCGCTCTCATTGACCATGACGAGATAGCGCTCCAATCGCTGGAGGTTGTAGCCCGTATCGAGGGTCTGCATGATGAAGGCGATGTCGATGTTGGCGGCGACGAGCTGGTAGCGGATCGTGCGGCCGGCGGTCTTCCGCTTCAGCTCCGTTTGGCGCTTAAGCACGGTCTGGATGGAACCAAAGTCCTCGTGATCGAAGTCCTTGACGAGCACCCAGTCGCCGACGGTGGGGTAGTCGAGCTTGGATTTGGCTTGGTGGCGCAGGCGACCGGTCGTTTTAGCCGTACGGGTCTCCTCTCCATCGGAGACTTCGCACTCGCCCTTGTGCACCGCCGTTACGCGCGCGACGGCAAGGCCCGTGTTATCCGAACCAACCTGATCGCGAAACCAAGCAGTGAAGCCAAATTCTTCCAGAGTCATACATTCGTCCCGTTTCCAAACACTGGAAACTTGTATCACGAAACGGGGAAAGCACAACCCCTACTTCACCGCAAGAGCAGTCGCCGGAACAATCATCACTCGAACCTTGGAATGGGATGCTTGATTAGTTGGCAATGGCTTGAGAGGCAATTTCGACGATTACATCGTCTCCATAATAGGCCTGGGCCCTCTGCTCAAGTCGCGCGCGCACTTCCTCGATGGTTTTACCTACGTAAGGCATCAACCCAGGCAAGCAGCCCCGGAATCCCTTGGAATTATCCGTTCGGATATACCCCTCGGAAAGTTGCATTCCGTGGATCGGGTGGACGATTATCTCCTCCTCTGTGTAGTCATTCAACATAACTATCACCCTCCAGAGGCTGTATATACTCAAGAGAGCCTAGGTGCAATGGTTTTTATCCGCGATTGTAACCCGGAAAGCTTAGCCGCCGTTTTTCCTGAGACCCTGGGTTGCTGTTCTGATGTAAACTCATCTGGTTGCACAAGATCCCGGTATTTGATCGCCTATCTCCCGCTGTTCAACCTTAAGAATGAATTTGTCCGTGACGGTGAACTATCCGGCTACTAAATTTAAGGTGGGAAACGAGCGGGGTCTGATCTATTTCAAATTACAACGTTGGAACACTATCCAAAACGGATGGGTCGACAAAACCCGTAGGCGAATCAAAATAGAGGTTGACAAAAGGCAACAAAATGCAATATATAGGCTAATAACAGTGTCGTAAGGAGACACTTTCGAAACAAGCGGAGACTCCCGTATGAAGAAAACGCTTTTTGCCGTAGTCGCCTTTTTGGCGGTTGCCGTGAATCCGGTGCGTGCCGAACTATGGATGCCATCGATTTTCAGTAGCGGCATGGTGTTGCAAAGCGGTCGACCCGTTCCTGTTTGGGGTGAAGCTGATCCAGGGTCGACCATTGGGGTTTCGTTCAATGGGCAGATCAAAGAAAGCGTAGCCGCAACGGATGGGCATTGGAGCGTGACGCTCGATGCGCTCCTGGTTTCCATGATCGGGGAAGCCATGACCGTCACAGCATCGTCCGAATCACAAACCAAAACCTTCACGGATGTGGTTGTAGGCGAGGTCTGGCTTCTGGCGGGGCAGTCCAATATGGGATGGACGCTGGCGGACTGCGACGGGGGAACGGAAGCCGCTGCTGTTGCAGACTATCCTTGGCTTCGTATTTTCTCCCAGTGGCCGAACCAGGGGGCGTGCGATGAACCGGCGCGTGACGTCATAGGTGGGCAATGGAACGTCTGCACTCCTGCACGGGCTTCCGGGCTTTCCGGCGTCGGGTTCTTTTTTGTCCGTGCGCTGCAAGAGGCATTGCCGCCGAGCACGCCACTTGCCTTGGTGAATACACAGATGGGCGGAACCTATGCCGAGTGCTGGATCGATTTCCAGACCTTGGAAAATACTCCATCAGCCAGTCCGTTCCTAGAAAAGGCGGCCAACGAAATCATACCCGGTGTCTCGGATCCAGACGGTTTCTGGGGAGAGGACAATTTCCGTCGTCCATCAGCTTTGTACAACGGCAAGGTTGCGCCGCTACAGCCGTTCGCCATTCGCGGAGTGATCTGGTATCAGGGTGAAGGGAATTCGCAGAACTGGCTGGCCGATGGCTACGGAGGCACGCTGTCGGCGCTCGTTGACAGCTGGCGGCAGCAATGGGGTTGGGCAGATCTGCCGTTTTTGATCGTGCAGCTTCCACGCTACAATGCCGGCGACTGGAACGATTGGCCCGCCGTGCGTGCGGCGCAGGCGCAGGTTGCCCGCGACCTGCCAGGCGTCGAACTGGCCGTGACGATCGACTGTGGTGCGGAAAACCAGATCCATCCGCCGGACAAGGAACCAGTCGGCGAGCGGCTTGCACTGTTGGCTCAGGCGAAGGTGTACGGGCAAACTGTCGAGTGCAGCGGCCCCGTTTTCCAATCATCGGAAATAAAGGACGGAGCCGTTCTTGTCGAACTGGCATTTGCCGATGGAATGTCGTTTTCCGGCGGTATTGCACGCGGCTTTGAGATTTGCAGACCCGACGGCCAATTTGTTCCCGCCCAGGCCGAGATCATGTACGACGGGCGGGTCAGGATTTCCAGCCCGGCCGTGCCGTCGCCCATCGGGGCCCGCTACGGATGGTTCAATTGGGGTGAGGTAAGCTTGGTTAACACACAAGGTCTTCCGGCCGCCCCGTTCACCTGGACTTCTGAGCTGGTGGATCCGGTCGAGTATATTGGACTGAAGCCGACCAATGACGGCAACCTATATGCAGCGACCAATTGGATTGGCGGTGTGCTGCCGACGGAAGCCAATGGTTTGATCGGCCGGGTCGACGGCACAGAGATGCCGGTAGGCAAAACATTCTGGATGCCTGGCATTACCTATGACTTTGCCCTGCGACAAGAGGGTGGATTGTGCGTCAGGAACGGGGACTTGAACCTGCGCGGTGGCGTGACCAACGCGACGTTTCTGGTGCCCGGAAGAACGCTTTGGGAAATCGATGATGCAGCGAACGATCCCTCGTCGCACACCAACTTTTCCGTGACCGGGAATCTGGTGGTTTGGTCGCACATGGGCGGTGGGATCGAACTGGATCTCTTGCGCGGGTGCATCGAGATCGGTGGAACGTTCCGGATGGTTGCCACCGACAAAGGGATCGTGAACATAAAGGACGGGATCCTTCATTCGCAATATTTCCGGTCCCACAGCGGGGTGGTGAACATGCTCGCAGGCGGGGTGGCGAAAGTGGCCTTGGGCCGGTTGGAGACTGCAGAGCGCAATGTGGTGTTTAATTTCGAAACCGGGAACAGGGGTTCAATAACCATCGCACAGACGGATACCGGCGCGTCGTTCGGAACGAACGGCTGGCAAAGCCTGGCCAATGCAGGGAAGCTCAAGGTAGATGGAACGACGGTTGGGTTGGAGTCTTTTGCCTTGTCCAACGGCGGTTCGACCATCCAGCACATTGGGGCGCTGCCGGGACTGACGATGGTGAACGGCAAGCTCTACAAGGACGGGGCCGTGTATCGGGGCATTGGCGTGAACTACTGCGACCTGTTCCAGGCCATGATCAGTTTTCCGGAATATCCGGGGCAGACAACCTATCGGACGCTCGAAGGGCTTCAATACCTAGGGGAAAGGGGCGTGCCGTTCGTCCGGTTTTGGGCGTGCGGATTCTGGCCGATCGATTGGAATCTCTATTTCCAGGACAAGGAGGAATGGTTCAGCCGGATGGATCTACTGGTGGCCACGGCCGAGCAGGCTGGCGTGGGCCTGATCGTCGACTTGTTCTGGCGCAGCGAAACCATTCCAAACCTGGTCGAGGAATACCGCGACCAATGGGCGAATCCGGACAGCCAAGTTCGGCAATTCATGTCGAACTATGTCGCCGAGGTGGTTGGCCGCTATAAGGATTCTTCGGCGATCTGGGGCTGGGAGTTCGCGAACGAGCTGAGCAACGTGTGCGACCTGCCCAACTGGACGAACGGACTCGGAACGCCGATCCCTTCAAAGGGCGTGGGCGGCATATCCATCGAGGTGAACGAGCGAAACAAGATGACCTACGCCATCGCCGAAGAGATTTTCAACGCCTTCTCGGCGGAGGTGCGCAAGTACGATGCGCACCGCTTCATCACCACCGGAAGCTCCAGGCCGCGTCCGTCGGCCTGGCACAACCGGATGGAGAACAGCTGGGGTGTCGACAACTACGCAGAGGCGCAGGAAGCCCTTGGTTGGATGGCGCCGACTTCGTCCATCGACGTCGCCTCGTTCCATGTATACCCCTACAGCATGTCGACCCCGGGGGTTGAACCCGTATATGCCGACACCACCGGGGTTTCCAACATATTGGTTCGCTATCGGGAGTATTGCGACGCCCGGAAGCAGGCGATGTTTGTAGGTGAATATTCCAGCTTCTATGGCGGCCAAGGAGCGCTGCCCGAAAACGAGTACACCGAAGAGACCGCCCTGCTGAAGGCCATCGTGGGCAGCGGAGCCGACCTTGCCGCCTATTGGGTGTACGACCGGGGAATCGATCGGCCGGAGGAAGGAACAATCTATCCTTCGACGGGCGCATATCTCGGGGTGCTGGATCTGATCCTTGAATACGACGCCAAGATGCGCGGGGAAACGCACCATACGGCATCCGGCGTCCCGGTCGATTGGTTTGGCCAGTTTGGTATTTCGCCGACGGGCTGGCAGACATGGTCGGAAGTGGAAAACCAGGATTTGAACGGAAACGGCATGACGGTGTGGCAGGATTATCTGGCAGGGATCAATCCAACGACAACGGGGCATGTCTTTGCCATCACGGATTTTGGTCTATTGCCGGATGATGCACCCTATCTCGCGTGGTGGGGTGGAACCAACGGTCTGATGACGCCCTATGTCATCCAGGGCACCACCAACCTTGCCGATGCGGCAAGCTGGCAGGCGATTGGCAGCAAGAGTCGTGAGGAAGGGGCCAACACGTGGTCCGGTCTTGCGCCGGGTGATGCAAGTCCGCGCTTTTACCGTGTACTGGCTGTGCCGGGCGAATAGTCCGCAAGAGCGTCACAGTTGCAGAAAGCCAATAAAGTGCAATAACACAAAATTTATAAGAAACTATTTTCATTTATCATACAAAATTCACACTAGAACGCCTGCAAATCCGATATATTAACGATTTTGCGCAGCAAAAATAAACCGCAAAATCGGTTGACAAACATGCAACACAATGCAATATATATAAGGTGATGTAGGAGATGTTCGTTCAAGTGATGCCCTGCGGGTGTAGGGTGCAGGTGTGGAAAGAATGAAGGTAAGGGAGAGAATATGAAAAAAATATTAATGATGGTTGTCGCGCTCCAAGCGTCGCTGGCAATGGCGAACTATGTGAATCTCGCAGGCGTAAACGGCGGGTTGAATGTGGCAGCAACTTGGGATGGGGGCGTTCTACCTTCCGGCAGTTCTACCGGATTGGTGACCTCCGCGGCGATAAACGTTTGGTTCGGGAACGCATGGAACAATCTGGCGGTCCGGCAGACCGGTGGGTACATCTATAATGCTGCCGGGCAGACATTGAACTTGCGCGGAGGAACTACCGGTTCAGGAATCAAGACGATATATGAAATCGATGATGCCCGCACGGATTACGCAACATACACAAATGCGATGATCAATACGTCGTTGGTGCTGTACTCGCAGTATGGCGAGGCGATGGAACTAAACATTCTTTCCGGGCACGTGGAAACGGCCGATTTAACTTTGAATGCTGCAGGCAAGGGGACGATCAACATGGGGGATGGTATTCTGCATGTGGGTACGTTTACCCAGGGGAAAGCCACGATCAACATGCTGGCGGGCACGGCGGGTGATATTGTTGTTTCTAACTTGGTCGCCAACCTAGGAAGCTCCTTGTTTCTGAATTTTGAAACCGGCAACCAAGGCAGTTTCAAGCTAAACCAAAAAACGGGCGGGGTTTCCGCTGGTGGAACGTGGCAGTACCTTATTAGCCACGGTCAGGTTTCCATAGGTGGCGTGGTTGAAACCAACGAGTCCAAATACATCATTTACAACGCCGGGCTGAGCACGACCCTTTCGCTGAATCCATACGCGGACTATGTGGTGTATATCGGCCAAAACAACAACCCGGCTGCTCCAAACGGGGCCCTCAACGTTGCCTCCAATTGGTTCGGCTACGCCCTGCCTTCCGGGAATTCGACCGGCTTGGTGAGCGTAACGGCCAACGCATGGCTGGGAACGGCATGGTATGACATGGCGGTGAAACAGGTAGGTGGATATCTCTTTGCCGCTGGGGGGGGGAGTTTTGCACTTCGAGGCGGAACAACGAATTCAGGCATAACCACGGTCTATGAAATCGATGATGCCCGGACGGGTTATGCAACCTACACCAACCTCTATGTCGGCAGCGTATTTTCGTTGTGGTCGCATTACGGCGAACCCATGGAGTTGAGCTTGCTATCCGGCCATGTTGAAGCCGCGGTGCTGAGTTTGATAGCAGAAGGGAAAGGCACTATCAATATGCGGGACGGCATCCTGCATGCCGGTGCACTGGGTGTCCCTTCCGCTGGAGCGGTAAACATGATGGCAGGCGGGAACGGGACCATCGTGGTAGATGACATGAATGGATTCAATGTCACCAACCTGTATGTGAATTTCGAGACCGGGAATCTTGGCAGCCTTACCTTCGGCATGGCATCCAATGGCGTTTCGGCGGCGGGAACATGGGAGAGCCTGATCACATCCGGTCGCGTCATGATTGATGGCGTGACTGACACGCGCACGTACAAATATTCAGTCACGCAAAACAGCCTGGCCTCGACGATCGCGCTGGGAGGGGCGGTCATCCCGTCGGCAGCCTATGCGTCGTGGGCGGCGGGCTACGGCCTGTCCGATACCAACGGCACGGGTGCCATGACGGCCGACCCCGATGGCGATGCGATCGACAACCTGTCTGAATACGGCATGGGTGGAAATCCGACCGATGGCAACGACCAAGGCCATGTGCCCACTAGCGCCATGACAGCGGCGGGCGGAACCAACTGGCTGCAATATGTCTACTACGAGCGCGCGGACAAGGCCGTGGTCGGCTTAAGCTATTATCCCGAGCGGGGCACGGATCTGGTCTACACCAATTGGGCCACCAGTGGCATCGAATTCGTCGGCACGGGCGTGCTCGATATAGATTACAACACCGTAACCAACCGGATTCCGACGACAGCCGAAAACAAGCAGTTTCTCCGGTTGCGGATCGAATTGCAGGATTAGGTTGTTTGGTGGCGGGGAGGCGGGCGCGAAGCTGCCCCCCGCTAAGCTTTTAATACGAAGGAGAAAACGATGAAGAAACTATTGATGATGGTGATCGGAATGTCGGCATCCGTTGCGATGGCGAGCTATGTGACGTTTATTGGACAGACACCTTTTGATCCGGCTGCTCCGGTTGGATCGTTAAGCGCGGCGGCCAACTGGAATGGCGGCGTGCTTCCGTCGGGGAGTTCAACGGGATTGATATACACCACGAAAAATGTTTGGTCGGGGTCTTACTGGAACAATTTGGCTGTGCGGCAGACGGGGGGAGTCGTCAACGGAGGAACCGGTTTCGCCTTGCGGGGGGGGAACTGCCGGATCGGGAATCACTACGATTTATGAAATAGAGGATTCTCGGACTGGTTATGCCTCCTACACCAACCTTTATGTCAACGGCGCACTGACACTTTGGTCGGCAAACAGTGAAAAGATGGAATTGAATATTCTGTCTGGTCATGTGGAAGCGACCACGCTAAGTCTCAATGCAGTAGCATCGGGAACGATTTATGGAACTATCAATATGCGCGATGGGATTCTACACGCCACATCCATGACCACCGGAAAGTCCGCAATCAACATGATGGCGGGCGGAACCGGAGACATAGTTATTGATTCGCTGGATACCACGTTGAACGCCGCGCTCTACCTGAACTTCGAAACCGGCAACGAGGGCAGTTTTACGTTTGGCCAGAAGACCGGGGGAGTCTCTGCCGGCGGAACATGGCAGTGGCTGATCAACAATGGCCAGATTTTAATCGATGGCGTGGTCAATACCAATCTGGCTAGCTATTCAATTACCGGTGCTGGCCTCAGCTCGACGATTGCGTTGATTCCCGAGCCGGCCACCTTGGGACTAATCGGACTTGTTGGCATAGGCATGCTCGCCATTCGCCGATTCGTTGCGCTCTAAGGGCTCCATGAGCATCGATGGAAGAGGCGGACGTTCCTGTCCGCCTTTTTTACTACTCATAGTTGACGGTCGGTATTGAAAAGAAAGGATCTCAATATGGGAAACAAACATGATCGGTCCCCTTGGGTGAAAGCCTTAGGACGAGGACTAATGGCGGCAGCGTGTCTGATCGCATCGGGTTGCACCAGCCTATCGCGGCGGCAACCCGTAAAACCGTTCACAATCATCGTATTGCCGGATACCCAGGTTTATGCACTTCATTATCCAGACACTTTCACCGGGCAACTGAATTGGATAAAAGGGCAGCAGGAAGAGCGGAACATTGTGTGCGTGATTCACGAGGGTGACATTACCCACCTTTGTACGGAGCCTGAATGGGAGGTTGCCGATCAAGCCATGAGCATCATCGATGGTCTTGTTCCGTATTGCATGGTGATGGGCAACCATGATTATGAGCAGGGGAAGCCGTCACAAAGGAATTCCGCGCAGTTTAACAAACATTTCGGCAGCCAGCGGTTTGGGAAAGAACCTTGGTATGGCGGGAATTTTGGTGAAGGCAACGAGAATGCCTTTTATCGCATTCATGTGGAAGGCGCGGATTTTATCGTCCTTTGTCTAGAGTTTGGGCCAAGAGACGAAGTTCTGGAGTGGGCGAACCAAGTCGTGTCCCAAAACAAGGACCACAAGGTCATCGTGGTTACCCATAGCTATACCTACTCGGATGACACTAGGGTTGGAACAGGGGACAAATGGAATCCTCACGGATATGGTTGCAGCAACGATGGCGACGATATGTGGGATAAATTTGTTAAGAAACACGAGAACATCTTTCTTGTATTGAGCGGACACATCCTTAATGACGGGCTTGGCCGACTTACAAGCGTTGGTGATAAGGGAAACGAGGTTCATCAGATCCTGGCCAACTATCAAATGAAGCCGAATGGGGGCGACGGCTGGCTCAGAATCATGAAGTTTATACCCGAAGAGAAGAAGATCGCTGTAACCACCTATTCTCCCCTGCTGAAACAATATGCAGAGGATGCGGCAAACCAGTTTGAAGTAGAATATGAATGAACCCGGTTCCGTAGCCGGTCACGGAATTCTTGTCGTCAGGAACCGGCATAGCCCGTCTTTCGCTATTCGAGGGTAAAAGAGCCTTGTTTGCTAGATTTTAGCTCAAAGGTCTTCACTACATTTTTTCTTCAGCTCTTCAAGTCGCGGCGGAGGTTGCTCTGGAAGCGTCAGGTTGAGCTGGTGCAGC
>JAIPJC010000043.1 GCA_021734345.1 Kiritimatiellales bacterium | reverse complement strand
CCCGGCTCCGCGCGATCGGAATGCTCGTGTCGTTGACAAATTCCAGAGTGACCAGATCCGGCTTGGCCGCCAACACCCGCGCGAACGTGCAGCCTTCGGTTTTCTTTTCATCCCAGCCTTTCAGCCAATAGGCCGACTGGGTTCCGCCGATGCTTATGTTTGTAACCGTGATATCCGCGCGTGGAAATTTCGCCTTCAACCGTTGCTCCAGCTGGTTCGAATACCGATCCTGCGGGTTTTCGAGATCGGCACCCACCGTGACCGAGTCCCCCCAGCACACGATCGTCACCGGCTCGCCGGCTTTCAGCTTGGCCAGTGTTTTCGGTGTGCGCCCAGGCGTGCTCCCCGTTGCCACGGTCTTGGCGTCGACCTCGTTCAGGAAAATATTCGATTGCAACAGCACCGACGAATCGTACGGACGATAGACATTGAACAGCACAATACATCCGTCCGGTAGTGCAGGGAGCGGCGGGGCAATCATGGATTCCTTTCCCTCCAGATAAAGCACTTTGCCTGCTTTGTCCGCCGCAACGGTGTCCAGACGTTGGAGCCGGCAGGTATATGAAACAAAAACCGGCTCGTTGTCCGCCACGGCCCCCGATGGCCCCTTTACGATGCGGCCCCACCGTTTCTCCGCCAGGTAATCCTCTCCCTCCTTGAGCGGAGAGCGATTTTTCCTGACGACGGTTATGGATTCCGGATCGACCGAACCGCAGGCCGTAATGTTGGCAA
The DNA here is from genome assembly GCA_021734345.1 of Kiritimatiellales bacterium. Classification (GTDB taxonomy): domain Bacteria; phylum Verrucomicrobiota; class Kiritimatiellia; order Kiritimatiellales; family Pontiellaceae; genus Pontiella. Next base: position 22,721 of record JAIPJC010000043.1, on the reverse strand, counting down.
CACGCAGTTTCGAAAGCTTCCCATTGCCTTTCCATGTCCCCGGATTCAATGGCGTCTTCGGCAGAACCATTTCTTCATCCTCGACCCGCAACGACGTAACTGCTGTCACCTGCACCGTCTGGTCTTTCGCAATGCGCACCACACCGGCAGCGGTTTGATACGAACCTTGGGGGATTGAAATGTTGGTGCCGTCTACTTGGATATTTTGAAAGCTATCCTGGGACGTGTATGCGCCGGCGGCGGAGAGCACGATCAGTGTTGCAAGGGTTGTTTTTTTCATGGTGTCCTTTTGTATGGAAAGGTGAATTTGTAATTACCTGATTGGAGTCGAACGGTTTTGGTAACGGCGTTAAGCAGACTTACGCCAGGTGCTTTTAAAATCGATTTCCCTGATTCGGTGACGTCTTCGAGCGTCGCGGCGGGCAGTGTAAGAGAGGCGGTGGTGTTGGGCGGAACGGTGATCTGCAAGGTCATTATGCCGCCGCTAATTTCGTAGCCGCTCTTGATGGTGCCACGCACCGAATCGTAGGAGACGTTAATCCTGTTCAGCGCCTGTATCGGTTTTGGCGCGATGAAAAAGTGTTTATAGGCCGGATGGGAAAAATCGGGATTGATCCCAGCGATCTGACCGATGATCCACTCGTAAACCGAATTAAATCCCACGTGACTGTAGGCTTTCGGGTTTGGGTTGATGCCCAGCACGGGATGCCATTCATCCAAACGTTCCCACATGGAGGTCGCTCCGTAATCGAGCATGATTCCAAAGGAGGGAGCCGAGGGTTGCATCACCAGTTTCCACGCCAGATCCTGATGTCCGCTCTCCGCCAGAACGTTCAGCAGAAAAATTGTCGTGATCGTTCCGGTCGCCAAGTGATTTTTGTAACTCGAAATAGATTCGATTAATCGGGCGGAAGCCTTTTCACGGAGGTCACCATCCAGATGGTTCATACCGAGTGCAAGCGCGTAATTGGATTGCGCATCATTGCCGATGGTTCCATCGGGTTGAACATGGTTTTTTACCAATGCTGCGAGTACTTTTTTAGACATTTCACGGTAGTAGGCGGCTTCCGTTGTTTTGCCGAGGGCCTCCGCCATCTCTGAGGTCAATCGGGCCGAGTACGCCCACCATGCGGCATCAAACACATCGTTCGGAGCTCCCTTGCCGGTAGGTTTCCAATTCGTCGCGTCCGGCGCAATGGTTGTACGGGCACTAAACCAATCGCCGAAGCGGCTCACATAAAGTTTTCTGGGAACAAAGTCAGGATTGGCCAGCGCAACTTTATCCATCCATGCTTTCGAGGCGGCATATCCGCGTTCGAGGGAGCGTCGGTCACCCTGATTAAGCCATAGGCCGTGCGACGTCGTAATAAACGCATCGGACCAACAGGGACTTGGAATACAAGCCCCCGGCGGCTGATCGATCAGGCGGGGCGGTGGGATCCCTTGGTCACTTGCCGCTTCGATGATTACCTGAAGCTCGTTGGCTCCAAAAGGCGCAAAGTCGTAGAGATATGAAAGCGTCTGGATTTGCGTGGTGAAGCAATCACCCATCCACGGCATTCGTTCGTCGCGCCCGGCCACGTCGATAACGAGGCCGAACATGTTGTCGCGGAAGGCTCCATCTACCAGGGAACAGAGTTTGTTCAGACGCGGGTCGGAGCTTTCAACCGTAGTAATCTTGCGCAGGTCGCTGGCAAGTCCGATCGCGACGATGGCCTCTGGGCGCGCACCGGTGACTTCCGCATAGCGAAAGCTGTGATAGGTGAATTTGGCTTGAAACATCTGAGGACCTTTGCCGGAAAGAATGAAGACATCCTGATTGTTGTAGTTGCCGGACAGGTTTTGAAAATGGGGGGAGCCGTCAGGTTTAAGCACTTCGACATGGCGGACAGAAATCTTTGTTCCAATCGGACCATCAACCCTTATCCGGCAGACTCCGGCCACATTGTCTCCAAAATCGTAAAGGTAAACGCCGGGACGGATCTCCGTTTCCTTGACGGGTTTGAGTTCGCAAACCTCGCGGATGGGTTCCATCATTTGCGAGCTAATCGCGGGTAGACCGGCATCGGTTACGGGATGGACTTGCGGTGCCTGCCACGATCCTGATGGCGCGAGGTCGGCTTGAGCCCACCCTTCGATCTCATAGTTCGCGTCATAGACCGCACCGTCATAGATGGAGGTTTCCCGCCAAGGGCCATCCACATTGCATGTCCACGAGGGATCTGTGGCAACAACCTCGCGCCGTCCATCGGTATATTCTATTTCAAGCTGCCCTAGAAACCGGCTGGCATCGAAACTCCTACTGGGGAACCCCGGGAAATAACCCGTGAATCGCCGCTTCGAGAGTAAGTGATCAAACGGCCGCCGCATACGGTACCAACCATCGGCAAGAACCACGCCGATGGCGTTCTTGCCGGGCCGCACCAGCGAGGTGGCATCGTACGTCTGATAGAGCACATGCCGGAACGACTCCATGCAACCCGGTGCCAACTCGTGATCGCCCACTTTGACGCCGTTGAGGTAGGCTTCGTAGCATCCCATTGCCGTGCTATAGAGCGTTGCCCGTTTGATCGTATTCGAGACCGGAAATTCCTTTCGAAACAGCGGCGGCGGACGAGGGTGATAAACGCTGCCTGCGTCACCCTCGGTGCGTCCGTCCGTCAAAAGATCCGCCGACCATCCGTCAATAGGTTTTATGGGATGATTGATCGCGGTGACCGTTTTCCCGCGAGCGATATTTTTCCCATCACTGAGTATCTCAATCTCCGCGAAGGCTAGTTTGTAGCGACGATTGTCTGGCCGCGGATCCCAAGACTCTGTGGTGTTGTTCCAGACCTGCCACCATTCACCAAAGAGCTTGGTTGCGGTCAACCGCACATAGCGTCCCTTGACCGGTGTCGCAGCCTTCAGTTCCAGCGGTCCCACTCCGGGGTTGCGAATATCCTGCCCGGTGCAATCTTCCAGCATGGTAACAGCGGAAAACTTCGGATCATCCGACACCTCGATCTTAAAACGCGCAGGGAATCCGTCGCCCTTCCAAGATTGGGCAGGCCAGGTTCCCCACAAACGAACTCCGTCAATGGGTTGTGATTCCCCGAGATCAATCTGCACCCACTTGACGGTATCGGCCTTTTCCGAAATATCGCTCTGATAGCCGAAGTGCGGCAACGTCACTGGTTGAACAGGCGGTGCGGAAATCCACTGCGCCTGCCAGTCCGACCGTTGAAGGAGGCCCAACGAAAAATGTGAGACCGATGACCAAGCTGAAGCCTTCCCTTTCTGATCCCAGACCCGCACCTTCCAGTAGCACAGCTCTCGGCTGTGAAGTGCTTTCCCCGCGTACTCGATGCCCACGGTCTCATCCGATAAAATTTTTCCGCTGTCCCACAGGTCGGCATCATCGACGACTAAAGCCTCTGGTGATGAAGCCGCCAGTATTTGGTAACCGCTTTGGCCTAGTTTGCGGACACTTGCATCGACCGCTTGCAACGTCCAACTTAGTCGCGGCCGGGCTGTATCGATACCTTGCGGATTCACCAGATACTCGCAACGCGGATCGGCGGGTTCAAGCGCCGCGCCGAAGGTGGACAAACCCATCGCGACCGCACATACCAGTATCACTTTAATTTTCATCTTTATGAACGACACTCCTCTAAAATAGGGGAAACGGGCGCTACATGGCCGACTTTTTTAACTTTCCGCAACATTTCGAATTAATCACTTTCTTTGCACGTTTTGAAATAATCAATCGATATCAGACCAGTTTGATCTGAAGGATGGAACCGGAACTGGCGGACCAAACCCTTCCAGCCGGGTTCGCCGCCTAGCGCCACCGTGTAGGTATGGAACTGTCCGTCGGCCTCGACCGGGAAATGTTTCGCGCAGTTTTCCGACCAATCCGGGTGCTCGTCTGTACTCCAGTACAGCCGGGCTTTCGAACCCGCTGCCAGCTTCATGCGGATTTCAATACCTGTGACCGTGGCCGCAGGCAATCCGAGATATGGCGGACTGACCAGCATGGCATTCGGAGTGACCAGATCGGCCGATAGCACTCCGTTGGTGATCTCCAGATCCCGCACCCCTTCGACGGGTTGCAGATAAAGGCTCTGCCGCCCCTGCTCGAAATCGAGATTCAACCCCTTGGAAAAATCGAATTGCGCGCCATAGCGCTTCTCATAGATTTCATAGACATCATCCATGTTCACGTTGGTATCAAACCGCGCAACCTCTGCCGGGGTCGGGACAAAAACATCATACGGGCCGCGCGCCTGCGTCAGCACATCGCGCACCGCGCTGAGCCGACCGAACCGGTACTGGGAGCCCGGTTCGATTTCTCCGCCTTCGCCCCATTCGTTCCAGGCTTCGATCAGCGCCAGCTTGTGATCGGCCTCGACATAGTTCGGCAACATTTCGAGCATGTGGCGGAACGCGGCAGGCGTATTGCCCGGAGTACGCACGGAGGTCGTGCGGCTGCGGGCGTAGTCGTCCCATCCGACCCACGCCGTGGGGATATAATCCAACCCGCGCGCATGCGCCTCCTTTTGCGCCGTTGCGAAGCTTTCGTCGTGCCGAGGAATCGTGGTTTCGTAGTCCAGAAAGATCCCGCGTTCGTCCTGTTGATGCGCAACATCCCGGAAGCCGTAGGCATACGGAGCTGTCGCATCGAAGCCTCCTTTTTGGAAGTCGAGCAGGAAGGGCGTATTGCTGAACACGGCCACGAAGTAGACCCCTTTGTGCCCGTACGACCGAGCCAGCGCCCGCATCTCGTCCAGCACCGCGCGGCACCCGTCCCATCCGCCCTGGGCATTCACCAACTTGGTTGGCGTATGGAGGAAAACCACCGGCTTGCCATCGACCGTCAGGTAGTTGTCGTGAATGAAATAGCGTTCGCACAACACCTTCATGAAAGCCAGCATGGAAGGTGTGGACATATCCTCCATTTTATACTGCGTTGCATGCCCCTCGGAGCACCAGTCGATGCAGAACTTCATCTTGTCCTTGAACCGGCTCTGCAAGAAACCCCGCTCCAGCGCGTCGCTTAAAAAATCCATGCCCTGGTTCCAATACCAGTCGAACACGAAAAACTGGATGCCGTGCGTCACCGCCCAGTAGATGTGCCAGTCGGCCACTTCGGGCAGCGCCTCGTTGTAGTATCCGAGCAGCGGATCCAGATAATCGACCGGGCGAACCCCCCAGTTGTTCCGATCCCAGTCGAGCATCACTGGGAAATAGAAGCACCCCAGTTGAAGGTCGCTTGGCGGCAGAACCGGCGCCGGCAGCGATACGGTTGTTATGGGAATCTCGTTTGCTACGGAAATAAAAGCCGGGGTGGAGGATTCCGTCGCGATGCGCTGGCCGTCCACCACCGCCGAAACCTTGCAGCGCAATTGAGCCGACGGGTTTTCCGGCAGGCCGGTCAACGCCAACTCTCTTCTGAAAAGACCATCGTAGGCCAGTGTCCCGATCCGATACACCAGCCGATCCTTGGTACGGATGCCTTTCGGCAGGATCACTTCCACCTCGGCGGATTGCAGGGTCGCATCCCCGCGGTTTTCAATGCGGACCACCAGCGGCCACGCGCCCGCCCGTGCTTGCGCGGCATACAGGTCGGCGGCCACGCGCAGCCCGACCGGATTGGCTTCCAATAATTGGAAGTTTTTAAATTCGGTGCCCCAGCCGCCGGGCAAATTGACAAACACCCGGGCCTTCGCCGCTTTTACCGGTGCAATCGCCTCGATCGCATAGGGCTCCCAGTCCGATCCAACCAGCTTGCCCATCAGGTTGTATTCCTCACCCAGAACCCGACCGGCCTTGTCCATCCATTGCAGGTTCAACCGGAAGGGCATGTCGCCCTGCAGCCGGTGCACTTGCGTCTCGAAGCGATAGTTCTGCTGAGCCTTGATTTCAACATCGCACGTCTTGACTGTCACGCCGGACAGCGACTTCCGCGCATCCAGCCGGAGCACGTCACCCGACAGCTGCAACACTGACGCGTCGCCATTGACAACCGCCCATTGCGGATTCGATGGGAAGACGTTTTGCGCGGGTGCGGCGGGTGCCAGCAATAGCAACAGTCCCGACCCGATTGTAAAAAACCTGTTCACGTTGGTTCCCTCTAAAATTCTACTTTAATTCCTGCTCGAAATAATATTGATACCATTTCGCTTCCTGATCATTCCCGCCACCGTCCGGCAAGCCGGCCGGCGTCATTTGATCCGCCCAGTTTCCAAGCTTGCGTTGCAGCTCTTTCGCCTTTTCGGGATAACGCGCGATTAGGTTGTGATGCTCTTCCTGGTCTTCCTTGAGGTTGAACAGCAGCTGGCCGCGGCTGCCGGCCTGGATAAATTTCCAATCTCCGGAACGAACGGCGGCCTGGTTCCAGAACTTCCAATAGATTTCGGCGTGCGGCGCGCCGGACTTCTTGCCGGTCAGGTAGGGGAGGAGATTGACCCCGTCCAGCTTCGGATCATCGGGCAGTCCGGCCAGCGCATTGGCGGTGGCGGCGATATCCAGCGTAATGACCGGATCGGCGAAACGCTGCCCGGCAGGAATGGTTCCGGGCCACGCCGCGATGAACGGCACGCGGATGCCGCCATCGGAAAGCATGCCTTTTTCCCCGCGGAACGGGTCGTTGCGCGAACCGTCCCACGCCGGGCCGCCTTCGGTTGCCGGCCGGGCATCCTCCATCACTCCGCCCGGCATATGGGCCCCGAGCGGCGCGCCGTTGTCGCTGGCAAAAAAGATCAGGGTTTTTTGATCCAACCCATCCCGCTTGAGCTGCTCGACGATCCGTCCAATGCCGTCATCCACCGCCGAGATCATGGCCAGCGCATAGCGTCGTCGCTCCGGCATTTCGCCGGGGAAACGATCCAGGTATTTTTGCGGGGCCTCCAGCGGGACATGCGGCGCAAAATAGGCCAGATAAAGAAAGAACGGTTTTTGCTTGTTCCGCTCAAGGAAGGCCAGCGCCGCTTCCGTATGAACATCCACCCGGAAGTCGTTCGATTTTTCCCATTTCGGTGGCGATACATCCCGACCCGCCAAATCAAAGTTGGCGTAGTAGGGACTTGTGCGGCGGTAGTAGAATTCGTCGAAGCCCCGGCTATGCGGGAAGTAGGGCTCCAGCACGGCAAACGGAAGGCTGATGACCTTGTTGCCATTGACTAGTTCGGGATGATTTTTAACGGCCCAATGCAAGTCGGGGGCGGTCGGTTCCAGATGCCATTTGCCAACCATGCCGGTTGTATATCCCGCCTGCTTCAACCGATCCGCGATCGTGGTTTCTTCGAGCGGCAGCGGACCCAGCCCGATGCAGCCGAACCCAAAGCGCTGCTGGTAGCGCCCGGTCAACAAGCCGGCTCGGGACGGCGCGCACTGCGGCGCCGTGATGTAGCCGTCGGTAAACAAAACCCCGTCCCGGGCCAACTGGTCGAGATGCGGCGTTTTAACGTCGGGAAGAATCCCACACAGCCCCAAATCGCCGCTTCCCCAGTCATCCGTAAGGATCACCACGATGTTTGGCTTGTCCTGTGAAGCGGCGGTCGCCGCCGATGCGCACGCTATCAGCAGCGTCGCGGCGATGGCCATTTTCATCGGACGCGCTCCGCCACCCGTTCCTCCGGATTTCCGTTAAACGCCGCAGGGGCCTCATCCCTGACCCACGTCCGCTCCGGTTCATTCCATCCATGCTGGAGCGCACCATGCGACATCACCAGGTTTGCCAGAATCGGTTCTTCGTCCCGCTCCAGTTCAATCTGGATTTCGTGCCAGCCTTTCGCTAGCGGCAGGCGGATATAATTGCTTTCGTCGTCCCGAAGGCTCGGACGGAACGACACTTGCTTTCCAGTCTCGTGTATTTTTTCCCCATCCAGCCAAAGCTTCATCCGTCCGTTGGTCGGCACCCCGATTGTCGCGTCTTTCTCGGCCACCGGGATATAGACAAAATGCTTCAGGTAGACCGTTCCGGGGCGTCCCTTGAAGAAGCGTTCAACCGTCAGGTCATCCCCCTTGAAGCTGGTTGGCTGCCACATCGCCGCTTTATCGAGGGTCGGCGCAACCAGATAGCGGCGTGCTCCGGCCAACGTGACGGGAATCATTTCCATGCAGGGACGGTCCATCGCCTCCAGCTTGATGTACACACTGTTCATTTTATAAATATGTTCCGGCTGCCGGACTGAGACTTGGAAGCTGAAACGAATCTGTCCCTTTGCTTTCAACACCAACTTTTCAGGCATCCCTTCGACCGCGAACCCATCCGGCAAAACCACGGACAATGCAATCTTGGAATCCGCGAGACTCTGGCTATTGATTTCCAGATCCACCGTGGTCGGGCGCTCCACCGCAATCACCGGCTGCTCCGGGTATGCGACCTGCACCCGGAACGGACCTGCCTGATATTCCGCCCCGTCCTGGCGGCGTTCATAGATCAGGCCGATCTGTTTATAATCGCAGCAGGCAACCAGTTCATCGGCACTCGTCAGCGAATCCGACTCCTGCTCAAAGGAGAGGCGGTTGCCAAACTTTTCGGAAATACGTCCGGCCATGGCGAAACAGCGCTCGGTGAATTCCTCCACCGTACGCGGATAGGAATTTTCCCGGATCCAGCCGCGCGGCTCGCTGGTGGCGAGGGTATGCCCCAGCGGCTTCGTCCACTTTTCGGGCAACGCGCTTGCGCCGTGGATGATTCCATACAGCGCACCGATCGTCGCGCCCGTACAGTCCGTATCCCACCCGCAGTTAACCGCCTTGCACAGCATGTCGCCGAAGTCTTCTCCATAGAGCCAACCCAATGTTTGGAAGCCCAAGTTGATGGGGGAGTGCTGCGCATTTGGATGGAATGCAAATGCCATGACGGCATTCCGGGCTTCGAGCCACGTCATTCCATCCGCATGGCATTGCATGGCCAGGCGAATCGTCTGCGCGGTTTTGCACTCTTCTGGAATAGCCGACAGGCCGAAGTCCACCAACAACTTGAAATCCGAACAGAAAAAGGCCATTGACTGCATCGTCGCATTGAACATTTCGCCATACACCGACTCGCCCATCGCATGGTCCACGACCGCGTCATGCCATGCATAGTGCGCGGCGATGTCCGGTTGTCCCGGTGCGATGCAGGCCCATATTTCCGAACGGATCGGGCAGCCCATGCAATCATTGCAGGGATTGTTGTACCAGCCCGACACCGGGGCCGGAAGACCGAGGCGCAAGGATGTCTTGCAATAGCCGTATTCGTCCGGATTGTAATAGATGCTATCGATCCAATAGTCCGCAAAATCCTTGCAGGTGATATCCAGTCCGCGCTCCTCCAGCATCGTCATCCAGATCAGCTGCAACTCCAGGTCGTCGTTGGGAATGCCGCCTTCGTGGATTTCCAGATAATAATCCAAGGCAAAGGGTTCCTTCTCTCCCCACATCTTCTCTACCGGCGTGCCGAGCGTGCCTCCGGCGTTTTTACCCATCCAGCACCCCATCACCTTGTCAAAATAGTCTTTTTTCGAGAGTTTTAGTTTTCGCATTTAACCACCCTTGCAAATCGTCCATGGAACAGACCACGGGAACCGTTTCCCTATGGCATGCAAAATCAAAGCAGGAACCGTTTCCTTGGTCAACTTTTATCGCAAATCAAAAAAATGCGCTTTACCCAAACCGCGTTAGAGGAAATACCTATGCAATCAACACAAGGAACTTTAAATGGCCGTAAAACTAAAAGACGTCGCAGCAGTAGCCGGAGTCGCCACAAACACAGCCTCCAGCATCCTGAACTCCCGCAAGGATTCATGGGCCTCCGAAGACACCAAGCGGCGGGTCCGCGAAGCCGCCGAGCAGTTGGGCTATACGCCCAACCGGATTGCGCGCGGCCTCAGCCTGGGGAAGACGGACACCATCGGCCTAATCATTCCCGACCTTCAAAATCCGTTCTACTCGGCCCTCGTTACAGAAATCGAAACGGAAACCATCAAGCGGAATTATGATCTAATCATCGAAGATACCCGCCTCGACTTCCACCGCGAAATGATCTGCCTCGACAAGATTGCCAATCGACAGATTGACGGCCTGATTATAAACCCGATCAATCCCGATATTTTCAAAACGCATCTTGAACCGATGGCCAAATCCGGAATGCCGGTCGTCGTATTGGGCGAACCACCCAAGGCGTCCTCGTTGAACTGCATTCAAATCAATCTGAATGATGGTGTAAACGCGACCTTCCAGCATCTAGCCAAAATGGGGCATAAAAAGATCGGATTCATTCTGCACGAAAAAGCCAGCCACCAAAAGGCCACCCCCCGCATCGCACGGTTCAAGCAGGCGCTTAAGAAATACAATCTGGAAAGTCCGGAAGCCTTCCTTATTCAATGTGCTCCCACCCTGTCCGGCGCCCGCGATGCCTTCAAGGCGTTGCTTGAAGTCCATCCGAAAGCAAGCCTCCCGACCGCTTTCGTTTGCCTGAACGACCTGCTCGCCATTGGAGCCATGCGGGCCGCCAGCGAAGCGGGATTCAATGTTCCCTCCGACATTTCATTTGTCGGGGTCGATAATATTCCCGTGGCGGAATTCATGCCGGTTGCTCTCACCACCATCGCACAGCCGATCCGTCAAATGGCCATTAACGCCGTTGCGGCGGTCCTTGATGCCGACGCTTCTGCCAGCGGCTCAAAAACCATGCTCAGCGGACAGCTCATCATTCGCGAAAGCACCGGACCAGCTCCCGTTCGCTGACTTTCGATCCCACGAAAAAAACGGCCTCTCTGCGAGAGGCCGTGTAGGGGAGTCTTTCAGTGTAGGTACAATTAAATGGACAACCGGCGGAGCGTTAGGAGCAATCCTGTAGAAAGCCCGATCATACCTAATGTTGCTGGTTCGGGGATGGTCGTCACCGAGAAGTTGTCAAACCTCTGATTGGAATTAGAGATGATTGCATAAGCCCCAACGTATCCGTTCGAAAAATCAATACCCCCGACTGTATCTAGAGCCGTGCCACTCAGATTAACTGTTCCTCCGATCAGCGAATAACCGAATTCTCCGGCGGTATCGGAAGAAATCGTTAACGTATAGGCTGTTGATGCAGCTATGCTGAGGCCGGTCGCAGTTTCGGTAAATGTGGATAAAGTCCCGTTAACAATCTGCCCGAAAACTAAATAACCAGCTCCCAATGAGCCTCCGTTTGAGATTCGGGCGAAGTAAAAGTTCGTTGAATTCTGATAGTTAAATGCCAGCCCATTTTGAAGGCCGTTGTTGAATGTTGCGCAACTAACGTCCATGGATGCCTGAAACGAGCTGCCCGCCGTGTTTGAAGCAACAAGCCCTTGATAGCTGAGCACGAGGTTTGCTGATCCAGTCCCTCCGCCGCCAGCCAACTGGGTTCCGCTAAGTTGAAACTTTCCGGCCGTTGGTGATGTCGACGAAATGACATACCCTGAACCTATGTCCGCGCCGTTGGCTGTACTTGCCACTGTACGGTCGAAGTTGTCTGTAAATACCAGACTAGCTTGGACATTCCAAACCATACCCGTCAAAGCAATCATTGTTAATAGACCTGCGTTGTTTTTTTTCATGATTATTTCCTTTCACTTATTTATTCCACTCATCCGGTGCCTAAAACGATTCGATTTTGTAACAGTCCGGTTTGCTTTTATTCTCCAATGCCAAAAAATCCCTTTGCATCATCGGTATGTACATAGATCACCTCGTTGGTTCCTTCCGCAGTGGAGTAGGCGAGGTTGGTGACGATGAAAGGGTCGGAACCATCCACCGAATGGGCCACATTGCTCCATGTGCCGCTCATCAGGTCCGGTTTGCTTTTTGGATAGTAGTAGTTCGCCGCATCCGGCGCATCGACCACCATGCGCATAACGTTGGTTGAGAAGGTGGACCAGCCCACGATGGTCGCCGGGGTGATCGCTCCACTAGCCACTACCAGGTTGATGATTCCATTCGCATCGTCGTATTCCAGTGTTGCGGAACCATAACTATCGAATCCGGTAATCGACACGTTGGTGAAACGATTCGTTCCAGCGATTTCGTAGGTGCCAAAATCCATCAGCGGATAAGTGCCTGCCGCTCCGGAAAAAGCACTGCCATCAATCGCCAACGAGGCTCCGTTAAGGATCTTAATGTTTTTATTGTCGAAATTGATGGGGGAGACGCCCGTTGCATCAAAGATGTACTTCAGTGTCCCATCCGTACGGAAGTCGAGCCATGCAGCCGGACCAGTCTTACTTAACCAGATCGAAGATCCGGATCCATCGATGGTGAGGGTACCTTTGTCCAAAAGAAATCCGTTTGTCACACTCAAGCTGCCGCCCGAGATGGTGACAAATCCATTTGCCTGATTGGTCACACCGATACGAAAGTTAAAGCCGACAGACACGCTTCCTCCATTGATCGTCATCGTCGACCCGTCAGATCCGGGAATACTTCCGTCAAATCCGCGGGCAACATTCAGGCTGGAGCCAACGGTCAATGTGCCGCTGTTCACAACCAAGTTGCCGGGCGAGGTGTGGCCGGCATACATGATGGTCAATGTGCTCAAATCACCACCATCTAGTGTGAGGGTAGCGCCAGGCGTAGTTCCTACTCCGCTGGTACCGATCCTGACATCGTTCGTCGGGGCAAGAACTCCTCCGGGAACAAGGGTTACCGAACCCGCTACGTTATTAGCGGCAATGCGAAGTAGCGTTAAATCTTTATAGGTCGCCGTTGAAACCGTTACATTGTTCGTAACCAGTGCCGTGTCTCCCGCCTTTGGTATCGGCACCGATGAAACACCGCCCCACGTTGCCGGAGCATGCCAAGCCCCATCCAGCTTCGTCCAACGATTCACAGCAAAACTCGACTCGGCAAAGAGTCCTAGCAATATAGCAATGCAACCAACCATTCTTTCTTTTCTCATTTTACCGCTCCTCTTTTTTTATTTTTTCACTTGGGCAGCTAGGCCCACCTCCATCTGCTTTTTTATATAGGAAACGATCCCTTATTACATAGGAAACGATTCCTTACAAATAAAAAATTATGGAATTTGATAACTACCTCGCCTCCCAAGGACTCACGCAACAGTCGCGTAGACTTTCCACCAAATAGATGATCACGCTGTCAGGGCGAAGGGAAGATCATTGCCTTGGCGCCTTTCAAGACCGTATGGCTACGGGTCTGATTTTCAATCCCGCGGAAAAAACCGCCGTAAAAAGTTCCAGCCCTTGGAGGTTTTCTGCTAGCTTTCCGGACTTTGGAACCGGGAAAGGATGTTGCGGAATGAACAAGGCTGAATTGATCGTGGCGCTGGATGTGCCGAATGCGGAGGCGATGGAGGCAAAGCTGAAGGAGTTGCCCGACTTTATCGAGTGGTACAAGGTGGGGCTGGAGCTCTTCTGCGCCGAAGGCCCTGCCGTGCTGGAGCCGTTGAAACGCCGCGGAAAGAAGATATTTCTCGACCTAAAGCTGCACGACATTCCCCGCACCGTCGGCCATGCGGTCAAGACCGCCGCCGAGCACGGCGTCAACCTGATGACCGTCCACGCGATCGGTGGCCGGGCGATGCTGGAAGAAGCCGCCAAAGCCGCGTCCGAATGCGCCAACCCGCCCAAGCTCGTGGCCGTCACGACCTTGACCAGCCTGAGCCAAGACGACTTTACCGACCTTGGAATCAACCGCACGGTGTCTGAACAGGCGCTCGCGCTGGGGCGCCTGGCGATTTCGTCGGGCATCGATGGCATGGTGACCAGCGCGCATGAAGCCAAGGTGTTGCGCGCCGAATTTCCGGATGCGATCCTCGTCACACCGGGCATCCGCATGCCGGAAGGCGACGTGGGCGACCAGAAACGCGTCGCGACGCCGTCGTTCGCAGTGGGGCAGGGCGCAACCCACCTCGTGGTTGGCCGGCCGATTTTGCAGGCAGCCGATCCGGTGGCCGCAGCCACCGCGATCATGGGTGATATGAACAAATAAGTTTGTGGAGGGACGGGCGCTGTCCCGTCCTGCCGTAGCAGGGATAGGACGACACGGAGGTCGTCCCTCCAATTCGGAAATAAAGGAAACAAGATGAGCAAGCCGAAGGTTTTGATTATTACGGGATACGGGGTCAACTGCGAGGCGGAGTCCGAGCATGCGTGGAAGCTGGCCGGCGCGGAGCCGAAGCGGGTGCATTTGAACGATCTGCTGGACAACCCCGGCCAGCTCGACGAATTCCAAACGATGATGTTCATCGGGGGATTTTCCTACGGAGACCACATGACCAGCGGTCATGTTTTTGCCCTGCGCGTGAAACACCACATGCAGGCGGAGCTTCAGAAGTTCATCGACGACGGCAAGCTGATTATGGGCATTTGCAACGGCTTCCAGGTGATGACCAAGATGGGGCTGCTGCCGGGGCTGGACGGTGAATATTTCGAGCCGAAGGTTTCGCTGATGCAAAACGATTGCGGGAATTTCCAAAACTTCTGGGTCGATATCCGCTATGAGGAAAACTCCCCCTGTGTGTTCACCAACGGCCTCGGCACCATGCCGCTGCCGATCCGCCACGGCGAAGGCAAAATCTTTACGCTCGACAATGCCCTGCTCGAAAAGATTGAAGCACAAGGCTGCGTCGCGGCGCGCTATGTCGACAAGAACAACAATCCTTCGGCAGACTTCCCGGTCAATCCGAACGGCTCGCTCAACGCGATTGCCGGGCTGTGCGATCCAACCGGCCGCATCTTCGGCATGATGCCGCATCCCGAAGCCTACCTGTTCCCGGAAAACCATCCCAACTGGGACATGCAAAAGCTGTCCGGCGAATTGCCGAAGCAAGGCCTCGGCCTCAAGTTGTTCGAGAATGCCGTGAAATTCATTACCTCGGAGGCATAGCCAACAGGATCCAATGTCTGGAAATTCCACAGAGTTCCGGCAGAGGTTGCGCGGGGCACAGCTCCAGCAGCTGTTCAATTATTTGCCGGGGGTCTATTTCGTGGTGAAGGATCGAGAAGGCCGCGTCATGATGGCCAACGGGGTTGCGGTCCAGTTGTGCGGATTGGCCAGCGAGGCGGAGATGATCGGCAAAACAGACTACGACCTGTTTTCACCGGCGCGCGCCGATGAGTATGTGAAAGACGACCGGCATGTACTGGAGACCGGTGAAAGCATTGCCGACCGGGTGGAGCTGGCTCCCGATCCGCACAATTCCATCAACTGGTTTGTCACCACCAAGGTTCCTCTCTATTCAAATAACGGCGAGATCATCGGGGTGGCCTGCATCGCCCGCAATATGACCGATGCCTACGAGAAGCTGCGGCCCTACGCGGAAATGAACGATGTGCTCGAATTTGTGAGGGCGAACCATGCGCAACCGATCAAAATCGAGGAATTGGCGAAAATCGCCCATCTTTCCACCAGCCAGTTCGAACGCCGCTTCCACAAGGTTTTCCAGATTACCCCGACGAAGCACATCATGAACGTGCGCATCCAGGCGGCGTGCAGCCTGCTCGCGACAACCAACAACACCATCGCTTCCATTGCATTGGATTCCGGCTTCTACGACCACAGCCACTTTATCCGCAGCTTCCGGTCGGTGATTAAGTGCGCACCTAGCGAGTACCGGTCGCAGGGCCGGAAGAATCCGTGGTGACGTACACCGGCATGCCTGTTTTTTACAAGACGGACGCTAGCTTTCCCTGATAGCTTTCACGGGTATTTCTCGCAGAAGGGCAATTCACCGTGGAGGGTTCAATGAAGACGTCGAGTCGGGTTGTGGTTGGAATGTTGTTGGTTGTATCGGGGGCGTTCGCGCAGTCCGGCCCACCTCCGGAGGGTTTTTCCGCACTGTTCAACGGCAAGGATTTGTCGGGCTGGTGGGGGCTGAAGACGGAAGATCCAGTCGTATGGATGGCCCTGCCGGCGGAAGAACTCGTGGCAAAACAGCAAGCCAGTCTGGCCGACATCCAGCAGCATTGGAGCGTGGCGGGTGGGGTGCTGGTTAATGATGGACACGGCCTGTTTCTATCGACCCTGAAAAACTATGCCGACTTTGAGTTATTGCTGGAATACAAGACGGTTCCGCTGGCCGACAGCGGTGTCTATCTACGCGGCATTCCGCAAGTTCAGATCTGGGATTCCACCGAACAAGCAAAGTTCAAGCTGGGCGCAGACAAGGGATCGGGCGGCTTGTGGAACAACAAGAAAAACCAAGAGGGCAAGAATCCGCTGGTGTTGGCCGATAAGCCTTTTGGCGAATGGAACCAGCTCCGCATCCTAATGGTGGGCGAGCGCGTGACCGTGTCTCTGAACGGTAAACTCGTGGTCGACCACGCACGGATGGACAACTATTTCGACCCCAAGAAACCGCTGCCGCGCACCGGTCCGATCCAATTGCAGACCCATGGCGGCGAAATCAGTTGGCGGAATATTTTTATTCGCGAGATCGAAGCGGACGAGGCGAATCAGATCCTCGCGTCCAAGGGCGATGCGGGTTTCGTTTCCGTGTTCGATGGCAAGAGCTTCGCGGGTTGGGCGGGGGATACGAACAACTATGAAGTCGTCGATGGAGCGATCCGTTGCGCACCGAACAAAGGCGGAAACGTCTTTACCGAAAAGGAGTACGGCGATTTTGCGGTGCGGTTGGAATTCAAACTTCCGCCCGCCGGCAACAACGGGCTGGCGATCCGCTACCCGGGCTCCGGCAACCCCGCCTACGCGGGAATGTGCGAACTGCAGGTCCTCGACAATGAAAACCCAAAATACGCCAAGCTCGACCCGCGGCAATTCCATGGTTCCGCATACGGCATGGCGGCCGCCCATCGCGGATACCTGCGCGAAACAGGCGAGTGGAATTTCGAAGAGGTGACGGTGAAGGGTTCAACCATCGTTGTGGAGTTGAACGGTACCGTGATCCTTGATACCGACTTATCAACCATCACCGAATTCAAAGGCAAGGAGGAACATCCGGGCCGAATCCGCAAGGGTGGGCATTTTGGTTTTGCCGGGCACAAGGATCCGGTGGCGTTCCGCAACATCGCCATAAAGGAGCTGGATCATGAAAAATAGACGTTCATTCATCAAGACCTCGGCCCTGGCAGGGGCAAGCCTTCCGCTCTTCAACATCGGTGTGGCCGGAGCCTCGGCCAATGGAAAGGTGAACCACGCCAGTTTCGGGGCGTCGGGCCAGGCTTTTTCGGACATTAGCCGCATGGTGCGCAGCGAACACTTCAATCTTGTAGCCGTGGCGGAGGTGGATGACAGCCGGTTGGCAAAAGTGCTGGAGCTGTTCCCCGATGTGAAGGTCTACAAGGACTGGCGCGTCTTGCTGGACAAGGAGCACAAGAACCTCGACTCGGTAAACGTATCGACGCCGGACCATATGCACGCGCCCATGGCCGTGACGGCGATGAACATGGGCCTGCACGTGTATGGCCAAAAACCGCTGGCGCACGATTTGTACGAGACGCGGCGCATGGCCGAGATCGCCAAGGAACGCAAGCTGGTCACCCAAATGGGCATCCAGCTTTCATCGAGCACCTATGAGCGGTTGGCCGTGAAAATGATCCAGGACGGTGTGATTGGTAAAGTGAAGGAGGTGCATATCTTCAGCAATAAGAACTGGGGCGATCCGCTTCCGCGTCCGGATAAAATCGATCCGGTTCCCGCAACCCTCGATTGGGATCTGTGGTGCGGCGCGGGACCAAAGGTCCCCTATATCGACAACTACTACCATCCTTCCCTGTGGCGCAAGCGGCTCGATTACGGTACCGGTACGCTGGGCGACATGGGTTGCCACATCTATAGTCCCATGTTCGGCGCGATGGGTTTGAAAGCACCCATTTCGGTCAAGTCCATCGGGGGCGTCCCCAATGCGCATAACTGGGCGCTCGACGAAAAATTCGAATATGTTTTCCCCGGCAATGCATACACGGAAGGAGCAACGCTCAAGGTTACCTGGACTGATGGAGCCCAGAAGCCGCCGCAGGATATCCAGGCTTTGTTCGGCGATAAAATGCCGCAGCAGGGGGGCATATTCATCGGCACCGAAGGGGTGCTGCTGGCTCCGCACATGACGTTGCCCGTGCCGTATCCCCGCGAAAAGTTTGCGGAATACCGCTATCCAAAATTCCCGGCACGCGACCACTACATGGATTTCATCGATGCGGTGCGCGGCGAGAACGTGAAACCCATCGCCGACTTTGCCGATTATGCCGGGCCGCTAACGGAAACCGTCCTGCTTGGCGCGTTGTCTTCGCGTTTCCCGAATGAAACGCTGGAGTGGGATGCCGCCAACCTGCGGTTCAAGAACAACGATGCCGCAAACCAGTTCATTCGCCGCACATACCGCAAGGGCTGGAAAGTTAACGGTTTATCATGATCAAGGTGGGTATCATTGGAATGGGTTTCATGGGCGGCGTCCATTTGCGGAATTGGCAGTCCATCGACGGAGCCAAGGTTGTGGCGGTATGCGATGCAAACCCGGTGGCCCGTACCGCCAAGCAGGGAAATCTGGATGTCACGTCGGAGACGCTCGATCTGGAGGACGTCGCGATCTACTCCGACGTGGGCGAAATGTTTGTGACCGAGAAGCTCGATACCGTATCGATTGCGTTGCCGACCTATCTGCATCGGGAGATCTCCATCCGGGCATTGGGAAACGGCATCCATGTGCTATGCGAAAAACCAATGGCGTTGAACGTGGCGGATTGCGATCTGATGATTGCCGCCGCGGCCAAGGCGGGAAAGCATTTGATGGTGGCCCAATGCATCCGCTTCTGGCCGGAATATGCTTGGGTGAAAAAAGTGGTTGAAAGCGGTGAATACGGCAAGGTGCTGGCCGCCGACTTCCAGCGGTTGTCCGCACCGCCTGCCGGCGGGGGCGGAAGTTGGTTTGCGGATACGTCCAAGAGCGGTGGAGTCGCCTTGGATCTACACATCCACGATCTGGATTACATCCAGTATCTATTCGGGATCCCTCGGCAGGTGTGCGCGACGGTTTCTAGATTCGACAACGGCGTGCCGGGGCATGTCCTCACGATCCTCGACTATGGCGACGATCGCGCCATTTCGGCCACGGGAAGCTGGATGATGCCGCCGTCCTTCGGTTTTAAAATGGGATTCGACATCATATTTGAAAAAGCGTTGGTGGTATTCGATTCCCGCTCCGAAACCACATTGAAAGTCTACCCATCCGCGGGAGAGTCCTTTGTGCCCGAGTTTGAAAAGGGCGATGGTTACAAAGGTGAGATAGAATATTTTTTCAACTTGGTATCCGGTACGAACATGGAGACCGTCATTACGCCGGAACAGGCGCGCGAATCGGTTCGTCTGGCATTGGAGACCATGCACGCATGAAACAACCTGCCAACCCAATCGGAATTTGCACATGGTCGCTCGACAACGATCCCGACCGGGTCTTCCATACGTTGGAAGCAACTGGTCTGTCGCACATCCATCTCGGCATTTTCGCCATCGACATGTTTAAAGCGGCCATCGAACGCGGTCGCGTTCGTGTGAGCGCCACGATGGTCGGCTTTCCGCAGGAGGATTATTCAACGTTGGCGACGATTCGCAGAACCGGTGGCATCATGCCCGACGATTGCTGGGAACGGAACCGCGACATCGTGCTGGACGCCATCGATATTTCCTCCGATCTGGGGGTCGGGTTGCTGTCGTTCCATGGGGGATTCATTGATCATTCCGACGAGGCCGGATACCGGAAGTTCTGCACCCGCATGCGCGAGCTCGCCGACGCCGCCCGGCTGAAAGGGGTTGTCTTATTGCTTGAAACCGGACAGGAAGTTGCAGAAGATCTCCGGTGCTGTTTGGAAGATCTTAACCATCCGGCGGTGGGCGTAAACTTTGATCCGGCGAACATGATCTTGTACGGCAAGGGCGATCCGATCGCCGCCGTGCGGACGCTGGCACCATGGATCAGGCATGTGCACATCAAGGATGCGGTGCCTGCTGCGGTGCCGGGCGAATGGGGGATCGAAGTGCCCTGGGGCAACGGGGACGTGGAACATGGGATGTTCATCCAGACATTGGCAGAAATAGGGTTCGCGGGTGCGCTGGCTGTCGAGCGCGAAGCGGGGAAAACAAGGGAAAATGACATTAAGCTGGCGGTTCGCCGGCTGGGAGGCGAAATATGAGCGAGGATAAGAAGCAACCATTCATTAACGTGCGGCTTTCAATCATGATGTTCCTCCAGTTTTTTATCTGGGGCGCGTGGTTCGTTACGCTGGGAACCTATCTGGGCAAGGGGCTTGGTTTTGATGGAATCCAGATTGGCCGGGCCTACAGCGCCATGCCATGGGGGGCGGTCGTTGCGCCCTTTATTGTCGGTATGATTGCCGACCGATTTTTTGCGGCCCAGAAGGTCATGGCCTTTATGCATCTGGTTGGTGGCTGCATCCTCTTCTATGCCTCAACGATCACCCACTCCGTCGTATTGTTCTGGGTGCTGATTGCCTATGCCATCTGCTACAATCCCACGCTGGGACTGGTCAACGCGATCTCCTTCAGCAAGATGGAGAACCCGGAAAAGCAATTCCCGGCCATCCGCGTATTTGGTACGGCCGGGTGGATTATCGCAGGCCTGATTATTGGTTTCCTGAAGGTGGAAGATCAAAACATCCCCATGAAAATCGCGGCTTCAGCGTCCATCCTGCTGGGGATCTTTTCGCTCTTCCTTCCCGACACGCCGCCGAAGTCGCTGGGACACAAGGTCACCGTCAGCGATGTGCTCGGCCTCGAAACCCTTAAGCTGATGAAAGACCGCTCGTTCGCCATCTTTGTCATCGGCTCCCTGCTCATTTGCATCCCGCTGACGTTCTACTACAACTTCACCAACATGTTCCTGAACGATGTCGGGGTGGTCAACGCCGCCGGCAAAATGACCATGGGCCAGATGTCCGAAGTCATCTTCATGATCATTATGCCGTTCTTCTTTGTCCGGTTGGGGGTCAAGAAGATGCTGTTGACCGGCATGCTGGCTTGGGTTGGCCGCTACCTGCTCTTCGCGTTCGGCAGCCCCGACTCGCTGGTGTGGATGTATTATCTTGGAATTATGCTGCACGGCGTCTGCTACGACTTCTTCTTTGTCACGGGCCAGATCTATGTGGACAACACCGCACCCAAAGCGATCCAGGCCCAGGCCCAGGGATTCATCGCCTTTATTACCTATGGCGTCGGCATGGTCATTGGATCCAACCTTTCCGGCGTGGTGGTGAAGCACTTCACCACCGACACGGTCACTGCCGCGGGAGTGGTCGAAAGTGTCAAGAACTGGCAGGCCATTTGGCTTACCCCGGCCATCCTTGCCGGAGCCATCCTGATTCTCTTTGGCTTGTTGTTTAAAAAACAACGTGTTGCCGAGTGATGCTTCAGCATTCGGGAATCGAAGTGCGCAACACGGTGGCCTTGCCGTCAAGCGTGTAGGCGGGTAGGGCGGCCGGGATCAGGACGGATTCGCCCGCCGTGGCCGTTTCGCTTCCGCCCTCCCATTCAATCGTTGCTTCGCCTTCCGCGATGAACAGCGCGTGGAAGGTTGTTCCCGACATGGGGACTTCGAGCGGCATGGAAAAGGTTAGTTTTTCGAGCCGGAAATATTCACACGCCAGAACTTCCAAACATTGGAACCCTTCCGTTTCAACCAACACGGTCGGCTCGACCAGTGGGTTTCCGTGGTCGTTCCAGTTGATGACCTGCACGGCCTTGTCGATATGCAAATCGCGCGGCTTGCCGTCATTGCCCATGCGCCCCCAGTCGTAGATGCGATAGGTGGTGTTGGAGTTTTGCTGGATCTCGAGGATCAGGCACCCTGCATCGATGGCATGGACGCGTCCACCGCGCACGAACACCGCACTGTCTTTTTGTACCGGAACCGGACGCATGGTTTCGCCGCTGGTTCCGTCAGCAACGGCTTGGAGGAAGCTTTCCTTCGTGACGCCGTCATGGAGTCCGCAATAGACATGGGTCTTGTTTTCACCGAGCAGGTACCACATCTCGGTCTTGGCCTCTCCGCCAAACCGGGCCGCGGTCGCATCGTTTGGATGAACCTGCACGCTGAGCTTCTGCTTGGCATCGATCAGTTTGATTAGCAGGGGAAATTTTGATCCGGCAACGTTGCTGCCCATGATATCCGCGGAATGGGCTTGCAGGATTCCGCGCAGCGTCTGGCCGGCGAGTTGGCCGTTGGAAACCACGCTCATGCCATCGGCGTGGTCGGAAATTTCCCACGACTCGGCATAGATGCCGGGCGGAAGATCGCGGTGGTAGGTTTCGGGAATGCGCGAGCCGCCCCAGGGATAGTCCTTGTAGACGGGATGAAACTTAAGCGGGTACAGGTTGTTTTCCATGGATCGGATTAAAGGGATAATTTGGATTCAAATCAATCCTGGTTTATGGCTCAATGCGCGCATGGAACAACCCCGCAACAGCAAGCTCAATCAGGCCCGGTGGGATATGGACAAGGTTCGCTTCCACCTCGACAAGCCCCTCGCACCCAACCGGGAGATCCGCGGCATCGGTGGAATCCTTAAGGATGTGCTCGATGGGTTGGAAGAACCGCAATGCGAAAACATCCTGATTCTGCGAAAGGCGTGGCCGCAGCTGGTAGGGGAACAAATCGCGCAGCACAGCCAGCCAGGTTTCATCAAGGATTTTGTGCTGTTTGTATATATCGATTTGCCAGGTTGGCTACCCGAGCTGGAGCGCATCAAGCGGATGCTCCTGCAAAAGATTCAGGCCAACTACCGGGAGTTGCGGATCCG